>NZ_JBFAQT010000037.1:0-63148 GCF_040678895.1 Kitasatospora sp. NPDC049258
CGAACCCGGAAGCTAAGCCTCATAGCGCCGATGGTACTGCAGGGGGGACCCTGTGGGAGAGTAGGACGCCGCCGAACAATCTTTCAGAGAAGCCCTCCACCCTCACGGGTGGGGGGCTTTTTTGTTGTATGGTCAATGCCGCACAAGTTGTCGTGAGCACCAGGAGGCCCCCCGGTGGAGGTCCAGGAGACGCGTGTCCAGACGGACCGCATCCTCACCATTCCCAACCTGCTCAGCATGGGCCGGCTGGTGGGAGTCCCGGTCTTCCTGTGGCTGATCCTGTGGCCGGTGTTCGGCGGGCCGAACAACGACGGCTGGGCGATCGCGCTGCTGATGGTGAGCGGGGTGAGCGACTACCTCGACGGGAAGCTGGCCCGGCGCTGGGGGCAGATCAGCCGGCTGGGGCAGATCCTGGATCCGGCCGCGGACAGGTTGTACGTGCTCTCCACGCTGATCGGGCTGACCTGGCGGGAGATCCTGCCGTGGTGGGTGACCGCACTCCTGCTGGCCCGGGAGGTCTTCATCGGTTCGCTGCTGCCGATCCTGTCCCGGTACGGGTACGGACCGCTGCAGGTGAGCTTCCTGGGCAAGGCGGCGACCTTCAACCTGATGTACGCCTTCCCGCTGCTGTTGCTCGGCGCCGGTTCGAGCTGGATCTCCGCGACCGCGGAGGTGGTCAGCTGGGCCTTCATCTGGTGGGGCACGGTCCTGTACTGGTGGGCCGGCATCCTCTACGCGGTGCAGGCCCGGCAGATCGTGAAGGCGGCGCGGGCCGCGGCGGCCTGAGCCGGACGGGGTCGGCCGAGAGGTTTCACACGGTCGACACGGTGCGTCGGACGGTTTGATCCGGGTAGACAAGCTCTTGAACGGTTTGATGGATCCACAGGGTTCACCACCGAGAAGGAGGACGCACCCGCAATGAAAGCCGTTGTGATGGCAGGCGGAGAGGGCACCCGCCTCCGCCCGATGACTTCGAGCATGCCGAAGCCGCTGCTGCCGGTCGCCAATCGGCCGATCATGGAGCACGTGCTGAGGCTGCTCAGGAAGCACGGCCTCTCGGACACCGTCGTGACCGTCCAGTTCCTGGCCTCCCTGGTCAAGAACTACTTCGGTGACGGCGAAGACCTGGGTATGCACCTCACCTATGCCAATGAGGAAACCCCGCTGGGTACGGCGGGAAGCGTCAAGAACGCCGAGGACGCGCTCAAGGACGACTCCTTCCTGGTGATCTCCGGGGATGCGCTCACCGATTTCGATCTTTCCGAGTTGATCGCCTTTCACCGTGAGAAGGGCGCGATCGTCACCGTATGTCTGACGCGCGTGCCCAACCCCTTGGAATTCGGTATCACGATCACTGACGACGAAGGCCGGGTCGAGCGCTTCCTGGAGAAGCCGACCTGGGGCCAGGTGTTCTCGGACACCGTGAACACCGGTATCTACGTGATGGAGCCGGAGGTCTTCGACTACGTCGCGGCCGGCGAGTCGGTGGACTGGTCGAGCGATGTCTTCCCCCAGTTGCTCAAGGAGGGCAAGCCGGTCTTCGGGTACGTCGCCGAGGGCTACTGGGAGGACGTGGGCACCCACGAGAGCTATGTGAAGGCCCAGGCGGACGTCCTGGAGGGGAAGGTCCAGGTCGAGCTGGACGGCTTCGAGATCTCACCGGGCGTGTGGATCGCCGAGGGTGCCGAGGTCGACCCGGAGGCCATCCTGCGGGGGCCCCTCTACATCGGCGACTACGCCAAGGTGGAGGCCGGGGTGGAGCTGCGCGAGCACACGGTGCTCGGCAGCAACGTGGTCGTCAAGCGTGGCGCGTTCCTGCACAAGGCGGTGATCCACGACAACGTCTACATCGGTCCGCAGTGCAACCTGCGCGGCTGCGTGGTCGGGAAGAACACCGATGTGATGCGGGCCGCGCGGATCGACGACGGGGCAGTGATCGGTGACGAGTGCCTGATCGGCGAAGAGTCGAACATCGCCGCCAACATCCGGGTCTACCCGTTCAAGACCATCGAGGCCGGGGCCTTCGTCAACACCTCGGTGATCTGGGAGTCGCGCGGCCAGGAGCACCTCTTCGGGGTGCGCGGCGTGTCCGGCGTGCTCAACGTCGAGATCACCCCGGAGCTGGCGGTCCGGCTGGCCGGGGCGTACGCGACCACGCTGAAGAAGGGGGCGACCGTCACCATCGCGCGTGACCACTCGCGTGGTGCGCGGGCGCTCAAGCGGGCGATGATCTCGGCGCTGCAGACCAGTGCGATCGACGTCCGCGACCTGGAGAACGTACCGATGCCGGTGGCCCGGCAGCACACGGCGCGGGGCAGTGCCGGCGGGGTGTTCCTGCGGACCACGCCGGGGGTGTCGGACTCGCTGGACATCCTGTTCTTCGACGAGCGGGGCGCCGATCTGTCGCAGGCGGGGCAGCGAAAGCTCGACCGGGTCTACTCCCGGCAGGAGTTCCGGCGGGCGTTCCCCGGTGAGATCGGCGACCTGCTGCACCCGGCCAGCGTCTTCGACTCGTACGCGAGCAATCTGCTGCGGGCCGTCGACATCACCGGGGTCCGGGAGGCGGGGCTCAAGGTCGTGGTGGACGCGGCGCACGGCAGCGCCGGTCTGGTGCTGCCCAGCATCCTCGGCCGGCTCGGCGTCGAGGCGCTGACGGTGGCCGGCGGTCTGGACGAGTCCAGGCCGACCGAGGACGCGGAGGAGCGGCGGGCCGGGCTGGCCAGGCTCGGTGAGCTGGTGGCCTCCTCCCGGGCGGCCTTCGGGGTGCGCTTCGACCCGGTCGGCGAGCGGGTCTCCTTCGTGGACGAGCTCGGCCGGGTGATCGAGGACGACCGGGCGCTGCTGGTCCTGCTCGACCTGGTGGCCGCGGAGCGGCGCAGCGGGCAGGTGGCGCTGCCGGTGACCACGACCCGGATCGCCGAGCAGGTCGCGGCCTACCACGGGACCCAGGTGATCTGGACGTCCACCTCGCCGGACGACCTGGCCAAGGCGGCCGCCGCCGAGGGCACGGTGTTCGGCGGTGACGGCCGTGGTGGCTTCGTGGTGCCGGAGTTCAGCGGGGTGCTGGACGGCGCCGCGGCGTTCGTCCGGCTGGTCGGCCTGGTGGCGCGGACCCAGCTGACGCTCAGCCAGATCGACGCCCGGATCCCGCAGGCCCATATCCAGCGCCGGGACATCGCGACGCCGTGGGCGGCGAAGGGCATGGTCATGCGCTCGGTGGTGGAGGCGGCCGGCACCCGGCGGCTGGACACCACGGACGGGGTGCGGGTGGTCGAGCCCGACGGCCGCTGGACGCTGGTCCTGCCGGACCCGGCCGAGGCGGTCACCCACCTGTGGGCGGAGGGCCCGGACGACCAGGCGGCCCAGCAGCTGCTGGACGACTGGGGTGCGGTGGTGGACTCCGCGGGCCGGTAGCGCCGACGGACGGCGGGGTGGGGCGGTAGGTCCGTCCCGCCCCGCCGTGCTGCCCGTAATGTCACGATCCGACCTGCAATGGGCCCGGGGACCCCGGGGGTAGGTCGTACGCCCGGTCGGGGACATGGGACGATGTCCCGCATGCC
This sequence comes from Kitasatospora sp. NPDC049258, assembly GCF_040678895.1. NCBI lineage: Bacteria > Bacillati > Actinomycetota > Actinomycetes > Kitasatosporales > Streptomycetaceae > Kitasatospora > Kitasatospora sp. NPDC049258. The sequence continues at coordinate 3,561 of NZ_JBFAQT010000037.1, forward strand.
AGCAACGCCGACGCCGAGTGACCGGGACGGACGCTTCTCGCGCCCGGACGCCTCGATGTCCCTGCTGACCACCGTGATGGACCACAGTCTGGACGACGGCTACGCCGAGGCGGCCAGGGCCCAGGGGGTGGAGGGGAGCAGCCGGCTGCCGTCCTCGCTGCGCGGTCGGCTCACCCTGGCGCTGGGTCTCGCGCTGGCGGCCACCGTGGTCACGGTGGGGGCGGTGACCTCGCACGAGGCCGAGCCGACGCTGGCCAAGGAGCGGGACGCGCTGGTGCACCGGATCAAGGACGCGACGGGTTCGGCGGACCGCCTCCAGCGCCAGGTCGGCGATCTGCGGGACAAGGTCGCCGCCACCCAGCAGGACGCCCTACGGGCCGGTGGCGACGGCGGACTGGCCGCGCTGGCGGCCGGGACCGGGGCGGGCGGGATCAGCGGCCCCGGGGTGAAGCTGGTGATCGAGGACGCCAGCAGCACCGGTGCCGGCGGCAACATCAACAACCCTCGCGAGGCCGAGAGCTTCCGCAACTCCGGCCGGCTGAAGGACCATGACCTGCAGCTGGTGGTGAACGGCCTGTGGCTGGCCGGCGCGGAGGCGGTCTCGGTCAACGGGCAGCGGCTCACCGCGCTGTCGGCGATCCGGGCGGCCGGTGACGCGATCCTGGTCGACAACCGCCCGCTGGTGCCGCCGTACACCGTGCTGGCGCTCGGGGACGGCAAGCAGCTCGGCCAGGCCTTCCAGGACAACGAGGCCGGGCGCTACCTGCGGATCATCCAGGACAGCTACGGGATCAAGTCGAGCCTGTCCGTGCAGAAGAACCTCCAGCTGCCGGCGGCGGCGGGGATCACGCTCCGGTTCGCCAGGCCCGACACGCCCGAGACCGCGTCGCCGTCCGCCGCCGCCTCGCCGTCGCCCTCGGCGCCCTCGTCCTCGCCACCGCCGTCGTCCTCGCCGTCGCCCTCGCACTCCCCGTCGGCCGCGAAGTCGACCCGGGCGGCCAAGCCGTCCGGCTCCAAGAGCGCCACCGCATCGTCCACCGCAGGGACAGGAGTTCCAACACCGTGATTGCCGTACTGGGTCTCGTGATCGGCGTGGTCGTCGGCCTGTTCGTCCAGCCCGAGGTCCCCGACGCCGTGGTGCCCTACCTGCCGATCGCGGTGGTGGCGGCGCTGGACGCCGTGTTCGGCGGTGTGCGGGCGATGCTGGACGGCATCTTCAACGACAAGGTGTTCGTGGTCTCGTTCCTCTCGAACGTGGTGGTCGCGGCGCTGATCGTCTTCCTCGGCGACCAGCTCGGGGTCGGATCGCAGCTGTCCACCGGTGTGGTGGTGGTGCTCGGCATCCGGATCTTCTCCAACGCGGCGGCCATTCGCCGGCACGTGTTCAGGGCGTAGGGAGCGCAAGGCGTGGACAAGGACGACGACAAGCCCGACCTGCCCGACCAGCCCGACCTGCCCGACCAGCCCGACCGCGCCGAGCCGGCGGAGCGGCCCCGGGAGCGGCCGGATGCCGCGCCGGAGCCGGCCGCGCAGGCCCTGCCGAAGGCACAGCCGGTGCCGGCAGCGGCTCCCGACCGGGAGCCCGAGCCCGAGCCCCAGCCGGTACCCGACGAGCCGGCGGTGGAGCCTGCCCCCGGTCCGGAGGCGGACGCGGCGGGGGAGGCGGCGGAGCCCGTGGAGCCGGCGCTCCGGACACCGGCCGAGGCGCCGCAGCAGCAGCCCGGGCCGGAGGCGCCGGCGGCGCCCGAGGAGCCGGCGGACGGCCGGCGGCGGCTGCGGGCCGCGATGTGGCCGCTGCGGATCTCCCGCGGCCAGCTGGTGGTGGCCGTGCTGCTGTTCTCGCTCGGGCTGGCCCTGGCGATCCAGGTCCGGTCGACCAACGACCACGACCAGCTGCGCGGCGCGCGGCAGGAGGATCTTGTCCGGATCCTCGACGAACTGGACAGCCGCCAGCAGCGTCTCCAGCAGGAGAAGACGCAGCTCGAGCAGTCCATGGCCCAGTTGGAGAACAGCTCCAACCAGGCCAAGGAGGCGCAGGAGCAGACCAGGAAGAAGACGGCGGAGCTCGGCGTTCTGGCAGGTACGGTCCCGGCGACCGGGCCGGGGATCGTCCTGACCATCGATGATCCCCAAGGGCAGGTGAAGGCAGATATGCTGCTGGACACCCTGCAAGAACTGCGAGCGGCGGGGGCGGAGGCGATTCAGATCAACGATGTTCGAGTGGTGGCGGGTACCTACTTCACCGACGGGTCGTCCGGCGGCGTGCAGATCGACGGCAAGGACGTGTCGCAGCCGTTCCGGTTCACCGTGGTCGGCAACCCGCAGGACCTGACCCCTGCCCTGAACATCCCGGGCGGCGTGGTGCGGACGCTGGAGAACCACCAGGCGCGCGCCACCATCACCCAGCAGCAGAAGGTCGTCGTCGACGCGTTGGCCGCTCCCAAGCAGTTGCAGTACGGCAAGCCGGCGGCGAAGTGACGGGTCGGATTCCGGACGCGCCGTCAACTCCCGTCAGGACCCGGTGGTGGACGACTGTCGACGGTCGGTCACACTGGGACACAACACCTGCTCGGCACCGGCCCGATCCCGGGCCCAGCTCGTGCCCGAGCCTCTCACCCTGCCCCGCGGGCGGGTCTGTCACACACAAGGGGATTCGCCCGTGAGTTTCTTCGCAAAGCTCTTCGGCCGCAGCAACCGTCGCGACGTGGCCGTCGAGGCGCCCACGGCGCGGCACCGCCGCGCCGACGAGGAATCCGGCGTGCCGGGCATGCGGCCCGCGCCGGACGCGGACCAGTACGCCCAGCAGCAGCGGCCGCTGTACCGCGACGACAACGCGACCCAGGGCGCCGGCATCCCCACCGAAGGCTTCGGCGCGGCGTACGGCGCGTCGGTTGATTCCTCGGGCGCGCCGCGCATAGGTTTCCCGACAGGACCCTCAACCTCTGGTGGAGGGTTTGCCCCGGACCCCTACGCCGGGCACGTCCAGCCGGGTGTGCCGCGCCAGGAGGCAGTGAACATGGCCGGCTCCACTCCGTGTCCCCGGTGCGGCAACCAGAATCCGGTCACGGCCAGGTTCTGCTCCAACTGCGGTACGCCGCTGCGCGCCGGGGTGCACCAGGAGGGTGCGGCCGAGACCACCTCGACCATCACCATCTCCGGCCTGGAGTCCTACGACCCCAACGCCACCGGCACCGGCGCCACCCCGGCGCTGTCGCCCGAGGTGCTGGCCGCCATCGACGCGCTGCCGCCGGGCTCGGCCCTGCTGATCGTCCAGCGCGGTCCGAACGCGGGTAGCCGCTTCCTGCTGGACTCGGACGTCACCGAGGCCGGCCGCCACCCGCAGGGCGACATCTTCCTGGACGACGTGACGGTCTCGCGCCGGCACGTGGAGTTCCGTCGCCGTCAGGACGGCGGCTTCACGGTGGCCGACGTGGGCAGCCTCAACGGCACCTACGTCAACCGGGAGCGGATCGACGAGGTCGCGCTGAACAACGGCGACGAGGTCCAGATCGGCAAGTACCGGCTGGTGTTCTTCGCCAGCCACTACCGGGGGTACTGACCACGACTTCGGCTGGAGCCCGAGTGACCGCTAACACTCCCACCTTCCTCGGGTCCTCGCCCGTGCCCGCCTCGCGGCGCGCGGGCGAGGCACGGCGGCGGGGCGACGAACTGCTGAGCATCGGCGCCGTGCTGGCCTTCCTGCGGGACGACTTCCCCGAGGTCACCATCTCCAAGATCCGCTTCCTGGAGGCGGAGGGGCTGGTGGAGCCGCAGCGGACCCCGTCGGGCTACCGGAAGTTCAGCCCCGCCGACGTCGAGCGGCTCGCGTACGTGCTGCGCATGCAGCGCGACCACTACCTGCCGCTGCGGGTGATCCGCGAGCACCTGGACGCGATCGAACGGGGCGAGCAGCCCCCCGCGCTGCCGGCGCCCGAGCACCGGCCGGGGCCGATGGAGGAGGCCGACCGCGAGCTGGTCGCGGCCGGGTCGCCGTCGCCCGGGGTCCGGCTCGGGCGGGCCGAGCTGCTGGCGGCCGCCGAGGCGGTCGAGGGGGAGCTGGCCGAGTGGGAGGCCTACGGGCTGGTCTCGGCGGGCCCGGACGGCGGTTTCGACGGCGACACGCTGCAGATCGCCCGGCTGGTCGCCGAGCTCGGCCGGTACGGGCTGGAGCCGCGGCACCTACGGGCGATGAAGGCGGCGGCGGACCGCGAGGTGGCGCTGGTCGACCAGGTGGTCGCCCCGCTGCGCCGGCACCGCAACCCGCAGACCCGCGCCCATGCCGAGGCCACCGCGCGCGAGCTGGCCACCCTCTCGGTGCGCCTGCACGCGGCGATGGTGCAGGCCGGGCTGCGTCCGAAGGCGTAGGGTCACGGCCCGCCGCGGGCGGTGACCGGCCAGGTGGAGGCCGGAATCGGGTGGGCCGGACCGGCTGCGCTTTCATATCGGCCGTGTGGGCCATAGGGTTGCCAGTGTGAATGAGCTCGACGTCGTGGGTGTCCGGGTGGAGATGCCGTCCAACCAGCCGATCGTGCTGCTGCGGGAGGTCGGGGGCGATCGGTATCTGCCGATCTGGATCGGTCCGGGCGAGGCGACCGCGATCGCCTTCGCCCAGCAGGGCATGACGCCGGTGCGGCCGCTGACGCACGACCTGTTCAAGGACGTGCTGGACGCGCTGGGCCACCAGCTCACCGAGGTGCGGATCAACGACCTCCGCGAGGGCGTCTTCTACGCCGAACTGGTCTTCGCCGGCGGGGTGGAGGTGAGCGCCCGGCCGTCCGACGCGATAGCGCTGGCGCTGCGCACCGGTACGCCGATCTACGGGAGCGAGGAGGTGCTGGCCGAGGCCGGCATCTCGATCCCCGACGAGCAGGAGGACGAGGTCGAGAAGTTCCGCGAGTTCCTGGATCAGGTCTCGCCGGAGGACTTCGGCGGCCAGCAGTAGCCCCGGCGCCCGGCCCGGCAGTTGACGGGTTCTTTATCCTCGGCCGGTGGTGTCCGCAAGTCGTGATGGGCGAAGTGTCTGCACGTTCCCACTCCGAGGCCGGAGAAAACCACTCGGTGGAGTGACATCGGCGGTGAGCCTCGGCGTGGCGATCGTTGACGCGTCACTGGCGACTGCTTACCGTCAGGGATGGCTCCGGTTGGTTGGGCCACCCGGGGCCCCAGGGCCCGCAGCAGCAGTGGACGGAGGTTGGCATGAGCGGCACCGGCGATGACCTGGCTGCCGGGGGCCTGTGCGCCGTGCACCTCCCGCGCAGCGGTCGCAGTCTGCCGGCGCCCCCGTGGGGTGCCGAGGCGGCGGTCGAGACCTGGGAGCCGGAGCTGCCCAGGGTCGGGCGGTTTCCCGCGGTCCAGGCCGGCCAGCCCGCGATCGAGCGGCTCGCCCCCACCTCGGCGCTGCTCGGCTACCGCGGCCCGACGGCCTGCGCGGCCGCCGGGATCACCTACCGGCAGCTGGACTACTGGGCCCGTACCGGGCTGCTGGAGCCGAGCGTCCGCTCGGCGTACCCGGCCGGCGCCCAGCGGCTGTACAGCTTCCGCGACATCCTGCTGCTCAAGATCGTCAAGCGGCTGCTGGACGCCGGGGTCTCGCTGCAGAACATCCGGGTGGCGGTGAGCCACCTGCAGTCCGCGGAGCCGGCCGACTTCGCCGGGCTGACCCTGATGTGCGACGGCGCGACGGTCTACGAGTGCACCTCCCCGCAGCAGGTGGTCGACCTGCTGGGCGGTGGGCAGGGCATGTTCGGCATCGCGGTCGGCGCCGTCGGCAAGGAGCTGGAGACGGTCCTGGGCCGGCTGCACGGGGAGCGCACCGACACCGGCGAGACCCTGGTGGGCCACGACCCGGCCGACGAGCTGGCGCAGCGCCGCAACCGCGCGGGCTAGCCCGCAGCGACCAGGGCCCGGACGGGGAACCGTCCGGGCCTTTCGCTGCGTCGGGGCAGGTGGGTCGGGGCAGGTGGGTCGGTCGAGGGCGGGGGAGTGGTGATGGCACGCCGGATTCTTCGGGGGCGTCGGATGCCGGGGTTCGGCAGCCGGCGCGGGCAGCGCCGCTGGTACCAGGGTGCGGTGCTGCTGACCTGCCTGGCGCTCGCTCCGAGCGGCTGGCTCTGGCTGGCCGAGAGCGACCGGGTCGGTACGGTGCGCAGCGCGCCCGACGCCCCGGTCGCGGTGGTCTTCGGCGCGGGCCTGTTCGACGGTGAGCCCTCGCCCTACCTGGCGCACCGCCTGGACGCGGCGCTGGCGCTCTATCAGCAGCACAAGGTGCAGGCGATCCTGGTGACCGGCGACAACGGCAGCACCGACTACGACGAGCCGGACGCGATGCGGCACTACCTGATCCAGCGCGGGGTGCCGGAGATCCGGGTGGTCGGCGACTACGCGGGCTTCGACACCTGGGACTCCTGCGCCCGGGCCCGTCAGGTCTTCGGGGTCGACCGGGCGGTGCTGGTCAGTCAGTCCTTCCATGTCCGCCGGGCGCTGGCGCTCTGCGAGGCGGCGGGGATCGACTCGTACGCGGTGGGGGTCGACGAGCCGACCGACGTCACCTGGTACTACGGCGGTCTGAGAGAGGTGCCGGGCGCGGGGAAGGCCCTGCTGGACGCCTGGTGGCGCCCCGACCCGCAGTTCCTCGGCCCGCACGAGGCCGGGGTCGGCCGGGCACTGGCGGACGCGGCCGGCCACTGACCGCGGCCGGCCACCGACCGCGGGCGGCCCGGCACGGGCGGCCCCGCCGCTCGAACGGAATGTCAGACCCCTGCGGGATGATCGAGCGGTGCGTACGGTGCCGAGCATCATCCATCTCGACATGGACGCCTTCTTCGCCGCGGTGGAGCAGGCGGCCAAGCCGAGCCTGCGCGGCAAGGCGGTGGTGGTCGGCGGCCTGGGCGGGCGCGGGGTGGTGTCCACCGCTTCGTACGAGGCGCGGAAGTTCGGCGTGCACTCGGCGATGCCGATGGCCCAGGCCCGCCGGCTCTGCCCGAACGCGGCCTTCCTGACCGGCCGGTTCGAGGCCTACCGCTGGGCCAGCGAGATCGTGATGGGTCTGCTGAGGGAGCGCTCGCCGCTGGTCGAGCCGCTCAGCCTGGACGAGGCGTTCGTGGACCTGGAGGCGGGCCCGTACGGTCCGGCGCTGGCGGCCGCCGGGCCGGCCGAGGGGGCCCGGCTGGTGCTGGCCCTGGCGGAGGACCTGCGGGCCGACATCCTCGAGCGGACCGGACTGACGGCCTCGGTCGGCGCCGCCGGGTCCAAGCTGATGGCCAAGATCGCCTCCGAGCGGGCCAAGCCGGACGGCCTGGTGCTGGTGGAGATCGGGTCCGAGCAGGCGGTGCTCAGCCCGATGCCGGTGCGGGCCTTGCCGGGGATCGGGCCGGCGACCGAGCAGGCGCTGCGGCGGGTGGGGCTGAGCACGGTCGCCGACCTGGCGGCGGCCGGGCTGGAGGAGCTGGTGCAGCTGCTCGGGCGGGCGCACGGGGCCGGGGTGTACCAGATGTCGATAGGCATCGACGAGCGGGCGGTGGTGCCCGACCGGGACGCCAAGTCCGTGTCGGTCGAGGACACCTTCGAGGTCGACCTGGCCGACCGGGACCGCATCATGCACGAGGTCGACGTCCTGGCGGCCCGCTGCGTGCGCCGGCTGCGGGCGGCCGGGCGCTCGGGCCGCACGGTGGTGCTCAAGGTCCGCCGGTTCGACTTCTCCACGCTCACCCGGTCGGAGACGCTGCGCGGGCCGACCGACGACGAGGAGGTGATCGCCTCCACCGCCCGCCGGCTCGCCCTCCAGGTGGACACCACCGGCGGGGTCCGGCTGCTCGGGGTCGGCGTCTCGCAGCTGGCGGACTACACCCAGGAGGATCTGTTCGCCCAGGCCGTCCGGGAGGCCGCGGCGCAGCAGCCGGAGCTCGAGGGGCAGGAGCGGCCCGCGCCGGAGCCCGAGGCCGAGCCGGAGCCGCCGGCCGTGCGCCGCTGGTGGCCCGGGCAGGACGTGACGCACGAGGAGTACGGGCCGGGCTGGGTGCAGGGCAGCGGGGTGGGGCGGGTGACGGTCCGCTTCGAGACGCCGGACAGCCCACCCGGCCGGGTCCGCACCTTCGCGATCGAGGATCCGCGGCTGCAGCCCTCCGGGGCACTGCCGCTGCGGTAGCCGGGTACGACAACGGCCCCGCACCCGTCCCAGGTGCGGAGCCGTCTGCCGGGCCGGGCCCGGGCGGTCGCGATGCCCTCGTCGACCGCCTCGGGGCCCGGTCTCCTCGCGTCCCGTCCCGGCCGCGAGGAAGGACGCCTCGTCAGGCGTCGGTCTTGGCCAGCTCGGGGCTGGTGGCGGCCGCCTCGACGGGCGCGGTGGCCGGCTTGATCCTGCGGATCGCGAACGGCACGGCGGCGGCGACCAGGCACATCACGGCGGCCGTCCAGAAGGCGTGCTTGTAGGCGTCCAGGGTGGGCAGCAGCACCGGGATCGGCAGGCCCTTGATGGTGTCGCCGGTCAGGATGGCGCCCATCACGGCGGTGCCGACGGCGCCACCGACGGTGCGCAGCACCGCGTTCATGCCGTTGGCGATACCGCTCTGCTCGACCGGGACGGCGCCGTTGATGTACGCCGGCATGGCGGCGTAGGCGAGGCCGACGCCGAGGCCGAAGACGGCGGAGGCGGTGTAGATGTCGCCCTCGGCGCTGTGCCGCAGGGCCAGGTAGGCCATCGAGACGGCGCCGAGCACGCCGCCGAGCACCAGCGGCAGCCGCGGACCGCGACGGGCGATCAGCAGCGCGCCGACCGGGGCGGCGATCATCGAGCCGACCGCGGAGGGGAGCAGCATGACGCCGGCGTGCAGCACGGTCGCGGTGAAGCCGTAGTGGGCGAGCTTCTCGGGGGTCTGGGCGAAGTTGCTGATGACCAGGAAGGAGCCGTACATCCCGAAGCCGATCAGCAGGCCGGAGATGTTGGTGAAGGCGACGGCGGGGAGGGACATCATCTTCATGTCCACCAGCGGGTGGCTGACCTTGGTCTCGATGATGATCCAGACCAGCGCGACCACGGCCGCGACGGCGAACAGGCCCAGGGTCTTGTTGGAGGTCCAGCCCCAGTTGTTGCCCTGGCTCACGGCGACCAGCAGGGCGGAGAGCCAGCCGGCCAGGGTGAGCGCGCCGAGCGGGTCGGCGCCGCCCTCCTTGTCGACCACCGGGTCCTTGGGCACCCGCAGGGCGACCAGAGCGACCGCGATCAGGCCGAAGATCAGGCCCATCCAGAAGATGGACTTGTAGCTCCAGTGCTCCAGCAGCAGGCCGGTGGCGACCAGGCCGAGGCCGCTGCCGACGCCCATCGAGGCGCTGATCATCGCGACGCCGCCGGTGACCTTCTCCCGGGGGAGCTCGTCGCGGACGATGCTGATGGCCAGCGGCAGCACACCACCGCCGGCGCCCTGCAGGACGCGGGCCACGACCAGCCAGGTGAACGAGTGGGTGCCGACCGCGAGCGCGGAGCCGGCCACCAGACCGGCCAGCGAGACCAGCAGCATCGGCTTGCGGCCGCGCAGGTCGCCGAACCGGCCGAGCAGCGGGGTGAGGACGGCGGCCGAGAGCAGGTTGGCCGTCATCAGCCAGGTGATGTTGGAGCCGGAGACGTTCAGTTCCTTGGCCAGCGAGGGCAGGATCGGGACGACTGCGGTCTGCACCACGCTGAACGCCAGCATGGCCAGCACGAGGGCGGGGAGCACCCGGGCGCTGGTCGGCTTGTCGGCCGTGATGGCGGGCTGTGATGCCTCACTCACGGTTCTTCCTCCGGTTCTGGCCGCCCGAAGCGCGGTGCTTCAGGCACGAGATAGTGAATCGAATGAAGTAACCATGCCGCTGAATAGTTCAGTATGTCAAATATCGATCGGTGAAGCTTCAGCAAAGCCGAGGTCCCGTCCCCGCGAGTGCGGGGACGGGACCTCGATCGGGCGGCGGGCCCGGGGTGGTGACGCCGGCTCAGGACGGCCGCAGCGGCTCCGGCCGGTGGGTGTCCGGCATCGGTCCGGCGGCCGGGGCCGACCGCTGCGCCGGACCGGCCGGCGGGGTGTCCGGGGCGGCGGGGGTGGTGCTGTCGTGGATCTCCACCTGCTCGCGCCGCAGCTCCTCGCGGACCACGGCCTCCTCGGTGTAGCGCTCCACCACCAGGCGCACCCGCTCGATCGGCGCCAGGTACTTGCGCACCACCGGCCGCTCCTCCCGCAGGGTGACCTCCTGGACGCCCTCGGCGATCTCCTGCTCGGTCAGCGCGGCCCGCTCGGAATCGGTGACCGGGACCCGCTCCACCCGGACCCGCTCGCGGACCACCGGCACCTTGCGCTCCACCGGCTCGCTCGTGACGAACTTGCGCAGCCGGGCGGTGCCCAGCACGTGCCACTGGGTGGTGATGTCGAGGCGCTCCTCCCGGCAGGTGACCTCCACCGGGCCGCTCGGCGCGCTCGGCGCCGGGCCGGCCGGCCGCTCGGGCTCGGGCTGCCGCTCCGCGGGCCGCTCCTGCTCGGGCCGCTTCTCCTCCGGCATCCGGGTCTCGGGCGCGGGCCTCGGCGGCGCGGTGTGCAGCGCCGTGGCCATCGGGCTGCCGTGCACCATGGGCGCCTCGGCGGGTGCCGTCATCGGTACCGCCATCGGCACGGCGGTCGGCGGGGCCGAGCCGAAGGACGGCGGGGCGGTCATCGACGAGGACGCCGAGGACTCGGGCGGGGCCATCGTGGCCGGGCCGGAGGAGACCTTGCCGAAGTCCAGGTCCTTGCTGCGGTCGCCCGCCGCCACGGTCGCGGCCGCCGCGGTCGTCGCCGCTGCCGCCGAACCGTTGGAGGCCGGGACCGGCGGTGTCGGGCCGCCCGCGTCCAGGCCGTAGTAGCGGTAGAGCTGGAGCTCCTGCGCCGGGGAGAGGTGCTGGCCCACCCCGAAGTCCGGAGACTCCTTGATCAGCGACTTGTCGTACGGGACCCGCAACTCGTCGCCGGCGAACTCGCTGGTGGTCAGTGGGACGAAGGCGTCCCGGCCGAAGATCCCGGTCCGCACCGCGGCCCACTCAGGCTCGCCGGTGGCGTCGTCGAGGTACACCTCGTCGACCGTGCCGATCTTGTCACCGTTCCGGTCGACCGCCTTGTGTCCGATCAGGTCGCGCGGATCGATATCGGTCTGCACGCTGTCCTCCGTCCAACTGCTCCTGCGAATGGCCGTGAGGGGGCGGTCGAAGGAGCTGGCCGCCCGCCACTTCACACGAAAAGCCATCAATCGGACGTGGGCGACCCGGGCGCCGCCGTCCGGGGCACGGCGGCGCCGGATCCGCCGCCCCTGGCCCGTGATCCGCGGGAAACTCGCTGGTACCCTGGGCGGCGACCGCCGAGCCCGCTCGGGAGAGTCCCTGAGCCCGCCGAAGCCGGGCGTCAGGGCGCCGAAGGAGCAACTCCTCCCCGGAATCTCTCAGGCACCCGTACCGTGTGGGACAGGTCACTCTGGAAAGCAAGGCAGGACCGCCGGCGCGGGAGCCGACGGCACCACCTTCACCGACGGTGCAAGCCGGCGGGTGGCCTCCGGGCCTCCCGCGCGGGCGAAGCTCTCAGGTCCCGATGACAGAGGGGGAGGCCTGTCGGGTTCGTGCGCTCAAGGTTCCCCGCTGTCCCCACGGCGGTGACGACCGGTCGGCGTCCGCACCCCAGCCGGTCATCGACCAGGAGGCTTCGACCCCCATGAACGCCCAGCCGACCAACGGTCGCCGCAGCGACGCCACCCTCGCCGAGCTCGAGCAGGCCAGCCCCTTCGAGACCCGCCACATCGGCCCCGACGTCGCCGCCCAGGAGAAGATGCTGGCCCAGGTGGGCTACGGCTCCCTGGACGAGCTGTCCGACGCCGCCGTCCCGGACGCCATCAAGAGCCTGACCGCGCTGGGCCTGCCGGCCGGCCGCAGCGAGGCCCAGGTGCTCGCCGAGCTGCGCGCCCTCGCCGCCCGCAACCAGGTGTTCACCTCGATGATCGGCCTGGGCTACTACGGCACCTTCACCCCGCCGGTGATCCTGCGCAACGTGCTGGAGAACCCGGCCTGGTACACCGCCTACACCCCGTACCAGCCGGAGATCTCGCAGGGCCGGCTGGAGGCGCTGCTCAACTTCCAGACCCTGGTCTCCGACCTGACCGGCCTGGACACCTCCGGGTCCTCGCTGCTCGATGAGGGCACCGCCGCCGCCGAGGCGATGGCGCTGGCCCGCCGGGTCACCAAGGTCAAGGGCGGGGTCTTCCTGATCGACGCCGACACCCTGCCGCAGACCGTGGCGGTGATCGAGACCCGCGCCGTCCCGACCGGCGTCGAGGTGGTCGTCGCCGACCTGTCCGAGGGCATCCCGGCCGAGATCGCGGAGCGCGGCGTCTTCGGCGTGCTGCTCCAGTACCCCGGCGCCTCCGGCGTGGTGCGCGACCTGGCGCCGCTGATCCAGCAGGCGCACGGCCTCGGCGCGGTCGTCGCGGTCGCCGCCGACCTGCTGGCGCTGACCCTGCTGAAGTCGCCGGGCGAGCTCGGCGCCGACATCGCCTGCGGCACCTCGCAGCGGTTCGGCGTGCCGATGGGCTTCGGCGGCCCGCACGCCGGCTACCTGGCCGTGCGCGCCCAGTTCGCCCGCAACCTGCCCGGCCGCCTGGTCGGCGTGTCGGTCGACGTGGACGGCAACCGGGCCTACCGCCTGGCGCTGCAGACCCGCGAGCAGCACATCCGCCGCGAGAAGGCCACCAGCAACATCTGCACCGCCCAGGTGCTGCTCGCCGTGATGGCCTCGATGTACGCGGTCTACCACGGCCCCGACGGCCTGGCCGACATCGCCCGCCGCACCCACCGCTACGCCGCCGCCCTGGCCGAGGGCCTGCGGGCCGGCGGCGTCGAGCTCGCCCACGGCGCGTTCTTCGACACCGTCACCGCGCGCGTCCCCGGCCGCGCCGCCGAGGTGGTCGCCGCCGCGGCCGAGGCCGGGATCAACCTGTTCCGGGCCGGCGCCGACACCGTCTCGATCTCCTGCGACGAGACCACCACCCGGGAGCACCTGGCCGCCGTCTGGGCCGCCTTCGGCCTGAAGGACGTCAAGGTGGCCGAGGCCGCCGACACGCTGCCCGCCGGGCTGCTGCGCGCGGACGAGTACCTGACCCACCCGGTCTTCCACAGCCACCGCTCGGAGACCGCGATGCTGCGCTACCTGCGCCGCCTGTCGGACCGTGACTACGCGCTGGACCGCGGCATGATCCCGCTGGGCTCCTGCACCATGAAGCTCAACGCCACCACCGAGATGGAGCCGGTGACCTGGCCCGAGTTCGGCCAGCTGCACCCGTTCGCGCCGGTCGAGCAGGTCGGCGGCTTCCTCAGCCTGATCCGCGAGCTGGAGCAGCAGCTGGTCGAGGTGACCGGCTACGACGCCGTCTCGATCCAGCCGAACGCCGGCTCCCAGGGTGAGCTGGCCGGCCTGCTCGCGGTCCGCGCCTACCACCTGGCCAACGGCGACGCCGAGCGCGACGTCTGCCTGATCCCGTCCTCCGCGCACGGCACCAACGCGGCCTCCGCCGTGATGGCCGGCATGCGGGTGGTCGTGGTGAAGACCCTGGTCGACGGCGACGTGGACGTCGAGGACCTCAAGGCCAAGATCGAGCAGCACCGCGACCAGCTCTCGGTGCTGATGGTCACCTACCCGTCCACCCACGGCGTGTACGAGACCGAGATCACCCAGATCTGCGCCATGGTGCACGAGGCCGGCGGCCAGGTGTACGTGGACGGTGCCAACCTGAACGCCCTGGTCGGCCTCGCCAAGCCGGGCAAGTTCGGCGCGGACGTCTCGCACCTGAACCTGCACAAGACCTTCTGCATCCCGCACGGTGGCGGCGGCCCGGGCGTCGGCCCGGTCGCGGTGCGCGCGCACCTCGCGCCGTACCTGCCCAACCACCCGCTGCAGAGCGAGGCCGGCCCGGCCACCGGTGTCGGCCCGATCTCGGCCGCTCCCTGGGGCTCCGCCGCGATCCTGCCGATCTCCTGGGCGTACGTCCGGCTGATGGGCGGCGAGGGCCTCAAGCGCGCCACCCAGGTCGCGGTGCTGAACGCCAACTACATCGCCAAGCGGCTCGCCCCGCACTACCCCGTGCTCTACACCGGCCCCGGCGGCCTGGTCGCGCACGAGTGCATCATCGACCTGCGCCCGCTCACCAAGGAGACGGGGGTGAGCGTGGACGACATCGCCAAGCGTCTGATCGACTACGGCTTCCACGCCCCGACCATGTCCTTCCCGGTGGCCGGCACGCTGATGATCGAGCCCACCGAGTCCGAGGACCTGCACGAGATCGACCGGTTCTGCGCCGCGATGATCGAGATCCGCGCGGAGATCGAGAAGGTCGGCTCCGGTGCCTGGCCGGCCGAGGACAACCCGCTGCGCAACGCCCCGCACACCGCCGCCACCATGGCCGGTGACTGGGAGCACGCCTACAGCCGCCAGGAAGCCGTCTTCCCGGCCGGCGTCAACCCCGCCGACAAGTACTGGCCGCCGGTGAGCCGGATCGACGGCGCCTACGGCGACCGCAACCTGGTCTGCTCCTGCCCGCCGCTGGACGAGTACGGCGTCTGAGCCCGGTGAACCGAGGGCCCCGGAGGATCGACTCCTCCGGGGCCCTCGGCCTTGCCCGGTGCTCGCCCGGTGCTGCTGGGTCCGGCTCGGTGCCGCCGCGCGCCGTCAGAGCGCGGCGAGGGCCAGCGGCCGGTGCGGTGCGATCACCCGGCCGTCGGGCAGCAGCTCGCCGGTGTCCTCGAAGAGCAGGACGCCGTTGCACAACAGGCTCCACCCCTGGTCGGGGTGGAGCGCCACGGGGACGGCCGCCTCGCGGTCGGGGGAGTCGGCGGTAGGACACTCAGGTCGGTGCTGGCACATCGTTGTACCCTCGCTTCGCTCGCGATCCACACCCGCCGCACGGCCACCCCCCTGGGCGCCGCCCTGCCGGCGGATCCTGCCGGCCGGCTCAGGTGTGAACCGGCTCCGCACCGGGTAGGACAGCTGGTCCTCCGTGCTGGTTCCCAGTGTCGGCATCCGGATGCCCTCGCGCAGCCTTTTCGTGAGTTGCGCCACAGGTCCGGGCCGGAGACCACCCGACCGGCGGGTCCGTGGCCTTGCCGAACGCCGGACGGGCCATCCATGACTGACTCGAATCGGTCAGTCGCGAATGGCCCGTCCGGGTGGTGCCGGCGCGGGAGCCGGTGGGTGCGAGGTCAGGAACCGCCGAGCAGCACGGGGGTGGCGACGGGGGAGTGGTCGAGGGTGGCCAGCAACTCGGCCGCCGGGTAGATCCGGTGCGCGGTGACGCCCACCGGGGCCGGGGCGAGCGGGATGATCAGATCCTCGCCGGGGGCGGGGCTGTGTAGCCACAGCGCCGTCGCGTAGTGGCCCGGCATCGAGAGCAGCCTCGGCTGGTGCCGGGAGTGCGAGGCCTGGGCCAGCTGCCAGGCCTGCCGCAGCGCCCGCAGCGTGGAATCCAGGTAGGGGCCCGCCGTGAAGTGCGAGAAGGTGTGCCCACCAGGGTTTTCGACCACCTCGGCCGAGGCCGCGAACTCGCCGGCCCCGTTCTTGATCAGGAACCGCCACCCGGTGCGCCTCGCCTCGGTGGGACTCGCGCCGGGGTGCTCCAGCACGTACACCGCCAGGGGGTGGGCGGGCAGCAGCGGGCCGGGGCCGTGGCGCAGGACGGAGGCCGCCGGCTGGCGGAGTCCGGCCTCGGAGTCGAGGGCGGCCAGCACCGCGCGCAGTGCGCTGGGCGGGGGCTGAGGGGTCTGCATGGTCATGGTGAGTCGCCTCTCCGTGCGAGATCGGCGTGCGAGTGCGGCATACCGGCATGGCGTCGATGTGGCGGGGCCTGGCCATGTCCGGTTGGGCATGATCGCGGTGCGTGCGCGGGCCCGCCGTCGACCAGCCGATGTCGGCTGAAGGGTCGAGTGGCGGGCGACCGGGCCGGGGCGCAGTGCGAATTCTACTCGAACAGGTGCGCAGGGTGACCTTCTTATCACGTTCGGTGGTGCCGCACAAGTCGAGGTGTCACTGAAAGAGGGTCAGGATTCTTGTCCCGGCGACGTGTTCGAGTCGACGGGCTATCGATCTTCCGGATGGGCATATTGCTTGCACCGTCGACCGAGGGGTAGGGGAGAGCACCCATGGGCGAGAAGGTCGTGGCGACCCGCGCGGAGCTGTCCGACCGGCAGCTCTACCGCCGCAAGCTGCAGTCCTGTCTGGACGTGCTGGAACGGATGCTGCGCGAGCAGCGGTTCGACCGGCCGAGGGCGATGATGGGCCTGGAGATCGAGCTCAACCTGGTGGACGAGCAGGGCATGCCGGTGCTGGGGAACACCCGGGTGCTGCAGTCGATCGCCTCCGCCGACTTCCAGACCGAGCTCGGCCAGTTCAACGTCGAGGTGAACATCGCACCCCGGCGGCTGGGCGGTCATGTGCTGGAGGACCTGCGCGAGGAGGTCGACACCGGCCTGCGCTACGCCGACCGCAAGGCGGCCGAGGTCGGTGCCCGGATCGCCATGGTGGGGATCCTGCCGACCCTCGACCTGGACCACACCGGGGTCGAGGCGATGTCCCACAACGACCGGTACACCCTGCTCAGCGACCAGATCCTGGCCGCCCGCGGGGAGGACATCGCGCTGGACATCGAGGGGGTCGAGCACCTGGCCGTGGAGTCGGTCTCGATGGTGGCCGAGGCCGCCGCGACCTCGCTCCAGCTGCACCTTCAGGTCACCCCGGAGCGGTTCGCCTCGGTCTGGAACGCGGCCCAGGCGATCTCCTCCGTCCAGCTCGCGCTCGGCGCCAACTCGCCCTTCCTGTTCGGGCGGGAGCTCTGGCGCGAGACGCGCCCCGTGCTGTTCCAACAGGCCTGTGACACCCGTTCGGCCGAGCTCAAAGCGCAAGGTGTGCGCCCCATAACCTGGTTCGGCGAGCGCTGGGTCTCCTCGGTGCTCGACCTGTTCGCCGAGAACCTGCGCTACTTCCCGGCCCTGCTGCCGATCTGCGACGACGAGGACCCGGCCAAGGTGCTGGCCTCCGGCGGCGTGCCCAGGCTGGCCGAGATGCGGCTGCACAACGGCACCATCTACCGCTGGAACCGGCCGGTGTACGACATCGCGGACGGCGTGGCCCACCTGAGGGTGGAGAACCGCTGCCTGCCGGCCGGGCCGACGGTGGCCGACACCCTGGCCAACGCGGCCTTCTACTACGGTCTGGTCCGGGTGCTGGCCGAGCAGCCCCGGCCGATCTGGACCAGGCTGCCGTTCGCCCAGGCGGACGAGAACTTCCACACCGCCGCCCGGTACGGCATCGACGCGGTGCTGCACTGGCCGGGCCGGGGCCGCTCCGGCCGGGGCCCCGCCCCGGTCGCCGCCACCGACCTGGTGCTGAACGAGCTGCTGCCGCTGGCCTACCAGGGGCTGGACGAGTGGGGCATCGAGCCGGCCGACCGGGACCGCTACCTGGGCATCATCGAGCAGCGCTGCCTGCGCCGCACCAACGGCGCGGCCTGGCAGGCGGCCACCGTGCACCGGCTGCGCGAGCAGTTCGGGATGGACCCGCAGGCGGCGATCGCCGCGATGACCCGGCGCTACCTGGAGCACATGCGCGGGGGTGAGCCGGTGCACACCTGGCCGGTGGGGTAGCGGCCGCCGCCAGGGGCCGCGCGGGTGGCGCGCGGTGGGCGCTGCGGGTTCTCATCCGGCTGTGGAAGGATGATCGGCCCGGAGGTCGCTCAGGCCACCGGGCCTCGGGGAGTACCGGCCGCGGGGCAGGGCACCGCGCGCTGGAGACCAGGTGACGACCGCTTCGACCGAGTCCGACCCGGCGGGAGGGGCCGCCGTCGGCTCCCGCCGGCTGCTGGCCGTGGAACTCCTGATCGTCCTCGGCCTCTCGCTCGGGGCCAGCGGGCTCTCGGCGGCGATCAGCTTCGTCGGCTCGCTCACCGAGGCGGGCGCGCTCGGCCAGCAGGTCGCGGTGCTGAACGGTTCGCGCGCCCCGGGCCGCCCCTGGCTGGACCTGGCCTGGCAGCTCTACTACATCGCCCGCGGCCTGATGCCGGTGGTGCTGGTCGGCTACCTGCTGGTCCGCGAGGGCACCTCACTGCGGGTGCTCGGCTTCGACCTCACCCGCAAGCTGTCCGACCTGCGGCGCGGCGCGGCGGTGGCGGCCGTGATCGGCGGTACCGGCCTCGGGCTCTACCTGGCCGCGCAGGCGGCGGACGTCAACCTGACGGTGGCGCCCTCCGGGCTGCCCGACGTCTGGTGGCGGATCCCGGTGCTGGTCGCCTCGGCCTGGCAGAACGCGGTGCTGGAGGAGGTGGTCGTCCTCGGCTACCTGCTGCGCCGGCTGCGGCAGCTCGGCTGGAGCTGGCCCGCGATGGTGCTGGCCAGCTCGCTGCTGCGCGGCTCGTACCACCTGTACCAGGGGATCGGCGGGCTGGTCGGCAACATGGTGATGGGCGCGGTGTTCTGCCTGCTGTACCGCCGCTGGGGCCGGGTGATGCCGTTCGTGGTGGCGCACGCGCTGATCGACACGGTCGCCTTCGTCGGCTACGCCCTGCTGGCGGGCCACGTCGGCTGGCTGCCCACCGGCTGAGCCGCCCCGGGCTCCGGGAGGCCCGGGGCGGGCCGGCCGGTCAGCCGGCGGGCAGTGCCCGCAGCGTGCCGTCCAGCACGGTGACGGCGCGCCCGGCCAGCAGCACCCGGTCGCCGGTCACCTCGCAGCGCACCAGGCCGCCGCGGGGGGAGGCCTGGTACCCCGTGACCTTGGTCCGGCCGAGCTGCTGCGCCCAGTACGGCGCGAGCGCGGTGTGCGCGCTGCCGGTCACCGGGTCCTCGGCGATCCCGACGGCGGGGGCGAAGTAGCGCGAGACGAAGTCGTAGCCGGCGGCCGGATCGTCGGCCGGTGCGGTGATCAGGACGCCGCGGACCGGCAGCCGGGCCAGCGCGCCGAGATCCGGGCACAGCGCCCGTACGGCGTGCTCGCTGGGCAGCAGGATCAGGCAGTCGGCCAGCGCGCCGGTCTCGAACGCCGCCAGCACCGGCCGGCCGAGGGCCTGTTCGAGGCCGGGCGGCGGGTCGATCGGCAGGTGCGGGTTGGCGGGGAAGTCCAGGGTGATGGTGCCGTCCGCCTCGCACAGCGCGCGCAGCAGCCCGCCCCGGGTGTCGAACCGGACCCAGCCCTCGCCGAGCAGGCCGTCGGCGTGCAGCGCGTGCACCGTCGCCAGGGTGCCGTGGCCGCACAGGTTGACCTCCTCGACCGGGGTGAACCAGCGCAGGCCCCAGTCGGCCTCGCCACCGGGCAGCGGCAGGGCGAAAGCGGTCTCCGAGAGGTTCATCTCGGCGGCGATCCGGCGCATCTGCTCGGACCCGGGCCAGTCGGGCCCGTCGAGCAGGCAGACGGCGGCGGGGTTACCGCTGTACGCGCGGTCGGTGAAGGCGTCGATGATCCGGATTCGCATGCGGTGAATCTATCCCCGATCGGGTGGTGACCGACAATGCCAATCGACGGCCGGTGGACCGGCGCTCAGCCCGACCGGCGCAGCCGGCCGACCGCCGGCGGCCGGGACAGCAGCCGGTCCACGTGCCGGCGCTGCAGCCCCTGGCCGGGGTCGATCCGCAGCAGCAGCCGGTCCCGCCGCAGCACGGTGCGGCGCAGCAGGCTGGACGGGATGACGTCGTCGACCCAGGCGAACGGCCGGCCCCCGGCGTGCCGGACGATCGGTGCCCACTTGCGCCCCGAGAACAGGTCCAGCAGCGGCACCCGGGGGTCGTCGGGCCGGGGCACGTACCCGGTGAAGCGCACCACCGGCAGCGGGGGCAGGCCGAGCAGCGGGGCGATGTGCCGGTTGGCCTCCTCCTCCCAGGTGGTGGCCCAGACCAGGTCGTAGCGGCCGGACAGTTCGCGCAGCCACTCGCCGTGCCGGCCGGAGAGCAGCACGGTGAATCCGAGCAGGGCGTGGCTGTCGAACTCGGCCGCGCGGTGCGGGTGGAGCGGGTTGAGCACGCCGTCGACATCGAGGTACAGCAGCGGTCGGGGCACGGGTCTCCCCCCGGGCAGGCGGATGGTGCGTCACCCGGTCGGACGCACCGGCCGCGGGGACGGTTGCCCGCCGGCGGCTCAGCCCAGGTGGCCCCAGAGGAAGCTGAGCGTGCGCTGCCAGGCGATCCGGGCCTGCAGGGGGTCGTAGGCGCCGCCGGGGTTCTCGTCGTTCATGAAGGCGTGCCGCGCGGGGTAGAAGTGGATCTCCGGCCGCCGGTCGGTTGCCTCACCGATCCGGATCGCGGCCTCGTCCACGGCGGCCGGCGGGTAGGACCGGTCCTCCTCGGCGTAGTGGCCGAGCACGTGCGCGGTGAGGCCGCGGTAGTCGAACCCCGGGTCGTCGGGCAGCCCGTAGAAGGGCACCACGGCGGCCACCCGGTCGCCCTCCTGGGCGGCGAGCACCAGCGCCAGCCCGCCGCCGAAGCAGAACCCGGCGACCCCGACCGCGTCGCCCGCCACCCCGGGGTGCTCCAGCAGGAGGTCGACCGCGCCGCGCAGGTCCTGGGCCGCCTGCTCGGCCGGGAGTTCGGCCCGCATCCGGGCGGCCTCCTCGCGGTCGTGCGCGACCGCGCCGCCGTAGAGGTCGGGGGCCAGCGCGACGAAGCCCTCGGCGGCGAAGCGGTCGACCAGCGCGGCGATGTGGCTGGTCAGCCCCCACCACTCCTGGACCACCAGCAGGCCGGGGCCGACGCCCTGCGGCGGCAGCGCCAGATACCCGTGCGCGGTGTGCCCGTTGCTGGCGAAGGTGACGTTGTGCCGGGAACTGCCCATGGCCTCTCCGTCGGGGTGGGCCGCATGACGCGGCGGCCGGCGGGCTGCGGCTACCGCCCGCGGGGAGCATGCTACTTGCGGGGCGGCGCCGCTGTCCGGCATCCGCGCGAGGGGATGATCAGGCGTCAGCCCATCTCCTCGAGAGCCTTGCCCTTGGTCTCCCTGATGCAGAAGACGACGAACGGGATGGACAGCAGGGCGAAGCAGGCGTAGATCACGTAGGTGGCCGACAGGTTCCAGTCGGCGAGGTCCGGGAAGGTGACGGTGATCGCCCAGTTGGCGAGCCACTGCGCCGAGGCGGCCACCGAGAGGGCGAGTGCCCGGATCTTGTTCGGGAACATCTCGCCGAGCAGCACCCAGACCACCACGCCCCAGGAGAAGGCGAAGCAGAACACGAACACGTGGGCCGCCACCAGCGCCACCGTCGCGTAGGTGTCGTCCAGGGTCGCGGTGTCGCCGGTGCCCACCCGGTAGGAGAACGCCCAGGCGGCCGTGCCGAGCGAGAGCGCCATGCCGATCGAGCCGGCCAGCGCCAGCGGCTTGCGGCCGATCCGGTCGACCAGGGTCATCGCGAGAACCGTGCCGACCACGTTGACGATCGAGGTGGAGAGGCTGATCAGCAGCGAGTTGCTCTCGTTGATGCCGACCGACTGCCACAGGAAGGACGAGTAGTAGAAGATCACGTTGATGCCGACGAACTGCTGGAACACCGAGGCGCCGATGCCGACCCAGACGATCGGCAGCAGCCCGAAGCGACCGCCCAGCAGGTCCTTCGGGCCCGGCTTGTGCTCGCTGCGCAGCACCGCCTGGATCTCGTTCACCCGGGCGTCCAGGTCGACGTCCTCGCCCTCCACCTCCCGGAGCACCTCGCGGGCCTGCTGCTCCTGCCGGTTGGCGATCAGGAAGCGCGGGGACTCCGGGATGGCCAGCGCCATCCCGCCGTACACCAGGGCCGGGATGGTCTCCACGCCGAGCATCCACTGCCAGGCCTGGATGCCGCCCAGGTGGTTGGTGGAGTCGCCGCCGGCGGCCTGGTTCAGGGCGTAGTTGGCGAGCTGGGAGACGGTGATGCCGAGCACGATCGCCATCTGCTGGAAGGAGGCCAGCCGGCCGCGGTAGGCGGTGGGGGAGACCTCGGCGATGTAGGTCGGCGCGATCACCGAGGCGATGCCGATCGCGATGCCGCCGACCACCCGCCAGACCGCCAGCACCTGGATGCTGGGCGGGAACATCGAGCCGATGCCGCTGATCGCGAACAGTCCGGCGGCCAGCAGCATCGTCCTGACCCGGCCGAACTGGTCGGCCAGCCGGCCGGCCACCACCGCGCCGGCGGCCGAGCCGAGCAGTGCGATGGCCACCACGAAGGCGGTCTCGCCGTTGCCGACGCCGAAGTGCTTCTGGATGCCGGTCACCGCGCCGTTGATCACGGCGCTGTCGTAACCGAACAGGAAGCCGCCCATCGCGGCCGCCGCCGAGATGAAGACCACGTGCCCGAGGTGGGCCTGGCCGGCGTGCTGGGGTGGCGATGAGGTGGACAGGGCGAGCTCCCGGGATCCGACGGCCCGTCTGCTCGGCCGGGTGAACAGGAATCCTTCCCATTCCACCAGCCCGCCGCCGCGTTCGCGCGCCGAGCCGCTGACGGGTCGACAGACCGCGGCCGCTGTCACCCGGTCGGCCGCGGCCCGCCTCCGGTCCGGCCCTCGGCCCGCAGCGCGTTGCGGCGCAGCAGTTGCGCCCGGGCGGCGTGGTCCAGGCCGCGTCCGCGCTCGGCGAGCCGTTCCGCGAGTGCGGCCTGGTCGGCGACCGGCTTCTTGTCGTCGTACTTGAACTTGGCCCGTACCTCACCGATCGTCAGCCGCAGCCCGCGCAGGCCGGTGAGCAGCGGGCCGAAGGGCTGCTCGCCGGCCGCCACCCGGACCTGCGGGGTCTCGGGCTGGAAGTGCGCGAGCTGCCGGTTGAGGATCGCGGCCTTGGCGGCCGGGTCCTCGACGATCTCGGCGGTGCAGGAGAACTGGACCGAGGCGTAGTAGCTGGTCGGTGTGCCGGGCTCGCCGCGCCAGTGGCCGGGCGCGAAGACGTAGTCGTCGGTGACCGACAGGGTGACCTGCGGGTCGGCCCGGACGGCCGCGAGCAGCGGGTTGGGAGCGGCCAGGTGGAGCAGGATCTCGCCCTGCTCGGCGTCGAGCAGGAAGTGGGTCGGGACCAGCACCGGGCCCCGGCCGGCCGGGCCGTTGGCGGCCAGCAGCCCGAAGTCCCGGCCGGCGGCCAGCCAGGCGCGCCACTCGGCCTCGTCGCCCTTGTCCCAGGAGCGGATCAGCATCCTCGCCCGCCCTGCGGGCCGAAGCCGCGCAGGTGCGCGGGGAGCGGGACGGTGCTGGCCGGGTGCGGTTCGGGGGCGCCGTACACGGTGTGCACGGGGACCACGCCGGACCAGTACGGCAGGTCGACGTCCGGCTCGTCGTCGTCCGCGCCGTCGGCCCGGGTCTTGGCCGAGACCTCGTCCAGGTCGAGCCGGATCACGGCGGTGGCGGCGAGCTCCTTGGCGTTGGCGGGGCGGACCTCGGCGGAGCGGCCCGGCACCGCGTGGTCGACCAGCGCGTCCAGCGCGACGGCGAGCTCCTCGGGGTCGGTCACCTGGTGGGCGGTGCCGTGGGCCACCACCGAGCGGAAGTTGACGGAGTGGTTGAACGCGGACTTGGTCAGCACCAGGGCGTCCACCAGCGTCACGGTGAGGCAGACCGCGAGGCCCTGGTCGGCCCCGGCGGCGCGCAGCGGACGGCTGCCGGTCGAGCCGTGCACGTAGAGGCGGTCGCCGACCCGGGCGTAGATGGTGGGCAGCACCACCGGCCGGCCGTCCGGTGCCACGAAGCCCAGGTGGCAGACCCAGGAGCTGTCCAGCACCTGCTGGATGGCCTGCTTCTCCCAGGTGGCGCGGTCCTTGTAGCGGGTGGGGGTGGTGCGGGGGGTGCGGGCGTAGGCGGTGTCCGACATGACAACCTCTATGTACTAGTGCATACTTGTGTTTGTGCTAGGAGAGTATCGGATCAAGGGTAGGCGTGCCACCGAGATCGCCGCCGACATCGAGCGGGCGGTGGGCGGCGGGGTGCTGGCGCCCGGCGCCCCGCTGCCCGCGCTGCGGGACCTGGCGGTCGAGTTGGGGGTCAATCCCAACACCGTCGCCGCGGCCTACCGGCTGCTGCGCGACCGGGGGGTGATCGAGACCGCCGGGCGCAAGGGCAGCCGGGTCCGGCCCCGGCCCGTCAACGCCCCGCGCGACCAGGCGGGGATCCCCGTCCCGCCGGGCGCCCGCGACCTGTCCAGCGGCAACCCGGATCCGGCCCTGCTGCCCGACCTCGGCCCCGCGCTGGCCGTCGCCGCGGCGGCCGCCGCCCGCCACCCGGTGCTGTACGGGCACCCGATGGCCGACCCGGGGCTGCTGGAGCTGGCCGGCGCCTCCTACCGGGCCGACGGCGTGCCCGAGGGCGCGCTCGCGGTCTGCGCCGGCTCGCTGGACGCGATCGGGCGGGTGCTGGCCGCCCGGCTGCGCCCCGGCGACCTGGTGGCCGTCGAGGACCCGGGCTGGGGCAGCCTGCTGGACCTGCTGCCCGCGCTCGGCCTGCGGGCGGCGCCGGTCGGCCTGGACGACCAGGGGCCGCTGCCCGGCCGGGGGGCCGAGGCGCTGGCGGCCGGCGCCCGCGCGCTGATCGTGACCAGCCGCGCGCAGAACCCGACCGGGGCCGTGGTCACCGCAGCCCGGGCCGCCGAGCTGCGCGCCGTGCTGGCCGCCCACCCGGACGTGCTGCTGATCGAGGACGATCACGGCCACGGCATGGTCCACCAGCCCTTCCGGTCGCTGGCGGCGGCGCCGGGCGGCGGGCGTACGGTCGAGCACTGGGCCCTGGTCCGTTCGGCGGCCAAGGCGCTGTCGCCGGACCTGCGGGTGTCGGTGGTGATCGGCGACCGGGAGACGGTGGACCGGGTGCTCGGCCGGCAGCGGCTGGACACCGGCTGGGTGAGCCTGCTGCTCCAGCGCACCGTGGCCGAGCTGTGGCGCACCGGCGCCGCGCCGCCGGCCGCGGTCGCCGGGGCGTACCGGGCCCGGCGCGAGGGGCTGCGCACGGCGCTCGCCGAGCGCGGGATCGCGGCGTACGGCGAGAGCGGGCTCAACGTCTGGGTGCCGGTCGCGGACGAGGCGGGGGTGACGGCGGCGCTGGCGCAGCGCGGCTGGGTGGCCTCGCCGGGGGCCCGGTACCGGCTGCAGTCCGCGGCCGGGATCCGGCTCACCGTCTCGACCCTGGCGCCCGCCGAGGTGACCGCGCTCGCGGACGATCTCGCGGCGGTGCTGGGCGGTCGCGCCGGGGGATCGCGACTGATCTGAACCGACCGGTAACTCAGCGAAATACCCGTGTCGGATACCTAGCGGTAACAAGCGCGGTCATGTCACATTCATCGCGCCACCGGCCGGCGGCTCACCCTCACCCGTGCCTCGCGACCCCACCTTCGCGAGGCCGTTCGCAGGAGTTTCGCCGTGCCCAAGAGCCGACGCACAACCCCACGCACCCCGCGCACCCTCGCGCTGCTCGCCGCAGCAGCGCTCGTCCTGCCCGTGCTGACCGCACTGGCCGGGCCCGCCGGCGCGGCCGAGACCGCCGCCGGCCCCACCGCCAGCGTGTCGATGGGCGACAGCTACATCTCCGGCGAGGCCGGCCGCTGGCAGGGCAACAGCCTCACCACCAGCGGCAGCCGCAGCGGCACCGACCGCGCCTACACCGGCAGCGGCTACGACCCCGCCAGGGTCTACGGCAGCACGTACGCCAGCGGGTGCGACCGCTCGGACGTGGCCGAGATCCGCAGCGCCGGCACCATCAGCCAGAACCAGGTCAACCTGGCCTGCTCCGGCGCCGTCAGCGAGAACGTCTTCCGGGCGGCCAACGGCGGCCAGTCCTACAAGGGCGAGGCCCCGCAGGCCGACCAACTGGCCGGGGTCGCCCGGCAGTACAACGTCAAGCTGATCACCCTCTCGATCGGCGGCAACGACCTGGGCTTCGCCGACGTGATCTCCAGCTGCGTGCAGGACTACCTGATCTGGTACTCCTACTGCCACGACGACCAGCAGGGCGAGGTCGACGGGAAGATGGACACGGCGATGGCCGGGGTCGGCAAGTCGATCGACGAGATCCGCGCCGTGATGTCGGCGGCCGGCTACGCGGCGGGCAGCTACCGGATCGTGCTGCAGTCGTACCCCTCGCCGATCCCGCGCAGCGCCGAGAACCGGTACCCGGAGAGCGGGTGGACCCGCGCCAACACCGGTGGCTGTCCGTTCTGGAACCAGGACGCCGACTGGGCCCGGGACAGCCTGGTGCCGCAGATCTCCAACCGGCTGGCCGGGGTGGCCGCCGCCAAGGGTGTGCAGTTCCTCGACCTGCGCGACCTGCTCCAGGGCCGTGAGGTCTGCTCCAAGGCGACCAAGCTGGCCTCCTCCTCCAGCGCGCCCTCGGCGACCACCAGCGAGTGGGCCCGCTGGCTGGACATGGGCTCCACCACCCAGGGCACCCTCCAGGAGTCCTTCCACCCGAACTACTACGCCCAGCTCGCCCTCGGCCGCTGCCTGACCCTGGTCAACGCGCAGCCGACCGGCAACTGGTCGTGCCGCAACACCGCGGGCAAGGACACCACGGGCGTCTACCTGGCCGCCCGGAGCTGACCGCCCAGGGCCCGGGCCCGGGCCCGCACACGCACCGGCGCTGCCGCCCCGGACGGGACGGCAGCGCCGGTGCGGAGTTCTCGCCGGTCAGCCCTTGGCCAGCAGCGCCTGGGCGTGCTCGCGCACCTGCTCCTTGGTCAGGTAGGCGTCGGTGTACTCGAAGTCGCGCAGCCGGGCGGGCTGGCGGGCGAGGAAGCCGGTGCGGACGAAGTCGTCGCCGGCGGTCGCGTTCAGCAGCCAGTTGGCACCGACCCGGAACTTGGCGGCGTTGGTCCGCATCGCCATCAGGTGGTAGCCGCGAGCCACCAACTGGGCGGACAGGCCGTGCAGTTCGATACCGACCGGCTTGGAGACCGCGTCCTTGCCGCCGAGGTCCACGACCAGGCCGAGGTCCTTGTGGTAGTACGGCTCCAGCGGCTGGTTGCGCAGCGCGGCCACCAGGTTGTCGGCGCAGGCCTTGCCCTGCCGCGCGGAGTGCTGGGCGGTCGGCGGGCAGACCGCGCCGTCGCCCTTGGCCAGGTCGGGGACGGCCGCCGCGTCGCCGAGCGCGAAGACGCCGTCGAACTGCGGCACCCGCATCTCGGCCGTGACCGCGATCCGGCCCCGTACGGTCTCCGCGTCCAGGGTGCCGATCAGCGGGCTGGCGGCGACGCCGGCGGTCCAGATCAAGGTCCGGCAGGGCAGCACCCGGCCGTCGGTGAACTTGACCGTCTCGGCGCCCACTTCCGCCACCGACACGCCCAGCGACACCTCGATGCCGCGCTCGCGCAGGATCTGCAGCGCCGTGACGCCGAGCTTGTCGCCGAGCTCGGGCATCAGCTTCGGGGCGATGTCGATCAGGTGCCACTTGATCAGGCGCGGGTCCAGCCGCGGGTAGCGGCGGCTGGCCGCGGTGGTCAGGCGCTGGAGGCAGGCGGCGGTCTCGGTGCCGGCGTAGCCGCCGCCGACCACCACGAACTGCAGCCGGGACTCGCGCTCGCGCTCGTCGCGGGTGGCGGAGGCCAGGTCGAGCTGGGCGATCACGTGGTCGCGCACGTAGGTCGCCTCGGCCAGCGTCTTCATGCCGCGGGCGTAGTCGGTCAGGCCGGGGATGTCGAAGGTCCGGGTGACGCTGCCGGGGGCCAGCACCAGGTAGTCGTACTTCTCGGCGGTCACCTCGTCGGTGATCTTGCGGACCACGCAGACCTTGGAGCGCGGATCCACCCCGATCGCCCCGCCCGGGACGATATGGGTGCGGTGCAGCGACCGGCGCAGCGAGACCGCCACCGACTGCGGGGTCAGCACGCCGGCCGCGACGTGCGGGAGCAGCGGCAGGTAGAGCTGGTAGCTGAACGGCGCGACCAGCGAGATCTCGGCCTCGGTGGGCGCGAGCTTGCGTTCCAGGCGGCGTGCGCACTCCAGGCCGGCGAAGCCGCCGCCGACGATCAGGATCCGAGGTCGCTCCATCGTCCATCCCTTGTGTGCCGTTTTGTGCCGAACCAGGACAGTTGTCCGCAACCCTCGCACGGACCCTCTGCCCTTGCCACCGCAGGCGCGCGCGGGAGCCAGGTGACGATCGGTAGGCTGATCGGATGCTCCCCGAGGTGACGGCGGTCCGCTATGCGGCGCCACTGCGTGAAGGCGGCTCGATGCCGGGCCTGGTCGAGGCCGACGACCGGCGGCTCTACGTCCTCAAGTGGGCCGGGGCCGCACAGGGGCGCAAGGCACTGGTCGCCGAGGTGCTGGCCGGGGAGCTGGGCCGGCGGCTCGGCCTGCCGGTGCCGGAACTGGTGCGCCTGGACCTCGACCCGGTGCTCGCCCGGAGCGAGCCGGAGCAGCAGATCCAGGAGCAGATCCGGGCCAGCGGCGGGCTCAACCTGGGGATGGCCTTCGTCAGCGGCGCCCTCAACTTCGACCCGCTCTGCTTCGAGGTGGACCCCGAACTCGCCGGGCGGGTGCTCTGGTTCGACGCGCTGATCGGCAACGTCGACCGCTCCTGGCGCAACCCCAACCTGCTGGTGGCCGCCGGCGGCCTGCGGCTGATCGACCACGGGGCCAGTCTGATCTTCCACCACCACTGGGCGGGCGCCGAGGGCTGGATCCGCAAGCCGTACGACGCCTCGGACCACGCCCTGCGCGCGGCCGGGCCCGACCTCAAGGCCGCCGACGCGGACCTGGCGCCGATGGCGGGGGAGGCGCTGGCCGGGGCGGTGGCCGGCATCCCGGACGAGTGGCTGACCGACGAACCCGGCTTCGAGAGCCCGCAGGCGGTGCGCGCGGCCTACCTCGCCCAGCTCACCGCCCGGCTGGCGGGCCCGCGCGACTGGCTGCCGGAGGTGGCGTCCTGATGGAGGCGTTGACGGGGCCGGCGGCGGCCGGGCAGGGAGAGCCGGAGCAGCCGGTGCGGCACGACTACGAGTACGCGGTGCTGCGCGCCGTGCCGCGGGTCGAGCGCGGCGAATTCGTGAACGTCGGGGTGCTGCTGTACTGCCGGCGCACCGAGTACCTGGGCGCCCGGACCCACCTCGACCAGGGCCGGCTGCTGGCCCTCGACCCGGTCGCCGACGTGGCCGGGGTCCGGCGGGCGCTGCGCGGGGTGGAGGCGGTCAGCGCGGGAGGCCCGCAGGCCGGGCCGGCCGCCGGCGACAGCGCCGGGCGGCGGTTCCGCTGGCTGACCGCGCCCCGCAGCGCGGTGCTCCAGCCCGGGCCGGTGCACACCGGGCTGACCGCCGACCCCGAGGCCGAGCTGCGGCACCTGTTCGACCTGCTGGTGCTGTGACCGCCGGGGCGCGGGAGTGCAGTGCCGCGGGCAATTGCCGGGGTCAAAGCTGGAGCAGCTGAACCGTCTCGGCGTAACCTGGCCGGCATGGGCACCACTGCGACCACCCCGGCACCTACCACCGTCGACCTGATGGAGGCGGTGGCAGCCGTCGGCGCGGCCTACTTCCAGGACTTCGCGCTGGCCGCGGGGCGGCACGGGCTGAACTCCTCCCAGGCCAAGGCACTCAAGGCGGTCCAGGAGCCGGTGCCGATGCGCGCGCTGGCCGGCCGGCTGGGCTGCGACGCCTCCAACGTGACCGGAATCGTGGACCGGCTGGAGGCGCTCGGCCTCGCCCACCGCGAGACCGCGGCCGGCGACCGCCGCGTCAAGATCGTCGCGATCACCCCGGAGGGCCGCACCATCCTGGACCGGATCCGCGACGACATGACCCGGGCCCACGACGCCTTCGCCAGCCTCGACGAGGAGCAGCGGACGGCGCTCGACCAGCTCTGCCGGCAGGTCCTGCCGCTGCTCACCGCGCGCTGAGCCGTACCTCGCGATGAGCGGTTGGACGGTCACCGGCCTGTCCTGGCGCGACGGCACCCCGCGGCTGACGGCGACCGACCGGCAGCGGGAGCACGCCCGGGAGATCACCCCCGGGATGCGGATCGGCTGGACGGTGGCGGGACCGCGCCGGTGCACCGGGGTGCGCGGCAGCGGCCGGCCGCGCGGCTGCCCCTACCGGGAGCTGGTCGCACCCGAGGGCCGCAGCAGCCAGTGCGAGACCTGCCAGCGGGCCGACCCGGGGCTGGCGCTGGCCCGCGACCGGATCCTCGACGACGGCCGCAGCTACCGGCTCTACCTGGCCTGGTTCGGCCCCGGCCTGCTCAAGGTCGGCCTGACCGGGGAGCACCGCGGCACCGCCCGGCTGCTCGACCAGGCCGCCCCGGTCTTCACCTTCGTCGGCCGCGGCCGGCTGCCCGCGGTACGCCGGGCCGAGCTCACGGTGGCCCAGGCCGGGCTGGCCCGCGAGCGGGTCCCCGGGTCGGTCAAGTCCGCCGCCTGGTGGGGCCTGCCCGAGGTCGCCGACCGGCGGCACGAGCTGGCCCGGCTGCGCGCCGAGGTGCTCCGGCTGCTGGCCGACCACGGGATCGAGCTGATCCCGGACGGGCCGCTGGTCGACCGCACGGCGCTGCTCGGCCTGGCCGACGGGCCGCCGCCCGCCTACCGGCGGATCACCGGGCTCGGCCCCGGTGCCACCCTGGCCGGGACGCTGCGCCCGGCCATCGGCAGCCACCTGTTCATCGACCCCGCGGAGGGCGGCCCGCTGCTGCTGGACACCAGGCTGCTGGCCGGCTGGGGCCTGGCCGCCGGGGAGGTCGGCGGGTGCTCGGGCCTGGACCTGCAGGCCTGCGTACGGCCGACCGGCCCGGACACCACCCAGGACGCGCTGTTCTGACTCCGCGCGCCCCGGGTGCCCGGTCCCCGTACGCCGCCGTCGGCCGTCGTGACCTCGACTGTTAGGCTTGCGAAGCGTGAGCGCGAAGCCCCAGATCCCCAATGTCCTGGCCTCCCGGTACGCCTCGGCGACCCTGGCCCAGCTGTGGTCCCCCGAGCACAAGGTGGTCCTCGAGCGCCATCTGTGGCTCGCCGTCCTGAAGGCCCAGCAGGATCTCGGCATCGAGGTCCCGGCCACCGCCGTCGCGGACTACGAGCGGGTCGTCGACCAGGTCGACCTGGAGTCGATCGCCGCCCGTGAGCGGGTCACCCGGCACGACGTGAAGGCCCGGATCGAGGAGTTCAGCGAGCTCGCCGGGCACGAGCAGATCCACAAGGGGATGACCTCCCGGGACCTCACCGAGAACGTCGAGCAGCTGCAGATCCGGCAGTCGCTGGAGCACGTGCGCGACCGCACGGTCGCCGTGCTGGTCCGCCTCGGCCGGCTCTCCGCCGAGCACGCCGAGCTGGTGATGGCCGGCCGTTCGCACAACGTGGCCGCCCAGGCCACCACCCTCGGCAAGCGCTTCGCCACCGTCGCGGACGAGCTGCTGGTCGCCTTCCACCGGCTGGAGGAGCTGATCGCCCGCTACCCGCTGCGCGGGATCAAGGGCCCGGTCGGCACCGCCCAGGACATGCTGGACCTGCTCGGCGGCGACGCCGACAAGCTCGCCGAGCTGGAGCGCCGGGTCGCCGGCCACCTCGGCTTCGCCCAGGTGCTCACCAGCGTCGGCCAGGTCTACCCCCGCTCGCTGGACTTCGAGGTGCTCACCGCCCTCGTCCAGCTCTCCGCCGCGCCGTCCAGCCTGGCCAAGACGGTCCGCCTGATGGCCGGCCACGAGCTGGTCACCGAGGGCTTCAAGGCCGGTCAGGTCGGCTCCTCGGCCATGCCGCACAAGATGAACACCCGCTCCTGCGAGCGCGTCAACGGCCTGGCCGTCATCCTGCGCGGCTACGCCTCGATGACCGCCGAGCTCGGCGGCGACCAGTGGAACGAGGGCGACGTCTCCTGCTCGGTGGTGCGCCGGGTGGCCCTGCCGGACGCCTTCTTCGCCTTCGACGGCCTGCTGGAGACCTTCCTGACGGTGCTGGACGAGTTCGGCGCCTTCCCGGCCGTGATCGAGGCCGAGCTGGACCGCTACCTGCCGTTCCTGGCCACCACCAAGGTGCTGATGGGCGCGGTCCGGGCCGGCGTCGGCCGGGAGACCGCGCACGAGGTCATCAAGGAGCACGCGGTGGCCTCCGCGCTCGCCATGCGCGAGGGCGCCCGGGAGAACGCGCTGCTCGACAAGCTGGCCGCGGACGACCGGATCCCGCTGGACCGGGCCGGGCTGGACGCGCTGCTGGCCGACCGGCTCTCCTTCACCGGGGCGGCCGGTGCCCAGGTGGCGGAGGTGGTGCGGCGGGTGCAGGCGGTCGCCGACAGCTACCCCGAGGCCGCCAAGTACGCGCCGGGCGACATCCTCTGACGGTGACACCCTGCTGATCCGGACGGCCTCGCTCAGCTTCGGGCGGGGCCGTCCGGCGTGCCGGGGGCGGCGGCCGGGCGGCCGGGGCTGCTCGGCGGCGCGGTGGTGCCGCAGTACCAGTCGCAGTCCGGTTCGGCCACCGGCCGGTCGGGCGCGAGCGCGTCGGTGCGCACCAGGGCCAGCGCCAGCAGGCCGCCGGTGACCAGCAGCCCGGCGCAGATCAGCATCGAGGTGTGGAAGGCGGAGTCCACCTCCGCCGGCACCCGGTAGGCCTCGCCGCTCAGCCCCGACAGCGCGGGCAGCGCCGCCACCGCGATCAGCCCGGCGGCGCGGGCGGCCGCGTTGTTCACCCCGCTGGCGATGCCCGCCCGCTGCACGTCCACCGCCGCCAGGACGGTCGCCGTCAGCGGCGCGACCAGCAGCGTCATCCCCACGCCGAGCACCGTCACGGCCGGCAGCACATCCGCCCAGTACGAGGCGCCCGGCCCGATCCGCAGCATCAGCAGCACGCCCACCGCGCAGATCATCGGCCCGAGGAAGAGCGGCAGCCGGGGCCCGATCGTCCTGCTCATCCGGCCCGCCCGGCTGGAGAGCGTCAGCATCAGCAGCGTGGTCGGCACCAGCGCCACCCCGGCGCTCAACGGGCTGAAGCCGGCGACCGTCTGCAACTGCACCGTGAGCAGCAGGAAGATGCCGCTGAACGCCGCGTACACGCACAGCGTCACCAGGTTGACCGAGGTGAACTGGCGGGAGGCGAACAGCTCCAGCGGCAGCATCGGATCGGCGGTCCGCCGCTCCGCGAGCACGAAGACCACCCCGAGCAGCACCCCGGCCACGCCGGCCAGCGCCGAAAGTCCCTTCAGCCCCTCGGTGAGCGCGTACGTCACGCCGCCCAGCGAGAGCGCCGCCAGCACCGCGCCGCGGGCGTCGAACCGGCCCGGATCCTCCGGATCCCGGGTCTCCGGGACGTGCCGGGCGGTGACGGCGACCACCACCGCGGCCAGCGGCACGTTCAGCAGGAAGATCCACCGCCAGCCCGGGCCGTCCACCAGCCAGCCGCCCAGGAACGGCCCGACCGCGGCGGCCACCCCGCCCAGGCCCGACCAGGCGCCCACGGCGGCGGCCCGGTCGTCCGGGTGGAACACCGCCTGGAGCATGGCGAGCGAGCCCGGGGTGAGCAGCGCGCCGCCGACCCCTTGCAGGGCGCGGGCCAGGTTCAGCACCTCGATCGTGGGCGCCGCCGCGCAGATCGCCGAGGCGGCGGCGAACCAGCAGACGCCGATCAGGAAGACCTTCCGCCGCCCGTAGCGGTCGCCGAGCGAGCCGCCGAGCAGGATCAGCGCGGCCAGCGTCAGCAGGTAGGCGTTGACCGTCCACTGCAGGGCCGCCAGCGAGGCGTTCAGATCGGCGCCGATCCGCGGCAGCGCCACATTGACCACCGTGCCGTCGAGCATCGCCATGCCCGAACCGAGCGCGGTGGCCAGGACCACCCAGCGCCCGCGCGCGGTGCCGAGCCGGATGCCGCCGGCTGCGCCCTGAGTGTCCACCTCCCGATCGTCCGCCACCGGCCCGGCGGGCGCACCCCCGCGCTGCCGAACCGGCGGTCGGGCGGTGCGGTCGGCGGGCCTGGGCCCGGGCCGGCCGGATCTCGGCGAGATGGTGCCGGCGGGGTGCCGGAAGTGCCTGACCGGGGTGCGGTGGGCGGCGCCTCGGGCTGCGGGTGGGGCCGGACGGGGCGGCCGGGCGGGTCGGGGACCTCGGGCCGGCCGAGGGGCGGGGCGCCATCCTCACCTTCCGGCCGGGCGACGGCTGGGCGTCGCCCGGGCAGGCCCTGCCCGCGGACCCGGCGGCGGAGCTGGTGCCGTTGCTGGCGCAGTCGCCGGACGGCACCGAGCTGGTGGTCCTCGACCGGCGGACCGGTCGGCGCACGGAGCTCCTGGGGCGGCGCGCTGAACCGGGACGAACCGGTGGACAGGCCCTAGCCTGACCGGCAGGGAGGTGCTGACATGACGTCACCCGCGACCGGGCCGGACTGGGCGGTGCTCGCGCCGCACTGGGACCCGGCGGAGCACGACGAGCAGGCGGACCGGGCGGCCGAGGAGGAGCTGGCCGACCTCGGGCGGACGGCGGGGCGGGTGGCCGGGGGCGGGATCAGGGCGGCCGTGCTCGGGGTCAACGACGGGCTGGTGACCAATCTGTGCATGATCCTCGGGGTGGCCGGGGCCTCGGTGGGCCCCGGCACCGTGCGGCTCTCCGGGCTGGCCGGCCTGGTCGCGGGCGCGCTGTCGATGGCGGCCGGCGAGTGGGTCTCGGTGCGCAGCCAGGTGGAGGTGGCGCGTGGCATGGAGGACGCGCTGCACCGGGCCTGGCGGCGCTCCCCGCCGGTGGTGCTGGCGCACCTGACCGGCAGCCTGCGGGCCCGCGGCCTGGACCGGGAGACGGCGGTGCGGGCGAGCCGGAGCGTGGTGTCGGCGGGGCGCGGCTCGCGGGCCACCAGCCTGCGGATCCTGTACGGGGTCAGCGCCCAGGACGCCGGCTCGCCGGTGGTGGCGGCGGTCAGCTCGCTGCTGCTCTTCGCGCTCGGCGCGCTGGTGCCGCTGCTGCCCTGGTTCTTCACCGAGGGCGCCGCGGCGGTGGCCGCCTCGACCCTGCTGACCGCCCTCGCCTCGCTGGCGGTGGGCGGGGCGCTGGGCTACGGGTCGGGGCGCCACGCCGGGTGGACCGCGCTGCGGCAGCTGCTGATCGTCGCGGTCGCCTCCGCCGTCACCTTCGGCCTCGGCCGGCTGGCCGGCGCGGCCGTGCTGTAGCGCCCGTCGCCGAAGCCGAGCCGGCCGCCCGTGGCCCGGCGTGCGGCCAGGCCGGGCGGCTCAGCGGGGGGCGAGCAGGGCGGCGCGGCGCCACATCCGCTCGACGCTCCGGTCGATGATGCCGAGCTCGGTGAAGAACGCGACGGCCTTGCGGGCCCACTCCACCCGGGTGTCCCGCCAGTACGGGTTGAGGTGCGCCGCGCGCTGCGCCGCCACCGGGTCGAGCCCCGCCCGGGCGTACACCCGGGGGTGGACCAGCTCCGCCACCGCCTGCTGGGCGAGCACCGCGAGCGCCCGCCGGAACAGGGCCCGGCGCGGCGCGCTCATCGCGGCCCAGCGCCGCTCCAGCTCCGGCTTGGCGTAGCCGATGTGCCGGGCCTCCTCGATCACGTGGATCCGGGCCACCGATCGGGCCAGCGGCTGCAGGCTGTCGTCGCGGATCATCTCCCGCTGCATGGCGTCGGTGAACTCCTCGACGAATATCGCCCCGGCGAAGGTCATCGCGGTGTCGTTCGCCAGGAAGTGCAGCTGGCCGAGCCGCTGGGCGCGGCGGCTGGGCCGCGCGGAGGGGTACCCGGTGGCGGTGATGTACCGGGCGAACATGGTGGAGTGCCGGCACTCGTCGGCGACCTCGGTCAGCGCGTACTGGGCGTGCCGGGTGGTCAGGTCGCTCTCGTACACGTGCCGGACCAGGCCCTCCATCAGGACCAGTTCGAACCAGATGCCCGCCGCGGTGGTGCTGGCGAACTGGTCGACGCTCAGCCGGGCCTGCCGGTGCGGGGCGAGGGAGTGCCACATCGGGGTGCCGTGGAGCGAGACCCGGTGCGGCGGGAGGGCGAAGTGGGCCGGGTCGACCGGGGTGTCCCAGTCGATCTCGGTCAGCGGGTCGTAGGAGTGCCGGGCCGAGGCGCGCAGCAGCCGTTCGGCGTTCTGCTCGCGGTCCTGGGGCCGGGGGGAGGTGGCGGTCTCGCGCATCGGGGCTCCCGTGTGGGCGGGGGGCAGGGGCTGGCCGACGGTCCCGCGTACGGCCAGGGGCAGGATCGCAGTTATACACGATGTCAACAAGGGCCCGGGGGTGGATCGCTCGCCGAGCGGCGGCCGGTGACGGCGGGCCAGACTGGCGGTATGGACCCGGTCACCGCACTCGAACGGATCGCCTTCCTGCTGGAACGGGAGCTGGCCTCGCCGTACCGGGTGAAGGCCTTCCGCACCGCGGCCGAGGCCGCCGCCGGCCTGCCGCCGGGGCCGCTGGACGCCGCGCGGGCCGCCCGGCTGCCCGGCATCGGCCCGGTCACCGCCCAGGTGATCGCCGAGGCCGCGGCCGGCCGCACCCCCGACTACCTGGTCGAACTCGAACAGCGGGCCGGCCCGTCGGCCGAGGGCGGCGAGGGACTGCTCGCCGCCCAGCGCGGCGACTGCCATCTGCACTCCGACTGGTCGGACGGCGGCAGCCCGATCGAGCTGATGGCCCGCACCGCCCGCGAGCTGGGCCACGAGTGGGCGGTGCTCACCGACCACTCGCCCCGGCTGAAGGTCGCCCGCGGCCTCAGCCCCGAACGGCTGCGCCGGCAGCTGGCGGTGGTCGCGGAGGTCGGCGCCGGGCTCGCCCCGTTCCGGCTGCTGACCGGCATCGAGTGCGACATCCTCGAGGACGGCGGCCTCGACCAGGAGGAGGGGCTGCTCGCGGAGTTGGACGTGGTGGTCGCCTCGGTCCACTCCAAGCTCCGGATGGACCGCGCGCCGATGACCCGCCGGCTGCTCGCCGCCGTCCGCAATCCGCGGGTGAACGTCCTCGGCCACTGCACCGGCCGGCTGATCGCGGACAAGCCGCGCCCGGAATCCGTCTTCGACGCCGAGGCGGTGTTCGCCGCCTGCGCCGAGTCCGGCACCGCCGTCGAGATCAACTGCCGCCCCGAGCGCCGGGATCCGCCGAGCCGGCTGATCCGGCTGGCCGCCGACGCGGGCTGCCTCTTCTCGATCGACACCGACGCGCACGCACCCGGCCAGCTGGACTGGCAGGCGTACGGCTGCGCCCGGGCCGCCGCGGCGGGGCTGGACGCCGAACGGATCGTCACCACCTGGCCGGTGGAGCGGCTGCTGGCCTGGACCGCGCAGGGCGCGGGACCGGCCGGGAAGGGCTGATCCGCTGATCCGCTGATCCGCGGCAGTCGCCCCGCCGCCGTCCGCCTTCCGTCCAACGGCGGTGTGCGGGCGGTTCGTTCCCGTCCGGAGTGTGATCCTTCACCGATCGCGCAGGCCTTCCCGGGCCGCGCGGCGCGGCGGCATACTCCGGGACCGGAAGTCACGGACAGCAGGGGGAGTGGTTCGACGATGGAATCGGCGACGGTCGGCGCGGCGGCGGCGGGCACCTGGACGCTGGGGGACCGCGAGGTCCGCCGGCTCGGCTTCGGCGCGATGCGGCTGACCGGGAACGGGATGCGGGGGAACTCCGACGGGGCCCCGATCGACCGTGCCCGCGCGGTGGGGCTGCTGCGCAGCGCGGTCGAGCACGGGGTGAACCACATCGACACCGCCGCGTTCTACTTCTCCCCGCTGCGCTCCGCGAACGAGCTGATCAACAGCGCGCTGGCGCCCTACCCCGACGAGCTGGTCATCGTGACCAAGGTCGGGCCGGGGCGGGATCCGTCGGGCGAGTGGCTGACCATGGCGAGGCCCGACCAGCTGCGCGGGCAGGTCGAGGAGAACCTGCGCCAGCTCGGCCGGGACCACCTCGACGTGGTCAACCTGCGCCGGAACCAGATGGATTCGATCGCCGAGCACTTCGGTGCGCTGGCGGAGCTGCGCGAGGCCGGGCTGATCCGCCAGCTGGGCCTTTCCAACGTCGGGCCGGAGCACCTCGCCGAGGCCCGGGCCATCGCGCCGGTGGTCTGCGTGCAGAACCGCTACGGGCTGGAGCACCGCACCGCCGACGCCAACGGCCTGCTGGACGCCTGCCGCGAGCAGGGCATCGCCTTCGTGCCGTTCTTCGCGATCGCCGGCGACCGGCGCGAGGCCGCCGCCGACGGCGGCCACGACGAGCGGGTGATCCAGGTCGCGCGCGCCCACGGCGCGACCCCCACGCAGGTCCGGTTGGCCTGGACGCTGCACCGCGGGCCGCACGTGCTGGCGATTCCGGGCACCTCCGACCCGGGCCACCTGCGGGAGAACATCGCCGCCGGCGGCCTGGAGCTGTCCGCGGCCGACCTCGACCGCCTGGCGGCGCCGCAGCGGTGACCGGCCGGGCGGAGGTGCGCGGGAGGGGGCGCGGACCGGCCGGCGGGTGCGCCGGTCGGGTGCGCCGTGCGCCTCGTTGCCCGACCGGCCGTCAGCGGGCAGTGTGTGTCGCGGTCGACCCCCTGTACGGCAGAGGAAGGGACGGAATCCCAGGCATGGCAGCCAAGATCCTGATCGTGACCGGCGACGCGGCGGAGTCGCTGGAGGTCTTCTAC
This sequence comes from Kitasatospora sp. NPDC049258, assembly GCF_040678895.1. Taxonomy (NCBI): domain Bacteria; kingdom Bacillati; phylum Actinomycetota; class Actinomycetes; order Kitasatosporales; family Streptomycetaceae; genus Kitasatospora; species Kitasatospora sp. NPDC049258. The sequence goes on from NZ_JBFAQT010000037.1 coordinate 42,064, forward strand.
CCCTACCAGCGGCTGCGCGAGGAGGGGTACGAGGTCCACATCGCGGCGCCGAGCCGCAAGCGGCTGCAGTTCGTGGTGCACGACTTCGTGGACGGCTTCGACACCTACACCGAGAAGCCCGGCTACACCTGGGAGGCCGACCTCGCCGTCGCGGAGGTCGACCCGGCCGAGTACGTCGCGCTGGTGCTGCCCGGCGGCCGGGCGCCGGAGTACCTGCGCAACGACCCCGAGGTGCAGCGGGTGGTCCGGCACTTCTTCGAGCTGGACAAGCCGGTCGCGCAGCTCTGCCACGGCCCGCTGATCCCGCTGGTCGGCGGCACCCTGGCGGGCCGGCGGACCGCGGCCTACCCGGCGCTGGAGCCGGACGTGGTGGCCGGCGGCGCGGGCTTCGTGGACGGCGAGGCGGTGGTCGACGGGGTGCTGGTCTCCGGCCGGGCCTGGCCGGACCACCCGGGCTGGATGAAGGCCTTCGTCGAGGTGCTCCGGGAGAAGGCGCCGGTCGACTGAGCCACGGGCGCCGGCCTTGCCTCCGGTGGCGGGGCCGGCGCCCGTGCCGGGCTCGGCGCGCGGCCGGGGCCGCGGCCTGCGGGCGGATGTCTCAGCCGGTCAGCAGGTTCGCCCGCGGCGGGTTGGCGCCGGGCACCGAGCAGGTCAGGGCGGCCACCCGGGTGGCGAACCGGGCGGCCTCGGTGGCCCGGTCGAGGTCCAGGCCGTCCAGCCGCCCGCCGAGCAGGCCCTGCCCGCCGAGGTGGTGGAGCAGGCCGGCGGTGAAGGCGTCGCCCGCGCCCACGGTGTCGACCACCGTGACGGGCTCGGCGGGCAGGGTCACCCGCTCGCCGTCCAGCGAGACGAGCGCGCCGGCCGCGCCCAGGGTGATCACCACCAGCCGGACGCCGGCGGAGTGCCAGCGGTCGCAGGCCTGCTCCGGGGTGGCCCCGGGCAGCAGGTGCCCCAGGTCGTCGTCGCTGAGCCGGAGCAGATCGGCCAGCTCGCACCAGCGGGCCAGCCGCTCCTGGTAGGCGGCCGGTGGCACCAGCAGCGGCCGGACGTTGGGGTCGATCGAGACGGTCGCGCGCTCGGCGCTGCGGGCCAGGAACTCCTCGACCGCCGACCCGCCCGGCGCCCGGACCAGGGCGAGCGAGCCGCTGTGGACGCAGGCCGGCCCGCCCGCCGGTTCGGCCTCCAGCTCGGCGGCGGTCCACTGCCAGTCGGCGGCGCCCTCGGCGTGGAACGAGTAGCCGGCCCGGCCCTGCTCGTCCAGGTCGGCGACGGCCAGCGTGCTGGGCTCGGCCGCCGCCACGCAGCCGTCGAGGCCCACGCCCGACTCCGCGAGGTGGGCGCGGAACAGCCTGCCGAACACATCGCCCGACAGCCGGCCGAGGAACCGGGTGGGGGTGCCCAGCCGGGCCAGCGCCACCGCCGTGTTGGCCGGGCCGCCGCCCGGGTGCACCCGCAGCGCGAGCTCTCCGTGGGTGCCCCGGCGACTGTCGGTGAAGGCGTCGGCCACGCACTCGCCGAGGACGGTGATCGGGGGACGGGACATGGCGGCTCCTCGGGACGCGGCGGCCGGACGGGCTCCGGGCGCCTCACATCATCCACCGCCGCCGGTACGGGGTGCCGGGGCGGGGCATCCGGGGCACTGTGTGGGTATGGCATGCCAACACGAGCGTCACGCCCACCGTGACGTGCTGAACCGATACGACGAGGCCGTGGGGGAGTTCGGCCGGCTGGTCGGCATGGTCCTGCGCCGGCAGTGGGACCTGCCCACCCCGTGCGCCGGCTGGACGGTGCGCGACCTGGTCAACCACCTGACGGTGGAACAGCTCTGGGTGCCCGAGATGCTGGCCGGTGCGACGGTGGCGCAGGTCGGGTCCTTCTTCGACGGCGACGCCCTGGGCGACGACCCGCTCGGGGTGTGGACCGAGGCGGTCGCCGCGGCGGGCGCCGCCTTCCACGCGCCGGGTGCGCTGGACCGCACCGTCCACCTGTCGTACGCGGACCGGGACGCGCTCGGCTACTGCCGGGAGATGGCCGTCGACGCCGTGGTGCACAGCTGGGACCTGGCGCGCGCCCTCGGCGGCGCGGGCCGGATGTCCCCGGCCGCCGCGGCCTTCGCGCTCGGCGAGATCGAGGCGTACGGGGACCTCTCCGCCACCGGGATGTTCGCCCCGGCGGTGCCGACCGGGCCGGACGCCGACCCGCAGACCCGGCTGCTCGGTCTGGCGGGTCGCGATCCGGGCTGGTCGCCCCCGGGCTGAGCCCGGGGTGCGGGGGTGCGGGCTCAGCAGTCCCGGAACTCCGGTGACTGGTTGAGCAGCTGGGCCCGTACGGAGGTGAACTTCCGGTAGGTCTCGTCCTGTTCGGCGCCCGGGTGGAAGACCGCCACCCGGTGGCAGTTCTGGAAGGCGAGCCGGACCCCGAAGTGTCGCTCCAGGCTGCCCCGGATCGCGTCGCTGGCCAGCGCGCGCAGCAGCTGGCCGCGCTCCGGTTCCGAGGGGGCCTTCGTGTTGTCGGCGAACTCGGCCGAGCCGCCGCGCAGTTCGGCGGCGAGGTCGGAGATCAGCCGGTAGGCGTAGGGGAGCGAGGTGCGGACGGTGTCGACGAACGCGCTCTCGTCGACCTCGTCCCGTTCGGCCTGGGCGAGCAGGGTGGGGGAGACGTCGAGGGACATGGCGCCAGCTCCTTCTTAGAAGTGAAAGTCATTTCCAAGTTTGGGATCCTGCTGGCCCGCTGATGCGCTGTCAAGCCGGCGCTGCGCCGTTCGGGTGGTGGGGCGGCCCGTGCTGCGGTCGCGTCGGGCTGTGGCCGTTCCTAGGCTGGAGGCCGAGACCGAGGAGGCGCCGCATGACACAGCAACCGGATCCGGGCGGCGGGGCGGACCAGCGGATCCTGGAGCGGATCGGCGAGATGGTCGCCGCCGAGCGCAACCTGCGGGAGGCCCTTGCCGGCGGCCGGATCGACCCCGAGACCGAGCAGCAGCGGTTGCACGACATCGAGCAGCAGCTCGACCAGTGCTGGGACCTGCTGCGGCAGCGGCGGGCCCGCAAGGACGCGGGCGAGGATCCCAACCTGGCGAGCGTGCGCAGCATCGAGGAGGTCGAGCGGTACGAGTCCTGAGGCGCGGGTCAGGACCCGGTCAGGGTGGCCTCGTCCGTGGCGGCCGCGTCGAGCGCGCTGGTGACGCGCTCCAGCATGGCGCGCAGCTCGGTGAGGTCGGAGACCGCGAGCCCGGTCGCCCGGCTGATCCGGCGGGGCACCTCCAGGGCGCGCTCGCGCAGGGCGGCCCCGGCCTCGGTGAGGCGCACGGTCACCGAGCGCTCGTCCTCGACGCTGCGCTCGCGCCGGACCAGGCCGGCCGTCTCCAGGCGCTTGAGCAGCGGGGAGAGCGTGCCCGAGTCGAGTCGCAGCCGCTCGCCGATCCGCTTCACCGGCTGGTCGCCGTGCTCCCAGAGCACGAGCATCGCCAGGTACTGGGGGTAGGTCAGGTCCAGGTCCTTCAGGGCGACCCGGTAGACGCCGCCGAAGGCGCGTGCGGCGGCGTGCAGCGAGAAGCAGATCTGGTGGTCGAGGCGCAGCAGCTGCTCGTCCGGCAGCTCGGAGAGCGTGGTCATGCATCCAGGGTACCGATCGACGCTTGCGTCATTCAGTTGTGCGCAATTCAGTTGTGTGCTTCACTTGTGTCCATGAGGCGGCCCCGACGTTCGGGAGGGTCGCCGAGGCGAGAAGGGAACGGTTGGATGGACGCGCTGTACACGGCTGTGGCCACTGCGAACGGCCGCGAGGGTCGCACGGTCAGCTCCGACGGTCAGCTGGACCTCGCGCTGGCGATGCCGCCCGCGCTCGGTGGCAACGGCCAGGGCACCAACCCCGAGCAGCTGTTCGCGGCGGGCTACGCGGCCTGCTTCGCCAGCGCGCTGGGCCTGGTCGGCCGGCAGGAGCGGGTCGACACCAGCGAGGTGTCCGTGACGGCCGAGGTCTCCATCGGCAAGGACGACACCGGCTTCGGCCTGGCTGTGACGCTGCGCGTCGAGCTGCCGGAGGCGCTGGCGGGCGAGACCGGCGAGCTGCTGGTCAAGCAGGCCCACCAGGTCTGCCCCTACTCCAAGGCCACCCGCGGCAACATCGAGGTCGAGCTCGTCGTCGAGTAGCCGATCCGCCGTGGGTCACGCCCGAGGGCCCTACCACCGTGGTGGTAGGGCCCTCGGGCGTTGTCGGTCACAGCGGCAGCAGGTCCGGGCGCTTGGCCTCGACGTTGTCGCCGGAGGACTCGCCGCGCAGCCGCCGGCCGACCCAGGGGAGCAGGAAGCTGCGGGCCCACTGGAGGTTCTCCCGGCGCTGCTCGGCCGGGGTCGGCACCGCCGCGGCCGGCCAGGGCGCCTCGGGGTCGCCGGCGCCGGCCAGGCCGAGCGCGCGGGCGGCCAGCAGCGCCACCCGCTGGTGGCCCTCGGGGGACAGGTGCAGCCGGTCGTCGCTCCAGGCCCGGCGGTCGTGCACCGAACGCAGCGACCACAGGTCGGCCACCACGCAGTCGTTGCGGTCGGCGATCGCCCGCAGGTGCACGTTGTAGGTGGCGATCTTGCCGCGCAGGTGGCGCAGCACCGGGACGTCGCGGGTGTCGAAGCCGGTGCAGACCAGGACCGCACCCGCGCTGCGCCTCAGCTCCACCACCGCGCGCTCGAACCGCTCGGCCACCTCGTCCGGGTCGCTGCCCGGGCGCAGGATGTCGTTGCCGCCGGCGCAGAAGGTCACCAGGTCGGGCCGGATCCGGTGGACCTGCGGCACCTGCTCGGCGGCGATCTGGTCGAGCAGCCGGCCGCGGACGGCCAGGTTGGCGTACCGGAAGTCGCCCTCGGGCTGCCGGTCGGCGAGCATCCCCGCCAGCCGGTCGGCCCAGCCCGCGAACTGGCCGTCGGGGCCCGGGTCGTTCAGGCCTTCGGTGAAGGAGTCGCCGAGGGCGACGTACGAGTGCGGGGCAGGGGTCTCCGGAAGATCGGCCATGAAGTGAATAGTTCACCTATTCAAGTGACCTACGCCACCGTAGGTGGGCCGAAGCGGAGGGTGATCTCCGCCACGGTGCCGGGCGCGCCGCCCCGGACGGGCGGCCGGGCCGTAGGGTGTCAGGTCGAGGCGGGCCGACCCGGGCGCTGCCCGCAGGGCCCCGGCCGACCGGCCGCCGAGCAGGAGCCACGCCGATGTCCGAAGCCGTCCGCGACGAGCGGGCCAAGCGCAAGGCCATGCTGATCCGGGCCTCGATCTACATCGCGGGCACCCACCTGTTCGCCGGCTTCGTGATCCTGCTGTTCGCGCTCGGCAACCGGCACTGACCGCCAGGCGCCGATGGCCGCCGCCCCGGTCCGGTTCCTGGCGCCGCTGCTGCTCAACGGCCTGCTGGGCAGCGCCGGCAACACCGGGCTGATGCTCTACAGCATGGGCCTGGACCTGGACGCGATCCTGCCGCGGGCCACCCGCCGGCAGGCCACCTACGTGGTCGCCGGGCTCGGCGCGGTGCTGGTCCTCCTCGGGCACTTCGTGTGGAACGCGCAGTCCGCCGTGGCCTCGTTCGTGCTGGTGCTGACCGCGATCGGCGCGCCCTGGGCGGTGATCACCCTGATCGGCCACCTGCGCTGCCGAGGGGACTACGACCGGCCGTCGCTGCAGGTCTACAACCGGGGCACCCGCGGCGGCGTGTACTGGTACCGCGCGGGCTGGAACATCACCGCCACGGTGGCCTGGGCGGCCGGCGGTGTGGTCGGGCTGTGCGACGTCGACACGCCCGTCCACCGCGGCCTCCTGCTGCCGCTGACCGGCGGGGTCGACATCAGCTTCCTGCTCTCCGGCGCCGTGGCGGGCCTGCTGTACGTGTTGCTCTCCCGCCGGCGGCGCGGACTGGCCGGACCGGCCCCGGCGCGGGCGGAGCGCGTCGTCGAGGTGCCGGCCGCGCCGCGCGCCTGAGCGGGCCCGGGGGCCGGTCAGAGCGGGGTGGCGGCCTTGAGCAGGAGCAGCAGGGCGACCGCCGCGTTCAGCGAGGACATCGCGGAGGCGGCCGTCCCGGCCGCCGCGACCATGGTGGCCAGGCCGGTCCGGCTGTGCACCGGCGGCCACCCGCTGTGGTGCGGGCCGGGCGCGAGCAGGGCGGCCACCCGGCGGGGCACCGGCCCGGGAGCGGCGAAGGCGGGCAGTCCTGCGGTGCGCGGGCCGGCGGCCGGCGGGCCGGAGATCAGCGCCGCCCGGGCGACCGCGCGAGCGGTGAGCCGGCGGTCGCCGACCCGCTGCGCGGCCTCCTCGTCGGCCCACCGCTCGGTGCTGTACGCGACGGCCTGCCGCAGCGGCCGCAGGCAGGGGTTGACGCAGGCCGCGAGCTGGGTGGCCAGCAGGTAGCGGTGGTGGTGGTGGGTCAGGTGGGCCCGTTCGTGCGCCAGCAGGACGCGCTGCTCCTGCGGGGTGAGGCCCGCCAGCATGCCGGTGGAGACCACGACCCGGCCGGGCGCGCCCGGCAGCGCGTAGGCGTACGGGCGCTCGTCCGGCAGGACGGCGACCCCGGGCCCGCCGGGCAGCCCGCGCAGGGCCTCGCGGCTGTGCACCCGGACCCGCAGGTGGCGCCGCAGGGTCCGCGCGCAGGCGGCGACCACCACCAGCAGGGCGACGATCGCGGCGCTGCCGACGGTGCGGTGGAACGGCACGGCCTCGCGGACCTCGGGGTCGGACCAGGTGTCCGGCAGCGGGTTGCCGGCCAGGTGCGCGGTGCCGACCACGAACAGCAGGCACAGGCTGATCGCGCAGCTGGCCGCCATCACGGCGGCGATCGCGGTGAGCAGGCGGGCGGCGGTGCGGGGGTGGAGGTGCTGCTCGGCCAGGCGGGCGACGGGCAGGGCGGTGAGCGGCAGGACGAGCGGGAGGAAGACGAACACGCCCACGGCTCAGGCCTCGGATCCGTCCGTCGCGCTGTCGAGCAGGGCTCGCAGGAGCTCCTCGTCCTCGGGCAGCAGGGCGCTGACGAAGCTGGCCAGCACCGCGTCCCGGTCGGCCTGGGTGTCGAGCACCCGGCGCATCCGCAGGGCGGCCAGGCCGGCCGCGTCGGAGGCGGCCAGCCAGTGGTAGGAGCGTCCGGTCCGGCTGCGGGACACCGCGTTCTTGGCGTGCAGGCGGGAGAGGATGGTCATCACGGTGGTGTAGGCGAGGCCGCCGTCCAACTGCTGCTGCACCCAGCCGGCGGTGACCGGTCCGGCCGCGGTCCGCAGCACGGCGAGCACCTGGGCCTCCAGCTCGCCCTGGCCGCGCCGGCGCACCCGGGGGAAGGCGACGGCCGCGGCCGGTCCCTGGTCTGTGCTGGCGTCGCGCACGGCGGTGGCTCCCTCCGGTCCTGTGGCTCCGGGCTGCCGGGGCGCTTCGTCATCCTACTGAGGGCCTGTGAGGTGCGGCGCCGGGCACCGTCGCGGCACCGTCGCCACGGCGCCGGGACGGGGTGATGGCGGGGCGAGATGTCCGAGATGGACGGTATGCTCCGCAATGGTCTTGGGCCGTGCCCTGGATCCGGTTGCTTCGCACAGCTCGGCTCGGTTGGGTTCGGTGAAGGGGGTAGGCGGATGGTGGGGCGGGGCAGCCGTCGGAAGCTGGTGCTCTGGAGCGTGGCCGGCCTGCTCTCGCTGGTGCTGCTGGCCGGGGTGCTGGTCTACCAGCGGCTGAACGGGAACCTCCGGATCTTCGACAGCGGCGCGCTGAGCAGCGACCGCCCGACCGCGACCGGCCCGGACGCGCAGGGGAGGGTCCCGGTCAACGTGCTGCTGATCGGCTCCGACTCCCGGCACGGTGCCAACCGGGAGCTCGGCGGCGGCGAGGAGGGCGGGGCCCGGTCGGACACCACGATCCTGCTGCACGTGTACGCCGACCACCGGCACGCGGTCGGGGTCTCCGTCCCGCGCGACACGCTGGTGGACATCCCGCCCTGCCGGCTGCCGGACGGCAGCTGGACCAAGCCGCGGACGGGGGCGATGTTCAACAGCGCGTTCGAGGTGGGCGGCGGCGAGCACGGCGATCCGGCGTGCACCCAGAACACCGTGGAGAAGCTGACCGGCCTGCGGATCGACCACACCATCGTGGTCAACTTCGCCGGCTTCGCCTCGATGACCAACGCGGTCGGCGGCGTCGAGGTCTGCCTGCCCAACGCCGTCCACGAGGGCGACCTCAACCCGAACCTCGGGCGGCCCGGGCGGCTGCTCTTCCCGAAGGGCAAGCAGCGGGTCCAGGGCCAGTCGGCGCTGGACTACGTCCGGCTCCGGCACGGCATCGGGGACGGCTCGGACATCGGTCGCACCAAGCGGCAGCAGGCCTTCCTCGGCTCGCTGCTGCGGCAGGTCAAGGGCGCGGGGATGAACCCGGCCACCCTGCTGCCGCTGGCGGACGCCGCCACCGGCGCGCTGGTGGTCGACCCGGGGCTGGGCTCGGCCGGCAAGCTGCTCTCGTTCGCGCTGTCACTGCGCGAGATCGCGCTCGACGACGCCCGGTTCCTCACCGTGCCCTGGCGCTACCAGGGTTCGAGGGTCACGCTGACGCAGCCGGACGCCGGGCAGCTCTGGGCGGCGCTGCGGGCCGACCGCCCGCTGGACGGGCCGGGCGGCGGCCTCGGCCCGTCGCCGAGCGGCTCGGCGGCACCCCGGGGCATCGTGGTCGAGGTCCGCGACGCCACCGGCGGCGGGCCCGGGGTGGGCGCGGGCGGCGCCGCGACGCCGCTGACGAGGGCGGTCGAGGCGCTGGCGGCGGAGGGTTTCACCGCTTCCGCACCCGTGGCCGACGGTCCGCCGCAGGCCGCCCGGGCGGCCACCGTGGTCAGGTACGGCCCGGGGGAGGAGGGGGCGGCCGGGGCGGTGGCCGGTCTCTTCCCGGGGGCGGGGCTGGAGGCCGCCGGGGCGCCGGGCGTGGTGCTGGTGCTGGGCCGCGACTCGGCGACCACCGCCCCGCGGCGGCCGGGTGCGCCGTCGGCCGGGGCCGGGAGCTTCAACGCCATCAGGTCGGCGGCCGACGACCCGTGCACCGACCTCTCGTACGGCTGACCGCCGGCCCGCGGACCGCGGGTCGGCCGGCCTGACGGCACACCAGTGGCCCGGCCGGTCAGGTCGATTCACGCGCGATCTACAGTGCTGTAGATTCAGCACTGCGCGAGATCGAGGGAGCCGGGCCGGCGCTGTCCGGCACGGGGAAGCAGGAGGACACCATGGGAGTCACGCTCGCCAAGGGCGGCAATGTCTCGCTGACCAAGGAGGCCCCGGGGCTGACCGCGGTCATCGTCGGTCTCGGCTGGGACGTCCGGGGCACCACGGGTGCCGACTTCGACCTCGACGCCAGTGCGCTGCTGTGCAACGAGAGCGGCCGGGTGCTCGGCGACCAGCACTTCGTCTTCTACAACAACCTGCGCAGCCCCGACGGTTCGGTCGAGCACAGCGGTGACAACCTCACCGGTGGCGGGGACGGCGACGACGAGCAGATCAAGGTCGACCTGGCGGCCGTGCCGGCCGGCGTGGTCAAGGTGGTCTTCCCGGTGTCGATCTACGACGCCGAGGCCCGCCGGCAGAGCTTCGGCCAGGTGCGCAACGCCTTCATCCGGGTGGTCAACCAGGCCGACGGCAGCGAGGTCGCCCGCTACGACCTGACCGAGGACGCCTCCACCGAGACGGCGATGGTCTTCGGCGAGCTCTACCGCTACGGCAACGAGTGGAAGTTCCGTGCCATCGGCCAGGGTTACGCCTCCGGCCTGCGCGGCATCGCGCTGGACTACGGCGTCAACGTCTGATCGACCCGGGCGGTGCCCGAGCAGGCGAGCGGCGGCCCCGGGCCACCGACCGGCGAGCGCCGGCGGGCCCGGGGCCGCCGTCCGTGCGTGCTGCCGGCCTCTGGTAGAACCGGCTCGGATGTTGTCATGAACCGTGGAGGGGACCAGCAGTGACGACCGAACGGATCGGCCCGCCCGTGACCGGCGGTGAGCGGGAGATGCTGCGCGCCTTCCTGGACTTCCACCGGGCGACGCTGGCGATGAAGTGCGACGGCCTCGACGACGAGGAGCTGCGCCGGCAGTCCAGCCCGCCCTCGACGCTCTCGCTGCTCGGCCTGGTGCGGCACATGGCGGAGGTGGAGCGCACCTGGTTCCGCCGGGTGATCAACGGTGAGTCGATCCCGCTGGTCCACTCGGACCGGGAGGACTTCCAGGTCGCCTACGACGCCAGCACGGCGACCCGCGCCGAGGCCTTCGCCGCCTGGCAGGCGGAGGTCGAGCACTCCCGCCGGATCGAGCGGGAGGCCGAGTCGCTCGACGTGCTCGGCCACAACGCCAGGTGGGGCGAGGACGTGTCGCTGCGGCTGGTGATGCTGCACCTGATGCACGAGTACGCCCGGCACAACGGACACGCGGACCTCCTGCGCGAGGCCATCGACGGCACCGTCGGCGCCTGACGGCCGGCGGGCCCGGGTGCCGCAGCCGGATGCCGCGGCCGGATGCTGCTGCGGCCAGGTCAGTGCGGCGCCCCGAGGCGCTGCTGGAGCCGGGTGGCGGCGGCCGCGAGCAGCAGGTCCAGGGCGAGCGGGTAGCCGCTGTGGCGCATGTCGGTGACCAGCAGCCGGGCGGTGGCCGCGATGTGGGGATGGGTCTCGGGGGTCAGCCGGGCGTAGTGCCGGCGCCAGACGTCCAGGTCGGCGGCCCGGGCGGCGTCCGGGAGCGCGGCGGCCGCCGCGTCCTGGGCGGCGAAGGCCAGGCCCTGGTCGACGAAGGCGTGGTAGATCGCCACCGCCTCCGGATCCGGGAAGCCCGCGCCGCGCAGGATGCCGAGGATGGTCTCCACCGCCCGGGTCTCGTGCGCCCGCCCGGTGGTGCGGTAGGCGGCCAGCAGGGCGGCCTGCGGGTGCGCCTGGTACGCGGCGTGCAGCCGCAGGCCGATCCCGCGCAGGTCGGCCTGCCAGTCGCCGGTGGCCCGCCAGTCCTGCTGGGCGTGGCCGATCAGCTCGTCCGCGATGGCCAGCAGCAGGTCGTCGGTGCTGTGGAAGTACCGGTAGATCGCGCTCGGGTCCGCGCCGAGCGCGGCGCCGAGCCGGCGGACGGTGAGCGCCTCGGAGCCGTGCTGGTGCAGCAGCCGCAGGGCGGTGGAGACGATCACCTCGGCGGAGAGCACGGTGCCCTGCTTGGTGGGGCGGCGCCGGCGGCGCTGGGGTTCCGGGACGACTCGGTCGTTCATCGCGCTGCGCTCCTGGGGTCGGTGCGTCTGCCTGGGCTTCTCCGGTCGCGCCACCTTATGACAACGGCATTGACCGGAAAAGGCCACCAGGAGTTTCATGGCCAGCCACCGGGGCCCGACGCGGCCCCCACGGTCAAGGTGGTGGTCCGTTGGCAGCAGTGGCGAAGGACGAGGCGAGAGCCGGCGCGCAGCAGGGCGCCGGGCACGGCGGCGACGTGCGGCACACCACGATGCGCAAGTCGCTCGGCGTCATGGACGGGGTGGCCATCGCGGCCTCCAGTACCGCCGCCACCTCCAGCATCGGGATCGGGCTGGGCCTGACCGCCGCGGTGGTCGGGCTGCACCTGCCGGCCATCATGCTGCTGGCCTTCCTGCCGGTGCTGGGCATCGCGGGGGCCTACGGCCGGCTCAACCTGGTGGAGCCCAACGCGGGCAACTCCTACACCTGGGTCGGCAGCACGCTCAGCCCCTGGCTGGGCTTCCTGACCGGCTGGGTGAACACCGTGGGCACCATCGTGTTCATGGCCTACACCACGGCCGTCACCGGCTCCGCGCTGATCCAGCTGGCCGGCGAGGCCGGCCTGCACAGCCTGTTCGGGCTGGTGCTGGACCCGGACTCGACCCGGCAGACCACGGTGATCGGCCTGGTGGTGCTGGTCGTGGTCACCGCCGTCGCGATCCGGGGCCTGGGCCTGGCCGCCCGGCTGCAGAAGTACCTGCTGGTGTTCGAGTACCTGGTCCTGCTCGGCTTCTGCGGCTACGGCCTGTTCGCGGGCAGCCAGCCGTTCTCCTGGTCCTGGTACAACCCGTTCGACATCCCCTCGTTCGGCGCGCTGGCCCAGGGCATGGTGCTCGCGGTCTTCTGCTACTGGGGCTTCGAGTCGGTCTTCAGCGTCGGCGAGGAGGTCCGCGAGCCCAAGGACGCCTCCCGGGGCGGCATGATCGCCCTGGTCACCATGCTGCTGCTGTTCCTGCTCGCCGGCACCGCCTTCCAGCGGGTCCTGCCGCTGGACGAGCTGGCCGACAACGGGGCCCAGGGGCTGACCTACTTCGGCAACAAGCTGGCCCACCAGCCGCTGGCCGCCCTGCCGTTGATCGCGCTGACCTTCTCGGCGGTCGCCTCGCTCCAGGCCAACGTGATCCCCACCGCCCGCGGCACCTTCGCGATGGGGCGGGACGGCACCCTCGGTGCGGTGTGGACCAGGATCCACCCGCGGTACGCCACCCCGGTCACCGGCACCGTGCTGATCACCGCGATCGCCTCCGCCGTGGCGCTGGCCTCGCTGGTCATCCCCACCGTCACCGACCTGATCAACGCCGCGGTCAACGCCATCGGCATCGTGGTCGCGCTCTACTACGCGCTCACCGCGGTCGCCGCCGCCGTCCGGTTCCGGCACCTGCTGCGCGGCCCGCTCGGCGAGGCGCTGCGGGCGGTGGTCGGGCCGCTGCTCGGGGCCGCGGTGCTGCTCGGCGTCGGCTGCTACCTGGCCTGGAGCTTCTACGACTCCGCCGACCACTTCGAACTCAGCGCCGACAACGGCTGGTTCCAGCTGCTGGTGCCGATCCTGATGATCGGCAGCGGCCTGCCGGTCGCCGCCTGGGCCCGCTGGGGGCGCCGCTCGCCGTACTTCCGCACCGGCGTCGGCACCGACGGCGAAGCAGCCGGCCCGATCCTGTAGTCACCCGTCCCACCGCACAGTTGGAGTCCACACCATGACCCACGCCGATCTGGTCCTCACCGGCGGCCCGATCTTCACCGCCGATCCCGCCCGGACCAGGGCCAGCAGTCTCGCCGTGACCGGCGAGCGGATCACCGCCGTCGGCCACGACGAGGTGCGCGAACTGATCGGCCCGCGCACCGAGGTGGTGGACCTGGCCGGCCGGATGCTGGTGCCCGGATTCCAGGACGCCCACCTGCACGCCGTCTACGGCGGCACCGAGCTGGGCGAGTGCGACCTGAGCGGCACGGTCGGGGCGGCCGAGTACCTGCGGCTGATCCGGGCCTTCGCCGAGGCCCACCCGGAGCGGGCCTGGATCACCGGCAGCGGCTGGTCGATGGAGAGCTTCGAGGGCGGCCGGGCCACCCGGCAGCTGCTCGACTCGGTCGTCCCCGACCGGCCGGTCTACCTGCTCAACCGCGACCACCACGGGGCCTGGGCCAACACCCGGGCGCTGGAGCTGGCCGGCCTCACCCGGGACACCCCGGACCCGGCGGACGGCCGGATCGAGCGGGAGCCGGACGGCACGCCCTCCGGCATGCTCCAGGAGGGCGCCACCGGACTGGTCGCCCGCCTGGTGCCGCCGACCACCGCCGCCGAGCGGCTGGCCGGGTTGCTCCGGGCCCAGGAGCTGCTGCACTCGCTGGGCGTGACCGGCTGGCAGGACGCCCTGCTCGGGGTCTTCAACGGCCAGCCCGACCCCACCGACGCCTACCTGGCGGCCGCCCGCGCGGGCACCCTGACGGCCCGGGTCACCGGCGCGCTCTGGTGGCAGCGCGAGCGGGGCGCCGAGCAGATCCCGGAGCTGGTCGCCCGCCGGGCCGAGACCGCCCACGGCCGGTTCCGCTGCACCGCGGTGAAGATCATGCAGGACGGCATCGCCGAGAACTTCACCGCCGCGCTCACCGCGCCCTACCTGGACGGCTGCGGCTGCGCCACCGCCAACAGCGGCCTGAGCTTCGTCGACCCGGTGGCGCTGCGCTCGTACGTCACCGAGCTGGACGCGCTCGACTTCCAGGTCCATTTCCACGCCCTCGGCGACCGTGCGGTGCGCGAGGCGCTGGACGCGGTCGAGGCCGCCCGCGCCGCCAACGGGCGCCGCGCCACCCGGCACCACCTGGCGCACCTCCAGGTGGTCCACCCGCTGGACGTCCCCCGGTTCGCGGCGCTCGGGGCGATCGCCAACATCCAGCCGCTGTGGGCGGCGCACGAGCCGCAGATGGACGAACTGACCATCCCCTTCCTCGGCCCGGAGCGGGCGGCGTGGCAGTACCCCTTCGGTGACCTGCTGCGGGCGGGCGCCACCCTGGCGGCGGGCAGCGACTGGCCGGTCAGCAGCCCGGACCCGATCGCCGGCATCCACGTCGCGGTCAACCGGATGGAGCCCGGCGCCACCGACGGCCGGGTCTTCCTGCCGGAGCAGCGCCTCGACCTAAGCACCGCGCTCGCCGCCTACACGGCCGGGTCGGCGCACGTGAACGGCCACGACGACGCCGGCACCCTGCGGGCGGGCGCGCTGGCCGACCTGGTGCTGCTGGACCGCGACCCGTTCGCCGGGCCGGCCGAGGAGATCGCCGCCACCCGGGTGCTGCGCACCTGGGTGGGCGGGCAGCTGGTGCACGCCGCCGGGTGACGGCCCGGAGTGCGTCGACGGCGGGTGCCGGAAGCTACTTTCGGCGCCCGCCGTCGTTTGTCCTGGCAGTCGTCCGATGCCCTGGAGGGTCCTGTGCACACCACCGCCGACACCCCGGCCGCCGAACTGCTGCTGACCGCGCACGACTTCGCGTCCGCCCGCCATGTGGTGGACGTCGGCGGCGGGTCGGGCGCGCTGCTGGCCGCGGTGCTGGCGAAGCACCCGCGGGCCCTCGGCACCCTCGTCGACCTCCCCCATGTCATCGACGGGGCAGGGGAGTTGCTCCAGTCCGCCGGGGTGGCGGAGCGCGTCGCGCTGATCGGCGGCAGCCCGGCGGAGCAGGTGCCGCTCGGCGCGGACGTCTACCTGCTCGGCCGGCTGCCGCGGAGCCCGGACCAGACGCTCCGGGAGCTGCTGGCCGTCCGCGCGGCGACGCCGTCCCCGGCCGCCCGGCTGCTGGTGCTCGCGCCGACCGCCGAGGTCGCCGCGCTCACCCCGCTGCTGGCCGAGGCCGGGCTGCACCGGAGCGGTCTGCCGCGGCGGGCCGGCGAGATCTCCATCCTCGTTCTGTCGTCCGGGAGTTGACCCCGGCGGCGGGGCTTCCCGGTCAGTCCTCGCCGGCCGGCTGGGCACCGCCGCCCAGGCCGGGGAACGGCGGGCGGACCTTCTCGTCGCCGAACGGCGCCCGGTGTTCACCGTGCTCTCCCGCGGCGCGGTGGAGACGGACCCGGTGTCGGTTGGTGATCCGGGACTGGTCGAAGCAGTCGCAGGTCCGGGGGTGCGGGTGTCGGCCGGGCCGTTCGGGTGGTGGTCGGCGAGGAGGGTCGGGTCGGAGCCGTTCGTCATCGCGTCACCGTAGTGGGCGCGCATTCGGCCGGGACAGGGGATTGACGCCGGGTCGGCTCAGTGGTTCAGTGGCTCAGCCACTGAACCAACTGGGATTGGAGCGGGCGATGAAGACGCTGCCCCGGCGCGGCACGGCGTTCGACGAGCTGATGGTGGGGACCGTGCGGCTCGTGGGCGAGGCCGGGGTGCGGACGGTCCGGCTGGAGCTCGCGGTCCGGGCCGACCGCGTGCTGCTGCCGCACCGGACCACCGAGGCCCGGCTGAGCGGCCGGGCCCGGATCGAGGGGTTGGCCGACGACCCCGCTGCCGCCGGGGAGTTGGAGATCTCCCCGGTGGCCCGGCGGCGGATCCGCTACCGGCTGGAGTTCACCGCCGACGGCCGGCGGCTGACCCTGGACGGCTGGAAGTCGGTCACGCCGTACCGGCCGCTGGCCTCGATGACCGTCCTGCCGTTCACGCTGGCCGAGGACGGCCGGGAGATCGGCCGGGGCACCCTGCGCTTCCCGCCGGCCGCGCTGCTCCCCTTCCTGCGGAGCTGGCGGTTCGCCCGGCCCGGTGGAGCGCAGGCCGCCCTCGCACCGCGCTGGGACGGCACGCCCGGCCGTACCGAGGTCTGGTACACCACCCTCACCGACCCGGCGAGCGGCACCGGGCTGTGGCTGCACCACGAACTGACCGCCCCGGCCGACGGTGCGCCCGCCCGCAGCCACGGCTGGATCGCACTCTTCCCGCCCGACGCCGAGGCCGGGCACGCCCGCTACACCGCGGAGCCGGACTCCGCCGCGGACCGGCTGCGCGGCAAGGCGGGCCCGTACACCTGGGACCTCACCGAGCAGTTCACCGGCCCGCCGCTGTACACCTTCCCGCGCTGGGCCTGGCGGCGGCCGGTGCTGCCCGCCGCGCACATGCTGCCCGCGGCCACCTCCCGCTACACCGGCACCGTGACCCACCCGGGCGGCGAACTCCGGCTCGACGGTGCCCCCGGCGCCACCGCCCGGATCTACGGGCACGGCAACGCCCGGCGCTGGGCCTGGCTGCACGCCGACCTGGGCGGCGGGGACGTGCTGGAGGTGGTGGCCGCCACCGCCGCCCGCCCGGGGCTGCGCCGGCTGCCGCCGCTGGTCTTCCTGCGGCTGCTCCGCGGCGGCCGCAGCTGGCCGCGGCGGGGCACCGGCTCCGCGCTCGGCGCCTTCCGGGCCAGGATCGGGCTGCCGGAGTGGAGCGTCACGGGCCGCACGGCGCTGCGCCGGATCACCGTCACCGTCCGGCAGCCCGAGCAGCGGACCGTCACCCTCGACTACACCGACCCGGACGGCGGCACGGCCGTGTGCCGCAACAGCGAGGCGGCCGACGCCCTGATCACCGTCGAGCGGTGGTGGGGCCGATGGCACCCGGACGGCGAGTGGACCCTGCGCGGGACCGCGCACGCGGAGGTGGGCACCCGATGAGCCGCAGTCGCCGGGGCCTGGTCGCCGCCCTGCTCGCCGACGACGGCCGCCAGGCCTGGCCCGGCGCCGCGGCCGACCGCCTGGACGGCTTGCTCGGCGCGATGCCGCCCCACGCCCGCGCCGGGCTCCGCGCCGCGGCCGCCGCCGTCGACGCCTATGCGCTGCTGCGCACCGGCGCCCGGCTGGACCGCCTCCCCGAGCCCCGCCGGGAGGCCGTCCTCGCCTCGCTGGGCGCCCGCCCCGCCCTGCGGCCGCTGCTGGACGTGCTCAAGGTGCCGGTGCTGCTGGCCGCCGGCACCGAGCGGATGCTGCAGCACCGGCCGCCGCCGCTGCTCGGCTCCGCCGTGCCCGAGGACCCGCCGCTGGACTGCCTGCCGTCCGGCGAGTGGCCGGACCGGGCCACCGCCGACGCCGTGGTGGTCGGCTCCGGCGCGGGCGGCGCCGTCGCGGCCCGGACGCTGGCCCGCGGCGGGCTGCGGGTGCTGGTCCTGGAGGAGGGCCGGCACCACGCCACCGCCGAGTTCGGCCGCCGGGCGCCGCTGGACCGCTTCGCCGAGCTGTACCGCGACGGCGGCGCCACCGTGCTGGCCGGCAACCCGCCGGTGCTGCTGCCGACCGGACGCGCCGTCGGCGGCACCACCGTCGTCAACTCCGGTACCTGCTACCGCACTCCGGATCAGGTGCTGGAGCGCTGGCGGTCCGGGTACGGACTCGACCTGGCCGACCGGGCGGCCTTCGGGGCCGATCTGGACGAGATCGAGCGGACCCTGCGGGTGGCCACCCAGCCGCTGGACGTGCTCGGCCGCAACGGCCTGCTCACCCTGCGCGGGGCCGAGCGGCTCGGCTGGCGGGCCGGTCCGCTGCGCCGCAACGCGCCCGGCTGCAAGGGCTCCTGCCAGTGCGTGGTGGGGTGCCCGGCCGGGGCCAAGCAGAGCGTGCAGCTCTCGGTGCTGCCCGACGCCTGCGCGGCCGGTGCCCGGATCGTCACCTCGGCACGGGTGATACGGATCCTGGTCGACCCGGACCGGCCCGGTGGCCCGCGGGCGGCCGGCATCGCCGCCCGGCGGCCCGACGGGAGCGGCTTCGAGATCCTCGCACCGCTGGTGGTGGTGGCCGCCGGGGCGTTGGAGTCCCCCGCGCTGCTGCGCCGTTCGGGTCTGGGCGGACACCCGAGGACCGGCCGCAACCTCGCCGTCCACCCGGCGACCAGCGTGGCCGGCCGGTTCGCGGAGCCCGTCGCCACCGGCCCCGCCGTGCTGCAGAGCACCGGGGTGGAGGAACTGCACGACCAGGGCATCCTGATCGAGGCGACCGCCCCGCCACCGGGCATGGGCTCCTTCGTCCTGCCGGGGCTCGGGCGGGAGTTGCGCGCCGAGCTGGAGTCGGCCGACCGGCTGGCCACGCTGGGGGCGATGATCGCCGACCGCCCGGGCGGCCGGGTGCTCGGCGGCCGGCGCCCCCTGCTGACCTACCGGCTGGACCCGGCGGACGGGCGCTCGCTGCTGCGTGCCGTCGCCGCGATGGGTGAACTGCTCTTCGCCGCAGGGGCCGAGGAGGTGCTCACCGGCCTGCCGCGGACGCCCAGGGCGCGCAGCACCGCCGAACTGCACCAACTGCTCGGCGGGGCCACCGCGCGCGACCTGCACCTCTCGGCCTTCCATCCGACCGGCACCGTGGCACTCGGCGCCGATCCCCAGATCGCCCCGGCGGACCGGCTCGGCCGGCTGCGCGGGGTCCGGGGCGTCCTGGTCGCGGACGCCTCGGGACTCCCCGGATGTCCGGGGGTCAATCCGCAACTCACGATCATGGCGCTCTCGTTGGCGGTCTCCCGGGCCGCCGTCGAGCGCGGCTGACGTGCGCTATTGATGCCGTGTCATGTACGCGGTTCACTGAGCGTGGCGCCGCCGGGCCGCGGCGGCGCCGTCCCCCACCGATCAGGAGATCTCCCATGTCCGTTGCCCGGCGCGGCACCTTAACGGTCGCCGTCCTCTCCCTGCTCACCCTCGCCGCGGGTCAGGCCGCGGCCTCCCCCGTCACCGCCCCGGCGCCGGCCGCGGCCGCGCAGGGGGCGAAGGTCACCCGGATCGAGCAGCAGGTGGCGCAGGACCTGGCCCGCTCGCTCGCCGACGCCGGCTGGGGCTCCCAGGTCCGGGCCGGCGTCCGGGCCGGCGCGGTGGAGCTGAGCCCGCTCGCCGGCCGGGCCACCGCCCCGGCCGCCCGACAGCTGGCCGCCACCGTGGCGGAGGCCGACCGGCGGATAGCCGGCGCCAAGGGCCTCGGACAGGACCTGGGCCCGCTGCTGCGGGTCCAGCTGGCCGACCCGTCGATGCGCGCCGCGCTCGACGCCGGCGCCGAACCGCTGGTCGCGGCCGCGGTCGGCGACGACCACGCCCGCACCGTCACCGCCTACGACCGGGCCGGCCGCGCCCACGCCCTGGACGCCCGCACCGTCCCGGGCCAGCCGGTCTACCTGGTGGACCTCGACTCCGCCAGGACGACCGCCGCCGGGCTGAAGCTGATCGGGGAGGAGCTCGCCCGCAAGGGCCTCAACACCCCGGCCGCGCCGGCCTCCACCGCCGCCGCGGGCTGGTGGGCCACCAAGGTCGACGCGATCGAGGTCTCGGACGACGAGGAGCCCTGGTTCAAGGGCGGCGCGGAGATGTTCGCCCTGGTGACCGGCTTCGGCCAGGACGGCAAGGCACGGGTCGACTCCGTCACCATGCCCTACCTGGACTACGACGGCACGGTCTACTACCCGAACCAGATCCTGGTGAACTGGTCGAACTACAAGTACAACCTGGCCGACGTCGTGCTGATGGAGGACGACGGCGACACCAACTACCTGGCGCTGGCCCAGGCGATCACCGCGGTCCTGCTCACCATCGCCGACCAGGGCACGTACATCCCGCTGGTCAACGCGGTGCTGGCCGCGCTGCCCAGCTCCTGGTGGACCGACGACCCGGACTACGTCGACTCCTGGTACACCCTGGCCAGGAACAGCTCCGGCCGGCTCAACGGGGCCGCGGCCAACGGGTGGATGAGCGTCTCGCCGTACTTCGTCCAGGAGTTCTGAGCACCGCTTGACGGCGGCTCTGCCACCCGGTTGACTCCGGTCACCGGGTGGCTGAGCCACTCAGGGAGTCCAGCGCAGCCGAGGAGACCCGCCCGTGCCCCCCGAGATCATCGCCCGCCAGTCCGTGGTCGACGTGCTGGAGCACCGGCTGCGGGACGACATCCTTGGCGGCACGCACGTCCCGGGCGAGCTGCTGCCGCCGGAGCGTGAGCTCGCCGCCGGCTACGGGGTCACCCGCACCACCCTCAAACACGCCCTCTCCCGCCTGGAGCAGGCCGGACTGCTCAGCACCCGGCACGGCATCGGCACCCGGGTGCGGGACTTCCTGCGGGTCGGCGGCGCGGACCTGCTGCCGATGCTCGCCACCCGGGACAGCGGCTGGCTGACCGAGATCTTCGAGGTCCGGCGGCACATCGGCGCCCTGATCGCCCGCCGGGCGGCCGTCCGGCGCACCGACCGCCAGGCCGCCCGCCTGCGCGAGGTGCTCGACGCGGTGGCCCGGGCCGGCGACGGTGACGCGGCCCAGCTCGCCGACGCCGAGGTCCACCGCGAGCTGGCCCGGGCCACCGGCAACCGGGTCTACCTGCTGCTCACCAACACCCTCTTCAACGCCTACCTCCCCGTCCGCGGCGCCCTGCGCGCCCCGTTCGAGGACCCGGCCGAGGCGGCGGCCCGGCTCGCCCCGGTCGTCCAGGCGGTGGTCGACGGCCTGCCGGAACAGGCCGAGAGTGCCGCCGAGCAGTACCTGCGGGCGACCGAGGAGCTGATGCTCGCCTCGCTGCGCCCGTCCGGGCGGGCGGACGGGGACCACGAGCGGGAGCGTCGCCACGACGGCTGAGCCCGGTCGGGGTACGGCGATGGGCCCGCCCCCCGGGGTGGGGGCGGGCCCTGTCGCGTGCTGGGTGTTACTTGGTGAGGCCGGCCTTGACCGAGCACACCGGCCAGGCGCCGGGGCCCTGGGCGGCGAGGACCTTCTCGGCGACGGCGATCTGCTGCGCCTTGCTGGCCAGGTTGGCCTGCGGGGCGTAGGAGGTGCCGCCGAAGGCGGCCCAGGTACTGTTGGTGAACTGCAGGCCGCCGTAGAAGCCGTTGCCGCTGTTGATGGCCCAGTTCCCGGTGGACTCGCACTGCGCGACCTTGTCCCAGGTGGA
>NZ_JBFAQT010000038.1:0-62455 GCF_040678895.1 Kitasatospora sp. NPDC049258
GCCATCCTCGCCATCTGGAAAACCGGCGCCGCCTACATCCCCCTCGACCCCGCCCACCCCACCACCCGCCTCGACGACCTCATCACCGACAGCGCCCCACACCTCCTGCTCCTCGACCACCCCCAGGCACAACGCCTCGCACCCCACCCCCACACCCTCCTCCTCGAAGACAACAACCCCCACAACACCCCCGACCACACCGCCGACCACAACCCCGACCTGCCGACCACACCCGACCAACTCGCCTACGTCATCTACACCTCCGGCTCCACCGGCAAGCCCAAGGGCGTCCAGATCGAGCACCGTGCGCTGGCCAACCTGATCGCCGCCGAACGCCCCCGGCCGGCCGGTTCCGGGCGCCGCCCGGTGCGGGCCGCGCACACCGCGCCGTTCAGCTTCGACGCCTCGGTGGACCAGCTGTGCTGGCTGCTGAACGGCCACGAGCTGCACCTGGTGCCGAACGACGTCCGGCGGGACACCCACGCGCTGGCCGCGCTCGTCCGGGAGCAGCAGATCGACGCGCTGAGCCTGACCCCCACGCAGCTCGAACTGCTCTTCTCGCTGGGCCTGTTCGGCCCGGGCGGGGCCCACCCGGAGCTGGTGATGATCGGCGGCGAGGCGATCGGCCCCGCCCTGTGGGCGGCCATGCGCGCCACCACCGGCACCCGCTTCTTCAACCTGTACGGGCCCACCGAGTGCGCCGTCGAGGTCACCATCCACCCGCTGGACACCACGCGGGAACGGCCGAGCATCGGCCGCCCGCTGCCGAACACCCGGGTGTACGTGGTGGACCGGCACGGCGCCCCGGCCCCGATCGGGGTCCCCGGCGAGCTGTGGATCGGCGGCGCCGGCGTGGCCCCCGGCTACTGGAACCGGCCGGAACTGACCGCGGAACGCTTCCTCGACGACCCGTTCCGGCCCGGCGAGCGGGTCTACCGCACCGGCGACCTCGGCCGCTGGAACGCCGACGGGGAGCTGGAGTTCTGCGGCCGGATCGACGACCAGGTCAAGATCCGCGGCCACCGCGTCGAGCCGGGCGAGATCGCCGCCGTCCTCGCCGAACACCCGGGCGTGCGCGAGGCCGTGGTGATCGCACGGCCCGACGCGGACGGCGCGGCACGCCTGCTGGCGTACGCCGTCCCGGGTGAGCCCAGCGCGGGCGGCGCGCCGGCCACCACGCGGGACCAGGTCGAGAAGTGGCGCGAGGTCTTCCAGACCACCCACGCCGAGGTCGGCACCGCCGACCCCACCTTCGACATCGAGGGGTGGACCAGCAGCTACACCGGGGGTCCGATCCCGGCCGAGGAGATGCGCGACTGGGTGGACGAGAGCGTGGCCCGGATCCGCGCGCTGCGGCCCCGGAGGGTCCTGGAGATCGGTACCGGCACCGGCCTGCTGCTGTGGCGCCTGGCGCCGCACTGCGAGCGGTACGTCGGCACGGACTTCTCCGCCTCGACGCTCGCCGGCCTGGCGGCCCGTCTCGCCGACCGGCCGATCCCCGGCGTCGAACTGCTCCACCGGGAGGCGAACGACCTGGCGGGCCTCGAGCCCGGCGCGTTCGACTGCGTCGTGATCAACTCGGTGGTCCAGTACTTCCCGCACGAGGCCTACCTGCGCGAGGTGCTGGCCGGCGCCCGCGCGCTGCTCGCCCCCGGCGGGAGGATCTTCGTCGGCGACGTGCGCAACCTCGGGCTGCTCGACTCGTTCCACCACGGCGTCGCGCTGGCCCGGCTGGGCGACGGCTCGCCGCGCCGGCTGTACCAGGACTTCCTGCGCCGGCGCGAGCAGGAGGGCGAACTCGTGCTCTCCCCCGCCTGGTTCGAGGAGTTCGCGGCCGGTGCGCGACTCCCCGGCGTCACGGTGTCCCCGAAGGCGGGCCGCTTCGACAACGAGCTGTCCCGCTACCGGTACGACGTCGTGCTGTCGAGCGAGCCGGCCGACCCGCCGCAGCCGGCCGGCGGGTGGCGCGACTGGGTGACCGACCGGCTCACGGCGGCCGAGGCCGAGACGCTGCTGGCCCGCGACGGCGTGCTGCGGCTCACCCGGGTGCCCAACGCGCTGGTGGCCGGGTCGGCCCGCGCGGCGGCACTGCTGCTCGGCGAGGACGT
Source organism: Kitasatospora sp. NPDC049258 (assembly GCF_040678895.1). Taxonomy (NCBI): domain Bacteria; kingdom Bacillati; phylum Actinomycetota; class Actinomycetes; order Kitasatosporales; family Streptomycetaceae; genus Kitasatospora; species Kitasatospora sp. NPDC049258. The sequence continues at coordinate 2,109 of NZ_JBFAQT010000038.1, forward strand.
GGCGCCGGGCGCGACGGCCGAGGCGCTGCGCCCGGTCGACGTCACCGAGCTCGCTGCCCGGCACGGGCTGGAGGTCGCGCTCAGCTGGCGGGCCGACCACCCGGAGGGCGCCTTCGACGCGGTGATCGGCGGCTCCCCCGAGGACCGCCGCTTCCCCGCCCCGGCGCCCCGCCGGAGTTCCGACCGGACGGCCAACGACCCGGTCTCGACCGAGACTTCGGTCGTGCTCGGGCAGGAGCTGAAGGAGTACCTGGCGGCCCGGCTGCCCGAGTACCTCGTCCCGCAGGCGGTGGTCTGCGTGCCGGCCCTCCCGCTGACCGTCAACGGCAAGCTCAAGACGGACGAGCTGCCGGTGCCGGGCGTCACGGTCGGCTCGGTGGCGCCGAGCACCCCCGTGCAGGCGCTGCTCGCCACGATCTGGGGCGAGGTCCTGCACCTCACGGGGATCGGCGTGCGGGACAACTTCTTCGACCTCGGCGGCAATTCGCTCGTCGCCACCCGCGTCATCGCCCGCGCCGCACGGGCCGGGATCCGGATCCACCTGCGGGACGTGTTCCAGCACCAGACCATCGAGGAGCTCGCGACGGCCTGCCGGTCCGCGCGGCCAGGAGAGGACGACTGACCGATGTCCGTGACTTCCCTTGACACCCCCCGCACCACCGCGGCGTTCACCCGCCTGCGGCTGGACGCCGCCGAGGCCGACCGGCTGGACCAGCTGCTCGACGAGACCCTGGCGCTCGCCGGGGACGCCCACGAGGAGGACCTCGTCACCCTCGCCCGCGACGCGGCCCGGCGGGTACCCGCCCGGCTGTGCTCGACCCTCGACGCGATGCGGCTGTGGGAGCGGCCCAGCGGGCTGCTCGTCAGCGGCTGCCGGGTGGACGACGCGGCGATCGGGCCGACCCCGGCGAGCTGGCGGTCGGCCGGCCGGCGGGTCCGCGAGGAACTGCTGCTCCTGGTGCTGACCGCGGCGCTCGGCGAGCCCTACGCCTGGTCCACCCAGCAGGGCGGCCGCCTGGTGCACGACATCCTGCCCACCCGGGGGGACGAGCACGTGCAGCTGGGGTCGAGCAGCGCCACCGAGCTGCTCTGGCACACCGAGGACGCCTTCCACGAGCTGCGCTGCGACTACCTGGCCCTGCTGTGCCTGCGCAACGACGAGCAGGTCGGCACCACCGTGGCCGTGCCGGACCTGCACGAACTCTCCGCGGAGACCCGGCGGGCGCTGGCCGAACCCCGGTTCCACATCCTGCCGGACGACTCGCACCTGAGCGCGCGCAACCCGGGGCACCTGGCCACCCCCGGCCTCGCCGACCGCTTCGAGGACGTCGAGCGGCGGCTCACCGACCCCACGGCGGTGTCCCTGCTGTTCGGTCCGCCGGACCGGCCGTACCTGCGGATCGACCCCGCCTACATGGCGCCGGTGCCGGGCGACGAGCTCGCCGCCCGGGCCCTCGCCGAGGCCTACGCGCTGGTCGAACGGAGCCTGCGGGACGTCGCGCTGGCCCCCGGCGACGTGCTGGTGCTGGACAACTACCGCGGCGTGCACGGCCGCCGGCCCTTCCGCGCCCGCTACGACGGACGCGACCGCTGGCTCAAGCGGGTCAGCGTCACCCGGGACCTGCGCCGGCAGCGGATCGCCGCCGACTCCTCCACCTCCTGGACGGTGTGAGGTGTACACCACCTTCAGGCGCCCGCTGCTCGCCGACAAGCGGCTGATCTGCCTGCCCCACGCGGGCGGCGGCGCCAACGACTACCGGCCCTGGGCCGACGCCGTCCCCGGCGTCGACGTGGTCGCCGCCCGGCTGCCCGGCCGGGACAGCCGGTTCACCGAGCCCGCGGCCACCGAGTTCGAGCCGCTGGTCGACCACCTGCTCGCCGAGCTCACCCCCTACCTGGGCACGCCGTTCGCCCTGTTCGGCCACAGCATGGGCGGCCTGCTCGCCTACGAGCTGGGCCGGCGGCTGGAGGCCGCCGGCCACCGGCCCGAGCTGGTGATCGCCTCCGGCGCCGCCGCGCCCCGGGTGCTCTCCGGCCCGCACCCGGTGGCCGAGGTGAGCGACGACCTGCTGCTCGCCGAACTGCGCGAGGACGAGGCCGCCCCGCCCGAGGTGCTCGCCGACGCGGAGCTGATGGCGCTGCTGCTGCCCGTCCTGCGGGCCGACCTCGCCGTCGTCGCCTCGTACCGCGACGACCCGGCGCGCCCGCCGCTGCGCGCCCCGCTGCGGCTCTACCACGGTTGGGACGAAGTGCCGGACCCGGCGCGGCTGGTGGCCGACTGGACGCCGGCCGCGACCGACCCGCCGCGCGCCCACGGCTTCCCCGGCGGGCACTTCTTCGTCCGCACGGCGCCGCACGAGGTGCTCGCCCGGCTCACCGAGGACCTGCACGAGAGGACGGCCGTCCGATGACCGCACAGCTCACCACCGCGCGCCCCGCCCCGGCCCGGGACGGCGACTTCCGGGCCGAGGTCCGGGCGTTCCTGGCCTCGCCCGAGGTCCGCGCGGAACTGCACCGGTTCGGCGACCTGCAGCCCGGCGCCGAACCGGGCAACCTTGAGGTGTTCCGCCTGCTCGGCGAGCGCGGCTGGCTGGCCGCCAACTGGCCGGTGGAGTACGGCGGCCTGGGCCTGCGGGCGGTCGACGCGGCGACCGTCGCCGAGGAGCTCGGCCTGGCCGGCGTCCCCGATGTCGCCCACGTGCTCAGCGTCGACATCGTCGGCCTCTTCCTGCTGATGGCCGGCACCGACGAGCAGAAGGCCCGTCACCTGCCGCCGCTCGCCCGCGGCGAGCACCTCGCCACCGTGCTGTACTCGGAGCCCGGCGTCGGCTCCGACCTCGGATCGCTGCGCACGACCGCCGAGCGCGAGGGCGACCACTGGCGGCTGACCGGCCGCAAGATCTACAGCCAGAAGTCCCAGTTCGCCTCGCACGCCCTGTGCGCGGCCCGCACCGCGGACGGGGACGGCAGCGGCATCACCCTGTTCATGGTGGACCTCGCCGCACCGGGCGTCCGGATCTCCCCGATCTGGAACGCGACCGAGGAGCGGTTCGACGACGTCACGCTGGACGTCCGGGTGAGCGACGGGGACCGGGTCGGCCCGCTGCACGCCGGCTTCACGATCCTCAACACCTGCCTCGCGCTGGAGCGCACCGGCATCGACTACCAGGCCAAGGTACGGCGCTGGTTCGACGCCGTCCGGGACACCGCCGAGCAGCTCGGGCTCCTCCGCGACGAAGCCCTGCGCCAGCGGCTGGTCGCGCTCGACACCGAGATCCTGGCCGGGCGCCTGCTCGCCTACCAGGCCGTCGAGGCGGTGGACGCCGGGGCGGTCGACCCGGTGGTCTCGGCCCGGTCAAAGTGGTTCAACACCGAACTCGCCCGCCCCGTGGTGGAGCTCGCGCTGGACGTGGCCGGACTCGCCGGCACGGCGACCCGGTGGGACGGCGAGCCGGGCTGGCGGGAGACCGTCGAAGGCATCTACCGCGAGAGTCCCAACCTGCGGCTCTCGGCCGGCACATCGGAGATCATGCTCAAGGTCGTGGCGACCCTGGGCCTGGGCCTGGAGGGCTGACACATGGAGATCGGACAGCTGGAGCAGCTGCTGCGCGCCCGCTTCACCGGGTTCTTCCCGGAGCACACCCCGCCGCTGGAGGAGCACCCGGCCGCGCTGGCCGCGGTGCCGACCGCGGCACCGTCGCCGACCGCCTGGTCGGCGCTGGTCGAGCGCGGCGCGCTGGTCCTGCCCACCTCGCGGGCCGCCGGCGGGCTCGGCCTCGGCCGGCCGGCCGCCGTGCTGATCGCCGAGCTGATGGGCGCCGCGGCCTTCCCCGCCGGTGCCTACCTGGACACCCTGCTCGGGATCGATCTGCTCGAGCGCTGCCGGCCCTCGGCCGCGCGCGCCCGGCTGATCCGGGACGTCGTGCAGGGGCGGCACCGGATCGCGGTGGGGTTCCGCGACGGCACCGCCGACCGCGGGCCGGACACGCTGCCGCGGTGGACCGACCTGGCGCTCGCCGGCGACCGGCTGCGGTTCGAGGCCCGCTTCCCGACCGTGGTGTCGGCCGACGAGGCGGACACCCTCCTGCTGGTCGGCGACGGGGTGGCCGGCGTGCTGCCGCTCGCCGCCGGCGACCCGGCGGTCCTGCTGGAGCCGCGTTCCGTGCTCGGCCAGCGCCGGCTCTTCGACGTCGACGTGTCCGGGGCGTCCGTCCCGCGTTCCGACCTGCTGGAGTTCACCGCCGACCCGGCCGCGGTCTGGCGCGACGTGCTCGGCCAGGCCCGGCTGCGGCAGGCCGCCCACCTGGTCGGACTGGCGGGCGGAGCCCTGGACGCCGCGGTCGGCTACGCCCGCAACCGGCGCCAGTTCGGCAAGCCGCTGGGCCGCTTCCAGTCGATCTCCTTCCGGCTGGCGGCCGCGACCGCGCGGATCGAGGCCGCCCGCCTGCTCGTCCGCGACACCGCCGTCCGCGCGGAGGGCGGCGAGCCGGTGGCCGCGGCCGCCGCCCGCGCGCTCGCCTTCGCGGCCGAGCTCGGCCGGACCGTGACCGCCGAGGCGCTGCACATCCACGGCGCCTTCGGGATGACCCTCCAATCCGGCGCCCAGCGGTACTTCCGCACCGCGGGCGCCGAGAGCGTCTGGCTCGGCGTCGTCCCCGAGCTGCGCAAGCTCGTCCCGGCCTGACCGGCCCCGCGCTTGCGGGCCGCTGGGACGCCTGGCGCGACGTCCGCCCCGGGTCACCGCGCCGGTCCGGTGCGCCGGGCGTCCGGGGAGCCGATCGGGCGATGGCGTGTAAGGCTGGAATAAAGGCCGCTGGTCGGCCCGTCCGGGTCGGCCCGGCGGCTCCGCCCGCCTAGGAGGCCGAGATGGCCAGTAACGTCAACGAACCGCGGGCCGCTGCCCCGGGCGAACACCACCCCTTCCGGTCCGGCTGGACCGTCCTCGCCGCCGTTCTGATGATCTTCGGTGGGGCCATGGCGATCTTCGAGGGAATCGCCGCCATCGCCAAGGACGATCTCTTCGTCACCACCAGCAACTACGCGTTCCGGTTCTCCGTGAACGGCTGGGGCTGGGTGCACCTGATCCTCGGCATCATCATCGTGCTCGCCGGGTTCGCGCTGTTCACCGGCGCGGTGTGGGCGCGGGCCGTGGGCGTGGTGCTCGCGGGGCTGGCAGCGATCGCCAACTTCCTGTGGCTGCCCTACTACCCGTTCTGGGCCATCGTGCTGATCGCGGTGAACATCTTCATCATCTGGGCCCTGTGCGCCGGAGCGAACCGGGACACCTCCTGGTAGCCGCGGCGGCGACGGTCCGGCTCACGGCCGCCGTCCGGACCCGGCACCGCCGGCCGGCGCGGGGGCGGCGGCCGGGGCCGGGGCCGGCACGAGCCGCAGCGTCACGAAGTACGAGACCACCACCGCGACGATCACCAGCGGCATCACGGTGAGGCCGTCCGTGCCCAGCAGGAGGGTCGCCAGCAGCACGGCGGTCATCGGCAGCCGCAGCATGGACACGCACATCGCGCCGATGCCCATCGCGAACGCGGCCGTGGCCGGGAGACCGGGCAGGTGCGACAGCGCCAGGCCGCCGGCCGCCCCCACGAACATCGACGGGAAGACCGGACCGCCCCGGAACCCGGCCAGTGACACGCTGTACGCCAGCGACTTGCAGGCGACCAGCAGCACCAGCGCGCCCACCGAGTAGTCGGCGCGGTCGGCCAGCAGCGGGCTCAGCGCGCTCTGGCCGGAGTAGAGGATCTCGGTGGCCGACTTTCCGGTGAGTTCCGCGTAGAGCAGCGCGAGCAGGCCGACCACCACGCCCAGCGCGGCCGTGCCCGGCACCATCCGCCGCTCGACCCGCGGTTCCAGGAACAGTCCGAGCCACCGGATGCCGGTGCCGGCGAGGGCCGCCGCCACGCCGATCGCCAGCGCCCAGGCGAACCCGCCGAAGGTCGGCGCATCGGCGTGCGGCACGTCGTGGATGGCGAGCGAGTAGGTGCCCAGGCCCGTCCACGAGCCCAGACCGACGAAGATCAGCGAACCGACCCCGGCGGCGAGCAGTCCGGGTACCAGCACCATCCCGAGCATCGGCCCGCCCAGTCCGGAGGCCTCCATCAGCAGGAACGCCCCGAGCAGCGGCGAGCCGAGCAGGGTGGAGACGGCGGCGAAGCTGCCGGAAGCCCCCACCACCGCGGCGGCGTTCGGCGCCAGTTCCCGCTTGGCGAGGCGGACGGCGCCGACGGCGAGCCCGCTGCCGAGCGCGATCAGCGGCGCCTCGGGACCGATGACGGCGCCGGCGCCGAGCGAGGCGAGGGCCGCGAGCGCGATGCCGGGCAGGTCGACCGGGCGGGTCGGCCCGGTGGTGCTCAGCCCGTGCGCCGGCTTGTGGCCGCCGGTGCCCGGCAGGTACCGGATGGTCAGCCCGACCAGCACGCCGGCCACCGCGAGCAGCGGGATGGCCCACCAGGACGGCGTCCCGTGGAAGCCCAGCGCCTTGGGCAGGTCGTTGTAGGTCAGCGACTGGAGCTCGGTGACCAGGGCGAGGAAGCCGAACGCCGCCGCGGAGATCGGGACGCCCAGCAGCGCGGCCACCAGCAGCACGACCGGGTACCCGCGGGTGCGGACGAGCGCGAACGGATCCGCCGGAGCCGCCTCGGCTCCGGCGGTGGGCTTGGCCGACATGCTGATGGTCTCCTCGGCGCCGGGACCGTCTGGAGCGCTGCCCCCAGAGCGTTCCTGCCGTCGTACCACGGAACCGCGACCGGCCCCCGCCGCGACCTGACGGCGGGGGCCGAGTGTCATTCCGCCGGCCCAACGGCACCAGGGCCGAGCGGCACCGGCGCCCGACGGCGAGCGGGCCCGCCGGCGGGCGGACTCAGGAGGCGGCCAGCTGCTCGGCGGGCACCCGGCCGGTGCGGACGGCGTCCACCAGCGCCTGGTGGTCGCGCTCGTTCTGGTCCGCGTAGTCCTCGGCGAAGACCTGCAGCGCGCGGTCGAAGCTGTCGCTGCGGCCCAGGTAGGCGGCGATCGCGATGCGGTCGCCCGACCGGGCGTGCGCGCGGGCCAGGGTGGCGCCGCAGAGCTGGCCGAACGCCTCCAGGCCGGCCGGCACCATGGTCTCCGGCTCCACGATGCCCTTCCAGTCCCGCAGCTGACGGATGTAGAAGTCGCGCCGGCGGCCGTCGATGCCGTCCACCCGCTCCCAGCCGAGGAAGATGTCGCTGGCGGCCTGCATCAGCCGCTGCCCGGCGACCACCCGCTCGCCCTGGTTCTGGTACTCGCTGGCGCCGGCGAACGGGGCCAGCACCGAGGTGTCGGCCTCCTTGGCCTGGAGGAACAGCGGGTCCTCGCCGTCCCGGCCGAGCAGCAGGACGATCCAGCAGCGGGTGCCCACGCTGCCCACCCCGACCACCTTGCGGGCCACGTCCACCAGGTGGAACTGCTCCAGCAGCCGGCGCCGGTCGGTCGGCAGGGTGCGGCCGTAGCGCCCGATCAGCTTGCGGAACTCGCGCTGGAACGCCTCGCGTTCGACACCCTGGAGCAGTTGCTCGATCGGCACCACCAGGGGCGGGTCCGCGGCGATCCGGCGTTCGCCGTCCACCAGCTCGGTGAGTTTGTCGAAGGCCTGCATGGTGTCCCGGCCCCTGGCCTTCTCGGCGGCCTTGGCCAGCTTCTTGCGGCCGCGCTTCTCCAACCGGCCCTCCGCCAGGTCCTGCAGGTGCTCCACGTCGACCTTGGTGTACCAGACGTCGAGGTTGCGCATCGCGGCGAACCGGTTCATCCACTCCCGGTAGGACCGGACGGTGGCCAGCACGATGGCGGCGCGTTCGGCGTCGGAGAACTCGTTCGCCCGGCTCGCGATGACCATGCTGGTGGCCAGCCGTTTGAGGTCCCACTCCCAGGGGCCCGGCAGGGTCTCGTCGAAGTCGTTGATGTCGAACAGCAGGTGACGCTCCGGGGAGGCCAGCATCCGGAAGTTCAACAGGTGCGCGTCCCCGCAGAGTTGGGCCCTGATACCGGACTTCGGGGTGCCCGCCAGATCGGTCGCCATGATCGCGGCGGCGCCGCGGTAGAAGCGGAACGGCGACTCGATCATCCGGCCGTAGCGGACCGGGACGAGCTCGGGCACCCTGGTCGCCGACTGGGCCTCCAGGATGTCCACCGGGTCCGGCCGGTCCTTGGACGGCTGGTAGCCGGCGTGGCTCGAACGCGGGGTGTGACCGCGGGCGGACTTGCCCCGGCCGGCCCGCTCCGCCGGCGTCATGTGCTGGACGTCGCCGACCACCTTGCTCTGCTTGCTGGGCATGGGCCCTCCTGACTCGTCGCGGGCGCGGCGATGCCCGGCAGCCGGACAGCACCGCAGCCCCGTCTTCCAGTGTGTGCGGTCCCGGCACGACTGTCGCCCGGGGCCCGCCGGGCCCGGGAGGCACCACCCGGACGGCGGGCGGATAGTGGGCCTGTAGGGATCAGCCCGAGATTGGATGGTCATGGACCGATACCCCCCGATCGCCGATCACGGCCTGGTAGGAGACCTGCAGACCGCCGCTCTGGTGTCCTCCCAGGGCGTGGTGAACTGGTTCTGCTCCCCCAGGTTCGACTCCCCGAGCATCTTCGCCTCGCTGCTCGACCACGACCGCGGCGGCTACTTCCGGCTGGCGCCGGAGCACGCCGAGGTCACCTGCAAGCAGCTCTACTACCCGGACACCGGGGTGCTGGTGACCCGCTTCCTGTCGCCCGACGGGGTCGGCGAGGTGATCGACTGGATGAACGCGAACACCAGCCGCACCCCGACCGACCGGCACACCCTGCTGCGGGTCGCCCGCGCCGTCCGAGGCACCGTGCGGTTCACCCTGGAGTGCCGGCCGCGGTTCGACTACGGCCGCGCCACCCATGAGCTCGACCTGCGGCCGCAGGGCGCGGTCTTCATGGCCCCGGGCATCGCCGGCCACCTGCACAGCAGCATGCCGCTGGAGCGGGACGGCGAGGACATCGTGGGCTCGGTCACCCTGAGCAACGGCGAGTCGGCGATGGCCTCGTTCACCGCCTGCGCCGCCGACGGCCCGCCGCCCGCGCCGATGAGCGTCGAGGAGACCGAGCAACAGCTGTGGTCGGCGGTCGACTTCTGGCAGACCTGGCTGCACACCTCGCACTACCGGGGCCGCTGGGCCGAGATGGTGAACCGTTCCGCCATCACCCTCAAGCTGCTCACCTACGCCCCCTCCGGCGCCCCGGTCGCCGCCGCCACCATGGGCCTGCCGGAGCAGGTCGGCGGCGAGCGCAACTGGGACTACCGCTACAGCTGGGTGCGCGACGGCGCGCTGTCGGTGCGCGCGCTGCTGGACCTCGGATTCGTCGAGGAGGCCACGGACTTCACCCACTGGCTCGGCGACCGGCTGCGCGACCGCGCGGAGATACCCGGCGAACGCCTGCAGATCATGTACCGGGTGGACGGCGACCCGTACCTGACCGAGGAGACCCTGGACCACCTGGAGGGCTACCGCGGCTCCCGGCCGGTCCGGGCCGGCAACGCCGCCGCCGACCAACTCCAGCTCGACATCTACGGCGAGGCGATGTACGCGCTGGCCGAGAGCATGGAGGTGGGGATCCAGACCGGGTACCACGGCTGGAAGGGGCTGGCCCGGTTGATGGACTGGCTCTGCGACAACTGGGACCGGCCGGACGAGGGGGTCTGGGAGACCCGCGGCGGCCGCAAGGACTTCACCTACAGCCGGGTGATGTGCTGGGTCGCCTTCGACCGCGCCCTGCGGCTGGCCGCCGACCTGAGCCGGCCGGCCGACACCGCCCGCTGGACCCTGGCCCGCGACACCATCCTCGACCAGGTGATGGACAAGGGCTGGAGCAAGAAGGAGAAGGCGCTGGTCCAGCACTACGGCGGCGACGTGCTGGACGCCTCGCTGCTGCTCATCCCCCGGGTCCGGTTCCTCTCGCCGAAGGGCCCCGGCTGGCTGGACACCCTGGACGCGATGGAACGCAAGCTGGTCTCGGACAGCCTGGTGTACCGCTACGACCCGGCCGCCTCCCCGGACGGCCTGCGGGGCTCCGAGGGCACCTTCAGCCTGTGCACCTACCTCTACGTGGACGCGCTGGCCCGCGCCGGCCGGCTCCGCAACGCCCGGTACACCTTCGAGAAGATGCACACCTACGCCAACCACGTCGGCCTGTTCGCCGAGGAGATCGGCCCGAGCGGCGAGCAACTGGGCAACTTCCCCCAGGCGTTCACCCATATGTCGCTGATCATGGCCGCCAGCACGCTGGACGAGGCGCTGGAAGAGCGACGGCGGCGCTGAGCCGCGAGGACCGATGCCGATGGATACCGACACCGACACCGCGGCCGACCGGACGCCCCGTCAGAGCCTGGCGGAATTCCGCGCCCTGCACCGCGAGCTGCGACGGCCCGAGGGCGACCCGCGCGGCGCCCTGGCGCACATCACCGCCGCCACCGTGCGGGCGGCGGCCCAGGAGGTGCGACTGGGCCGGAGCGTCACGCTGGCCGCGCCGGTCGAGACCGAACCCGGGCCGGACAACCCGCAGCCGGCCGGCCACCGGCTCACCAGCCCGCCGGAGGCCGCGGCCGGCAGCACCGGGCTGCACTTCGCCACCGACCGGTTCAGCATGAACGTGCACGGGGACGCCGACAGCCACCTCGACGCCCTGTGCCACGTGGTCTACGACGGCACACTGTACGGCGGGGTGCCGGCCACCACGGTGACGCCGGCGGGAGCCACCGCGCTCTCGGTGGAGCTGGACCACGACGGGATCGTCGGCCGCGGCGTGCTGCTCGACATCCCGCGGCTGCGCGGGGTGCGCTGGCTCGAACCCGGCGACCGGGTGACCTTGGACGACCTGATCGCCGCCGAGCGGGCCCAAGGGGTCGAGGTCGGCCCCGGGGACCTGCTGTTCGTCCGGGTCGGCCACCGCCTGCGGCGCGGCGAGAGCGGCCCGTGGGACTCGGCGCACGCCCGGGCCGGGCTGGACCCGGCCGCGGTGCGCTTCCTGGCCGAGCGCCGGGTGGCGCTGCTCGGCGGCGACGGCAACAACGACACCGCGCCCAGCCCGACCGAGGGCGTCGACTTCCCGGTGCACGTGCTGGCGGTGCACGCCCTGGGCGTCCAGTTGCTCGACTACCTCCGCTTCGAGGACCTGGTGCCGCTGTGCGAGCAGCAGGCCCGCTGGTCGTTCCTGTGCGTGGTCGCCCCCCTGCGGCTGCCACAGGCCACCGGCTCCCCCGTCAACCCGATCGCGATCCTGTGAGCTGCGACAACTCCGAGGACGGTGCACCCATGGCCGAGGACCAGCACTACGACGTCATCATCATCGGCACCGGAGCCGGCGGCGGCACCCTGGCGCACCGCCTCGCCCCCACCGGCAAGCGGATCCTGATCCTGGAGCGCGGCGGCTACCTCCCCCGCGAGCGCGACAACTGGGAGTCGACCGCCGTCTTCGTCAAGGGCAAGTACCGCGCCCCCGAGTTCTGGTACGACAAACACGGCGAGCAGTTCCCACCCGAGGTCAACTACTACGTCGGCGGCAACACCAAGTTCTACGGCGCCGCGCTGTTCCGGCTGCGCCCCGAGGACTTCGGCGAGATCCGCCACCACGGCGGCGTCTCGCCCGCCTGGCCGATCCGCTACGAGGACCTCGAGCCGTACTACACCCAGGCCGAGCACCTCTACCTCGTGCACGGGCAGCACGGCGAGGACCCGGGCGAAGGACCGGTCAGCGCCCAGTACAGGTACCCGCCCGTCCAGCACGAACCGCGCATCCAACAGCTCAGCGACGACCTCGAGAAACACGGCCTGCACCCCTTCCACCTCCCCATCGGCGTCAACCTCACCCAGGACGCCGACGGGCGCGCGACCCACGACAGCGTGTGCATCCGCTGCAACCGGGTCGACGGCTTCCCCTGCCTGGTCCGGGGCAAGGCCGACGCCCAGGTGATCTGCGTCGAACCGGCGCTGGAGCACGACAACGTCACGATGGTCACCGAGGCCAACGTCCGGACGCTGGAGACCGACGCCACCGGCCGCACCGTCACGGCCGTGGTCGCGGAGCTGGCGGACGGCAGCACGGCCCGCTTCGGCGGCGACCTCGTGGTGGTCGCCTGCGGCGCCGTCAACTCGGCTGCCCTGCTGCTGCGTTCGGCCAACGACCGGCACCCGGGCGGCCTAGGAAACAGCTCCGACACGGTCGGCCGGCACTACATGCGGCACAACAACCTGGCCCTGATGGCGGTCTCCAAGGAGCCGAACGACACCCAGTTCCAGAAGACCCTGGCGGTGAACGACTGGTACCTGGGCGCGGACGACTGGGAGTTCCCGCTCGGCGGCATCCAGATGCTCGGCAAGTCGGACTCCGACCAGATCAAGGGTGAGGCGCCGCGCTGGGCCGGGATGGCCTCACCCGACATGCCGTTCGAGGTGCTCGCCCACCACGCGGTGGACTTCTGGCTGTGCGGCGAGGACCTCCCCGAGCCGGACAACCGCGTCACCCTGGACGGTATCGGCGACATCCACCTCGCCCTGGACGAGAAGAACAACATCGAGGGCCTCAAGCGCCTGCAGCACAAGCTGCGGGGCATGCTCGGCAAGCTCGGCATGCACCCGCACCACCTGCTGCCGCACAGCCTCTACCTGCACAAGGGCATGCCGATCGGGGCCACCGCCCACCAGGCCGGCACCGTCCGGTTCGGCACCGACCCGCGGACCTCCGCGCTGGACGTCAACTGCAAGGCCCACGACCTGGACAACCTCTACGTGGTGGACACCAGCTTCTTCCCGAGCATCGGCGCGGTGAACCCGTCGCTCACCGCGATCGCCAACGCCCTTCGGGTCGGCGACCACCTCACGGAGCGTCTGGGCTGAGCTCCGGCCCGGCCGGAGGGCTCAGCAGCACGGCGGTGTCGCCGGGGCGCGGCACCGGGGTGTCCGTCCGGGTGACCGCCGCCAGCTTCCCGTCCGGGCGGACCACGAAGAGCAGCTCGTGCCCGGCCGGGAGCCGGCCGTCGACCCGGTGGGTGACGATCCGCGCCCCGTGCGCGTAGCGGTGTTTCAGCTCCGGGCGGTCCAGCCCGGTGCCGAACAGCGCACCGTCCCCCGCGTACGGGGCGACCACGCCCTGGCTGCCGGCCGGCGGGCCCAGGCGGTGGACCGGGCCGTCCACGCTCTCCTTGAGCGTCATCGAGGCGAGCGCGTTGAAGTCGTCCTCGTCGGTGAGCAGCAGCACGCCGGTGATCCCCTCCAGCTCGGCGCCGGCGCCGGTGGCGGCCGCGAGCAGCTCGCCGGGGGCCAGGTCCAGCCCGGCCTCGCGGATGCTGCGGCGCTGGCGGTCCCCTCCGGCCCACATCAGCACGTCCAGCCCGGCCGAACGCAGCGCCCGGCCGAGGTCGACCACCCAGGGGGCACCGCCGACCAGCAGCGGCCGGGAGCGCGCGGAACGCAGGGCGCCCAGCCGGCGGGCCACCGGGAGCGCGGTGAGGCCGTAGACCATGACGGTGGCCACGATCACCACGAAGGTGGCGGGGAGGATCTTCTGGGCGCCGCCGACCCCGGCCTGGACCAGGGAGGCGGAGAAGGTGGAGGCGGTGGCGGCGGCGACGATGCCGCGCGGTGCCATCCAGCCGATGAACCAGCGCTCACCGCGCGCCACGTCCGTACCGGCGGTGGCGAGCAGCGCCACCAGCGGCCGGACCACCAGGATCAGCAGGACGACCAGGCCGAGGGTGGGCAGCACCACGTGCCGCAGCGACTCCGGGGTCACGGTGGCCGAAATGGAGACGAAGAGCAGGCCGATGGTGAGCGAGACCAGGGTCTCCAGGAACGGGCGCCGGACCGGGATGTCGAGGTCCGGCCGGTTGGCCAGGGCGATCCCCATCACCACGGCGGAGATCAGCCCGGTGTCGTCCCGGAACGCGTCGCAACCGGCTGCCACGCCGACCACCGCGGCCAACTGCACCGTGGTGCCGAGGACTTCGCCGAGCGCCAGGTGCCGCAGGACCAGCCAGAGCAGCGCCGCCCCGGCCGCCCCGGCCACCAGGCCGACCGCCGCGCTGGCGAAGAACTTGCCGAGCTGGCGGGCCAGCCCGTCCTCGTCGCTGGCGAGGACGCCGTGGAAGACCAGCGCGCCCAGGATGCCGCCGAGCGGGTCGATCAGGGAGCCCTCCCAGACCAGGATCCGCTGCAACCGCTCGGTCGGCCGGACGTACGCGAGCAGCGGGCCGACCACGGTCGGGCCGCTCACCACCAGGATCGCGCCCAGCATCACGGCGGCCGGCAGCGACATCCCGATCACCGGGACGGCGAGCAGCGCGGCCGACCCCCAGGTGACCAGGGCGCCGAGCCAGAGCAGCCGGACCACCACCCGCCGGGTGTGGCCCCTGAGCCGGTGCAGGTCGAGGCCGAGGCCCGCGTCGTAGAGGATCACCGCCACCGCGAGCGACACCAGCGGGGAGAAGGCGTCGCCGAGCAGTTGCTCGGGGTTGACCTCGTCGGTCAGGGCGCCCGCGGTGAACCCGACCGGCAGCAGGACCAGGATGGCCGGGATCCGCAGCAGGCTCGCCAGCAGTTGGGAGCCGACCGCGAGGACCACGATCAGCCCGATGCCCACCAGGATCTGACTTTCCGTCATGATGTCGCCTCCCTGGTGCTCATCCGGCCGGCCGGCCCACCGCGAGGCCGGACGGTCGCCGGCCCGCCCGCGGCTCCAGCCGTCCTGCGCCGCACCTCGACTCCGGCACTACCTTCCCCTGGGGCCGCCCGGCCCGGGGCGTCGGCTCGCGCCGCTCGCCCGGCCGGAGCAGCCATGCCCCCCGGACGGAGCAACCGCCCACCCGGCGGATCAGGAGCCGGGGGGCGCCGGATCAGGAGCGGGGGCGCCGGATCAGGCGCCGGGGGCGACCACCACGTTCTCCAGGCGCTCGCCCGCGAGGAAGCGGTTCAGCTGGGTGCGGATCAGGCGGTGGGCGCGCGGCAGGAAGGCGGAGCTGTTGCCGCCCGTGTGCGGGCTGATCAGCGTGTTGGGCGCGTGCCAGAGCGGGTGCCCGGCCGGCAGCGGCTCCGGGTCGGTGACGTCCAGGGCCGCGGCCAGCCGACCGCTGCGCAGTTGCGCCAGCAGGGCGTCGGTGTCGACCACGGCGCCGCGGGCCACGTTGACCAGCAGGGCGCCGTCCTTCATCGCCGCCAGGAACCGGGCGTCGACCAGGCCGCGGGTGGTCTCGGTGAGCGGCAGGGTCAGCACCACCACGTCCGCCCGGGGCAGCAGGCCCGGCAGCTCGGCGAGCGGGTGCACCGGCCCGCGCGGGGCGGTCCGGGCGGTCCGGGCCACCCGCAGCACCTCGCACTCGAAGGGCACCAGCCGCTCCTCGACAGCCGCGCCGATCGAGCCGTGGCCGACCACCAGGACGGTGCGGTCCGCGAGCGAGGCGGCGGGCCCGGGCCGCCAGACCCCGGCGTCCTGGGCGCGGACGAAGTCCGGGATCCCGCGCAGCGCCGCCAGCACCAGCGTGACGGCGAGCTCGGCGGTGCTGGTGTCGTGCACTCCCCGGGCGTTGCACAGCGTCACCCCGGGCGGCAGGAACGGGACGACGTTCTCGACCCCCGCCGACAGGCTCTGCACCACCCGCAGCCGTGGCATCCGGTCCAGCAGCGGCAGCGCCGCCGCCGCGTGCAGGTAGGGGAGGACGAAGAATTCCACCGCGGCCAGCAGCGGCGCGGGCGGCGGCTCGCCCCGGCCGTCCCACACGGTGGCCGCCAGCTCCGGCAGGCGGCCGATCTGCGCGGGCGGGTACGGGAGCAGGATCCTGACCGTTGGCCGGGCCGGCCCGGCGGCTGAAGAGCTCATGGAGGGATCACAGCAGCGATCCCCCCGCTCGGCGGGCACGGCTCGCCGGGGCCATCCGGGTAAGTCCGGCCGGCCCCGCGGCGACGCGACCGCGCGGCGGCGGGCGCCGGCGCGCAGCATGTCCGACAGGGGTGACCGACACCGTGCCGGAGCAGGGAGAACCGCCGTGGAGACTGCCGTACCGGCGCCGACGGTCGTCGTGGTGATGGGTGTCTCCGGGTCGGGCAAGAGCACCACCGGCCGGCTGCTGGCCGAGCGCCGGGGCGTGCCCTTCGTGGAGGGCGACACCCTCCACCCGGCCGCGAACATCGCCAGGATGACCGCCGGGCACCCGCTCGACGACGCGGACCGCGAGCCGTGGCTGCGGATGCTGGCCGACCGGATCCGCGACGCCACCCGCACCGGGCAGGGCGCCGTGCTCTCCTGCTCCGCGCTCAAGCGCTCGTACCGGGACCGGCTGCGCGCGGCGGGGCCGGGCGTCTGGTTCCTCCACCTGTCGCTGGACCGGGAGTCCGCGCGGCGCCGGGTCGCCCACCGCACCGGGCACTTCATGCCGGCCGCGCTGCTGGACTCCCAGTTCGACGTACTGGAACCGCTGGGGCCGGACGAGCCCGGGCTGACCGTCGACGCGGCCGCCGGCACCACCGCCTGTCTCGACCGGGCCGAGGCCGCGCTCGAGTGCTTCGAGGGCGGCCGGCGGGGCTGAGGGCGCACCGAGATGCGTGCTGATCCCCGCGCTGTTGCAATGGCTGGGTGGCGTGCAACGACCGAGGTGGCGGCCCTCCGCCGCACCCGTCCGATCGGCCGAGGAGTCGACGTGTGTGAAGAGCCCAACGAGCCGGGACCGATCGACTACCTGGTGGTCGAGTTCCCCGGCAGCCGGATGACCGGCGAAGGACTGCCCCTGCTGGTCGACCTGGTCGATCGGGGCATCATCCGGATCCTGGACCTGGTGTTCGTCAAGAAGGAGGCGGACGGGTCGATCGTCGGCGTCGAGCTGGCCGACCTGACCGGCGACGGCCGGCTCGACCTCGCCGTGTTCGAGGGCGTCTCCTCCGGCCTGCTCGGCCAGGACGACATCGACGAGGTCAGCACGGTGCTCGAACCGGGCAGCGCGGCCGGGATCCTGGTCTACGAGAACGTGTGGGCCGGGCCCTTCGCCGCCGCCCTGCGCCGCGGCGGGGCCCGGCTGGTGGCCAACGGCCGCATCCCGGTCCAGGCGATCCTGGCCTCGCTGGACGCCGCCGAGGCCGGGGCCTGAGAAGTTCGGCCGGTCGGCCGGTTCGACCGGTTCGACCGGTTCGTCCGAGAAGAGGAGCACCACCATGCCAGGACTACTGCGCGGTGTCGCCCGCACCGCCGTCGTCGCCGGGACCGCCACCGCGGTCTCCAACCGGGTCTCCCGCCGGCAGGCCGGCCGCTGGGCCCAGCAGGACACCCAGCAGGCACCGGCCCAGCCCGCCTACCAGGCCCCGCCGCCGCAGGCCGCGCCGGCCGACGACATGAGCAGCAAGATCTCCCAGCTCAAGGAGCTGGGCGAGCTGAAGAGCCAAGGCGTGCTCACCGACGCCGAGTTCGAGGCGCAGAAGGCCAGGCTGCTGGCCTCCTGACCACCCGGACGACGAGCGCCGCGGGCCCGGCCCGCGGCGCTCCGGCGTGCCCGGGCGGGGCGCGGTGCGGTGCGCCTCAGCCGGTCGGGGTGCCGGGTCGGTGCGCCTCAGCCGGTCGGGGTGCCGCCGAGGAAGTCCTTGACCCGGTCCCAGACGGTCCGCCGGTCGGGCGGGAAGCGGCGCAGCGCCTTGGCGCGCTTGGCCGATCCGTCCGGGTAGCGCCAGCGGGCCCAGGGCGAGTCGGGCTTGGCGATCCGGATCGCGGCGACGACCGCGATCAGCGGCACCAGGACGCCGAACAGCCCGGTGGCGATCTTCCCCTTGAGCAGGGAGAGCACCGAGAAGGCGAGGTTGATCAGCAGCGCCACGGCGATCACCGGCGCGCCGCCCCCGCCGTCACCGCTGTCGCCGGTGTCGAACGGGTTGGCGCCGAGCAGCACCAGGATCCCGATGACGGCGGCGATCAGCACCGCGTCCACCGACTTGCGGCCCTCCGCCGCCCAGTAGACGTCGTCCAGGTGGAACCAGAGCGCGAACTCGTCGAGGGTGAGCGCCGCACCCGCGCCGAACATCGCCGCCAGCACCGCCCGCCAGACGGTGCCGGGCTGGTAGGCGAACTCGGCGGCGCCGGCGATCAGCATCAGGAAGATCCCGTAGACCTGGTGATGGATGTGCAGGCCGCCGACCGAGACGTCCCGGAAGGGCCCCTTCCCGGCCCTGATCATCCTGGTGATGACGCGGGTGAGCAGGAAGGTCAGGATGAACGCCCCGACCATCCAGCCGATCCCGTTGCGCAGCGGGGTGCTGCCGGTGTCGATCTGCACGGTCACCTCCGCGAGGCGGGCCCGGCCGGCCGGGTGGTCAGCCATCGGTGCCGGGCGGGGTGGGTGGGTCGGGCGGGGTCGGTGGGTCGATCGAGGTCGGTGGGTCGGGTGGAGCCGGTGGGTCAGGTGGAGCCGGTGGGGTGGCCGGTGGCGGCGCGGCGGGCCGGTGACGGCGGCTGAACATGGCGGGCAGGCTCGGGGTCTCCAGGAAGCCCTCCGCGCGGGCGGAGGCCATCGCGATCCGCGGCAGCTCGCTGCCCTTGCGGAAGCAGAGGTAGCGCGGCTCCCAGATCGGCCGGTACTTGGCGTTGGCCCGGTACAGCGACTCGATCTGCCACCAGCGGGAGAAGAAGGACAGCACCGCCTTCCACAGCCGCAGCACCGGGCCGGCGCCCAGCCGGGAGCCGCGCTCGAAGACGGCGCGGAACATCGCGAAGTTCAGCGAGATACGGACGATGCCGTGCTCCTCGGCCGCGCCGACCAGGTCGAGCACCATGAACTCCAGCAGCCCGTTGTCCGCCTCGCGGTCACGGCGCATCAGGTCGAGCGAGACCCCGTCGCTCCCCCACGGGGCGAAGCTGAGCAGGGCGCGCAGGGTGCCGTCGGCGTCCGTGCACTCGACCATCAGGCACTGCCCGTCCTCCGCGTCGCCGAGCCGGCCGAGCGCCATCGAGAAGCCCCGCTCGGTCTGCCCCCCGCGCCAGTGGTCGGCCAGCCGGACCAGGGCGTCCATCTCCGCCTCCGGGATCCGGGCGTGGCGGCGGATCCGGGTGGTGTACCCGGCGCGCTGGACCCGGTTGTACGCCTGTCGGAGCCCGCGCATCGCGCGCCCGTCGAGGCTGAACTCGTCCACCTCGACGATCGCCTCGTCACCGAGCTCCAGGGCGTCCAGGCCGTGTCGGGCGTAGACCGTGCCGGCCTCCTGGCCGGCACCGATGACGGCGGGCACCCAGGCGTTGGCGCGGGCCTGCGCCAGCCACGGTTCGATGGCGCCCGGCCAGGCCTCCGGGTCGCCGATCGGGTCGCCGGAGGCCAGCGAGACCCCGCCCACCACCCGGAAGGCGATCGCCGCCTTGCCGGAGGGTGACCAGGCCACCGACTTGTCCCGGCGCAGGGCGAAGTAGGCCAGCGAGTCGCGTTCGCCCCAGCGGTCCAGCAGGGCCCGCATCCGGGCCTCGTCCTCGGCCGTCAGCCACTCGCGGTTCTTCGGGGAGCGGAACAGCACGTACAGGACCAGCAGGAAGAGCAGGACGCCGGCGATGTTGACGACCACGTCCACCCAGCGCGGCACGTCGACGCCGGCCACGTCCACGTCGCCGGACAGCGTCAGCACCCGGGCCAGCGAGTACCCCAGCTCGCCGCCCCAACCCCCGCTCGGGTCGCGGTCGGTGGCCTCGACCAGGACGGCGCCGCCGGCCACCACCAGGATCAGCCCGAACACCGCGGTGGCCGCCGCCAGCCGGGCGTTGCCGCGGGCGCCGCGGCCCCGGAAGCGGGACCGGCCGAGGAACAGCGCCACCGTGACCAGGCAGGTGATGGCGGTGGAGAACCAGTTCACGACGTGCGAGCGGAAGGCCGCCTCGCCGAGCGCGGCCACGAACAGCACCGAGAACGGGACGAACAGGATGACGGCGAACCACCAGGCGGCGCGCTTGCCCCGGCCGAGCATCACGGCCAGGAAGGTGGCCAGCGCCAGCGAGGTGAAGCCGGTGGTGAGCGGGAACGGCGGGTAGAGGTCCCCGGTGTTGACCCGGTTGAACTGGGCCCGCAGCGGCGCCAGCACCACGGCGAGCAGGATCAGCGCGGCGACCACCCTGAGGTAGCCGACCACCAGGCCCGCCGCGTACCCGGCCAGCCGGCTGTCCTTGGCCCGCTCCTGCGGCTGTGACATGCGCAGCGCACCGCCTTCACCCGTGTCCGCTGCCCCCGACGGTCGGCCACGGCGCCTGGACGGGGGCAGGGCGGATCCCTGCTCCAGCATCCGGCGGGCGGTCCGGGGCGGCCACCGCAGGCGCCCGGACGGGCGAGCGGAAAACCGGGTGACCGCCGCCGCCCGGTCCGTCACCATGCCTACCGGGACCGCGGCGCACGGGCGCCGGGCCCGCATCCGGGAGGTGCACCACCATCAGCGGCGCTCACCAACGGCCCGGCCACGCGCGCGCGGCCGCGGACGGCCTGAAACTGCACCGCCGGGTGCTGCGGCTGGACGGCCGCCCGTACACCGTGCTCGGGCTGCGGCCCGGGACGGCGGCGCGGTTCGCCACCAACCACTTCCACCGGACCTGGCACATCCTGTCCGACCCGCCCGGCGCGCAGCTGCTGGCGCGGCTGCTGTGGGGGCTGTCGTACGAGCGCCACCCCGGCACGCTGGTGGTGATCGACCGGCCGTTCCTCGACCCGACCCCGTTCGAGGGCGAGCCGAGCGACCCGGTGGTGCTGGTGCCCCGCGACCTGACGCCGCTGGGCGAGGGCGCCGCCCGGGCGCTGCGGCGGGCGCTGCCGCTGGGCCCGGCGCCGGACGGGACGGTGCGCTGGCGCACCACCGGGCTGGACCGGGCGCTCGCGGAGGCCGAGGGCTGGGGGCGGCGGGTGCGGCAGGAGCAGCGGCGGGGCGGCGACTTCCGGAGCCTGGTGACCCGCCGGGGCGGGCTGGTGACGGTGTCCGCGGCGCCGTGGCAGCTGCGGGAGTGGGCGGTGGACACCGCCCGGCTGGGCGAGCGCGGCCCGGACGAGATGGACTACACGTACCTCGGCGAGGGGTGCTTCGCGCCCGGCGAGGTGCAGACCTTCCGGCGGTACCGGGCGATGGTGTCCAGCGCGGTGGTGGCCCGGCGGGAGGTGCTGGCCGCGGACAGCGGCCGGGACCTGCCGCAGAGCGTGCGGGAGCGGATCTGGCGGCGCTCCGCCGAGGTGCGGCGCCGCACCGCCCCCGCACCGGGTCTCGGCGCGGGGGCGGCGGCGGGGTGAGGCGCGGTCAGCCCGCCAGGCG
The DNA here is from genome assembly GCF_040678895.1 of Kitasatospora sp. NPDC049258. NCBI lineage: Bacteria > Bacillati > Actinomycetota > Actinomycetes > Kitasatosporales > Streptomycetaceae > Kitasatospora > Kitasatospora sp. NPDC049258. Next base: position 23,387 of record NZ_JBFAQT010000038.1, read on the forward strand.
GTACTTGGTGGACGGCACGCCGCTGGTGTAGCTGCAGTCGTAGGTGCTGGTGGTGGCCGTGTACGACCAGCCGGCCGGCGCCCAGCAGGCCCACAGGCCGTTGACCGGCTGCTTGATCCGGTAGGTGGTCGCCGGCACCCCCGGGGAGGTGCTGCAGGCGGTGGTGTAGCTGATCAGGTCGTACGTCCAGCCGGGCTTCACCGTGCAGGCCGTCAGGCCGTCGACGGGGGTGCGCAGCCGGTAGCTGGTGGCCTGCGGGCCGACCTGGGCGCAGGCGCTGCCGAACGAGACGTAGTCGTAGACGAACCCGTCGACCGGGGTGCAGGACAGCACGCCCTCGGCGGGCGTCCGCAGGTGGAACACGGTGGACGTCCAGCTCGCACCGCCGCTGCACTGGCGGGTCTGCTGGACCTGGTCGTAGGTGTAGCCGGCCGGGACGCTGCACGCCCAGGTGCCGTCGAGGCCGGCGGCCTGCGCCGGGGCGGCCGGCACGGCGGCGAGGGAGGCGAACAGCAGGGCGGCGGCGGCCGCGAGCGCGATGGTCACGCGCGAGGCGAGGCGGCCGATCCGGCGCAGTGGGCTCATGACGGACATGGGTCCCCCCAGGAGGCACGGTCGGTGTGGTGGCGACCGTGGTGACTGATCATGCGGTCACATGATCGTCGCAGTTATAGCACCGACCCTTCACCTCCTGACAGATCGTCACACCCGCCCTCCCGCACGCCTGTCCGGATTTCACTCCCGCCCCACCCCTCACTCCCGCACCCGCTCCGGCCCCACCGATCCACCGGCCCACCACCAGATTGGCCGAGATACGCCCCAGGGCCGCGGACCGGCTACCGACCCAGACAGTCAGCGCCCGGCGCGCTTCCAGGCGTGCACGAACTCGCGGTAGAGGAACCGCTGGAACGGCTGGGCGCCGGAGAAGCCGAACTGCTTGCCCAAGGCCCTCGCCCCGAACCAGAGCCCGCTGACCACCGGCACACCGGTCGCCATCTCGGCGACCGACGCAACGCTGTCCACCAACTCGCGCTCCACCGGGGACATCTCCACCCTCCGCAGCCCCAGCCGTTCGAGCAGCTGACGCTTGACCCCCTCGATGTCGCGGGCGAGGCGCAGCTGGTCCTCGTCCGTGACGCAGCGCTCAACGGCATGCCGCAAGGCCGCGGCCCTGGTGCGGTACTCCCGGATCCGGTCGGCCACCAGCTCCACCCAGTCCACGTCGGACATCCGCCCGGTCTCCTCCGGAACCCACAACCGGCCGCCCAGCAAAGGAAGTTCCAGCTGGAGCAGGCGCAGCCGGTGCGACTCCTCCGCCCCGGCCGCCTGCGTGAGCGAATCGTGGATGCCGCGGACGGCCTGGATGATGTCGAGCACCGTACTGTCCGCGGCACCGTCGCGGGTGAGGTCGAAGGTGAGGGAGAAGTCGCGGCGCAGCGGGTGGGACTGGTAGGAGATCACGCCGGCCTCCGCCCTGGCGCGGTACTTCATCGCGCGGGCGAGGGTCGCCATCAGGTACTTGCCCTGGCCGGGAGCCGCGATCTCGCGCAAGGGCCCGGCGAGCATCACGGCGGCGGCGCGCGCCCACTCACCGAACGCATCCTGCTCGACGCCGTCCTGGGTGGGTATCCGATCACCGTGATGGCCTGCCGCCGCCCTGACCTGCTGCTCCTGGAAGGCGCTCCAGTCGCGCAGCCGCCGCGCCAGCGGGGCCTGTCCTCCCCGGTTCGCCTCGTCGATGACGAACGCCTGCTCGACGAAGCGCGCCATGCTCGTGATCCCGTGCACGCTCTCGAGGTCCCGGAGCGCCGCGCTCTCCAGCTGCTCCGCCGTTCGCTGCTGGGGCACAGTCAGGAACAGCGGATTCAGGAGCCCCGCCCGTATCAGTGCTCGCAGCAGCAGCGGGCGCTCGCCGAAGTCCTCGGGGCGGGGGCTGTGCAGGAGCGGATGCGGGACACAGACCCTTGACATGAAGATCAGCGATTGCACGATCTCCACGAAGCATTGCCTGGCGAAGGGATCCTGCGGCTGCCCGCCGCGGTTCTGGGCGAGGAGGAAATCCTCGGCGCTGATCAGCGAGGTGACGTCCACCAGGACGGCGGTGCTCCGCCGACTCATCCGCGCGTCACCTCCAGGAACCATTCGACGGTCTCCCGGCGGCCCATCACCGTCGACTCGAAGACGGGCTCGGCCCGGCTCAGCAGCTCCGGCCCGAGAGGGAGCGGCTCACCGGACTCGTCAGAGCTGTGCAGGCCGGCGGCCGCACCGAGGCAGAGCCCCGCCAGGCCGTCCCAGACTTTCTGATCGCGCCGCCAGAACAGGTCGAAGCCGGGGGCCGGGGGGTCGGTCCGATCCGCCAGGTCGACCACGGTGCGCACCATGTCCAGGGTCTGGGAGGTGGTGCGGAGCTTCAGCCGGTAGCCCTCACGCTCGGCCGCGGCGTCGAAGGGGCGTGGCGGATCGCCGGCGCTTCGGGTCGCAGAGATCCACCGGGTGGAGGCGGCTCCGGCGGGCTTCCCGTTCAGCTCGACCTGTCCGCGCCGAACATCGGCCGTGACCACCAGCGGCGTGCGGCCGGCGCCCAGCTCGGGGGCCAGCACGAAGGCCGCCACCGGCGCCCAGTCCTCCAGGAGGCAGACCACCGAGCAGAATTCGGTCCGCTCGGCCCGCACGAACTCGGCCGTACCGTCGATCGGGTCGACCACCCACACCCGGCCCGAGGAGGCGGCCACCTCGGCCCGAACACCGGCGCGTTCGTCCTCCTCGGCAATGATCACCGCGTCGCCCTCCAACTCGCGCAGTGCGTCGATGATGAGCTTCTGCACGGCGACATCGGCCTCGGTGAGCAGGGTGCGGTCGGGCTTGACCTCGACCGGCAGCTCGGCGATCCGGCTGCGGTACTCGGCGAAGACGGGCAGGAGCCGCGCCTCCAGGGTGCCCCAGAGGGAAGTGACGGTCATGGCAGGTACCCCCGCGCTGGGGCCACCGATCGGCGGCTGAGCTGAACTGACGCTTTGTCAAATCCTGGCACAAGCAGCGGCGGCTCGACAGGGCGCCGCCTCCGACACGGTCCCTCGCCTGCCGGCCCGGGCCATCGCCCGGCCGCTGCCAGGACCGGTGCGGTCGGGTAGGTTGGGGGGTCATGGGTGATCTTGAGGTGCTGCCGGCCGGGCCGTTGGTCGTGGCGGCCGGGCAGGCGGGGTGTGTCGGGCTGGATGTGGTCGCCAATGTGGGGGTCGCGGCCGGGTTGGTGCGGGAGGCGGCCGCTCGGGGGGCCGGGGTGGTGGTGCTGCCGGAGCTCTTCCTGACCGGGTACGAGCTGGCGGGGATCGCGGCCGATCCGCGGGGGTGCACGGTGGGTGCCGCGGACTCCCGGCTGGATCCGCTGGCCGCCGCCTGCGCGGAGACGGGGACCGCCGTGGTGGCCGGGGCGCCGGTGCGGGACGCCGGGTCGGGGGCGCTGCACATCTCGGCGCTGGTGCTCGGGCGGGACGGGCGGTTCGCGGCGCGGTACGACAAGCAGCACGTCACGCCGAGCGAGCGGGCCGCCGGTTTCGCACCGGGCACCCGGGGCTGCACCGTCGAGCTGGACGGCTGGCGGCTCGGGCTCGGCATCTGCTGGGACGCGGGCTACCCCGAGCACGCGCGGGCCGCCGCGCTGGACGGCTGCCACGCCTACCTGGTCGGGGCGATGCTCGGCCGGGGCAGCGGGGCCCGCCAGCGGGCGACGGTCTTTCCGGCCCGGGCCCTGGACAACACCGCGTACGCGCTGCTGGCCAACCACAACGGCCCGAGCGGCCCGTACCACGGCTGCGGTGGCAGCGCGGTCTGGAACCCCGACGGGACGCTGCTGGTGGAGGCGGGCGAGGCGGACACCGCGCTGGCGGTGGCCCGGCTCGATCCGGGGGTACTGGCGCGTGCCCGGGCCGAGGAGCCGGTGCTGGTGGATCCGTCGCTCACCGCCCCGGTGCGCCCGCGCGGCGGCGTCCGGCTGTGAGCGCGGCGGGCCCGCGCCCGCTCAGCCGCCCAGGATGCGGGCCTTCGCGGCGGCCAACTCCTGGTCCGAGAGCACGCCCTGCTGGTGCAGCTTGCCCAGCCGCTCCAGGCTGCTGATGTCCTCGTCGGTGAGCCCGCCGGCCGGAGCCGGGGGCGTGGCGGGCGGGGGTGCGGCCGGCGGGGGCGCCTGTGCCTCCTGCTGCGCCGTGGCGCGCTCGTCCTGGCGCCGGGAGACCCGGCCGGAGACGGCGGTCGCGGTACCGGCGACCACCGCGGTACGGGCGGCCATGCCGAGCACGCCCGGGCGACCGGCCCGGCGTACGGAGCGTCCCAACATCGGGTTGTCCCTTCCTGGTTCGGGCCGCCGGCTCAGCCGGCGGCCTCCAGTGCCTGCTCGACCACGGGGGCGGGGATGCGCTCGTGCTCCAGCAGCACCCCACCGGCCCGCCGGACGGCTCCGGCGATGGTGGCGGCCCAGCTGTTCTCCCAGATGAGCAGGGCGGCCGAGGAGTCGGGCACCAGTTCCTCGGCGATCTGGGCGAGGTCCTGCTCGCTGAACAGGCCCTCGATCTCGCCGTCGATGTCACGGAAGACCAGCGCCTCGTCCGGCTCCAGCGCCTCCAGCTCCAGATAGCTGACCGCGCCGTCGGCGTCCTTCTTGATGAAGGTCAGGTCCAGGATCCGGACCGTGCCGTTCCCGACCAGCCGTTGCAGTTCGGGGGCGATCTCGCCGTTGAAGCGGTTGCCGGGGAAGGCGATCACGACATACTCCACCGGACCCAGGTCCATCGCACAACTCCCTTCTCAGGCCAGCACTTTGGCCTTGGCCTGCTGGTACTCCTGCTCGGTGAGGTCGCCGCGCCCGCGCAACTCGGCCAGCTTGGCCAGCTGGTCGGCATGGCTCGCGCCGCCGTCGTCGGCAGCGTCCCGGACGTACGAGCGGAACTGCTCCTCGCGCTTCTGCGCCACCTTCGCGCTGCGCTCGCCCATGCCCCTCCCCCGGACGATCAGGTAGATGAAGATGCCGAGGAACGGCAGCAGGACGACCACGATCGCCCAGGCCGCCTTGGCGCCACCGCCGAGCGAGTCGTCGCGGAAGATGTCGTCGATGACCCGGACCAGCAGGAAGATCCACAGGATCCAGAGGAAGATCTCCGCCATGGTCCAGAAGAGGTCGAGCAGGGGGTAGTCGCCGGCCAGTGACGTAGCGATCATGTTGTGCCTCCCGGGCGCCCGCGACCGCTCGGCCGCACAGCCGCTCTGCCTCCAGGATGCGTCCGCGCTCACCCGGCCGCGTCACCCGCGGCGGGTGACGGGGGATCGTCGGGGTCGAGCGCGCCGTCGGGGCCGAGGGCGGGGAAGCGGCGGGCCAGTTCCGCCTCCACCCGGTCGAGCCTGGACGCCAGCGGGCCGCCCGCCTCCGGGCCGGCCGCCGCGGCCAGGTGGTGCAGCAGCGTACGGATCCGGCCGAGCACCATCGGCGACCGCGCGGCGGCCACCACGACCTCGTCCAGGCCGGTGCGCAGGTACTCCTCCCCGGTCGGCAGCCGGACCAGCAGCCGCACCACCCCGGCGCCGTCCGTGAACCGCAGCATCCGGGCCGGCCGGGCGACCGTCCGGCCGAGCAGGTCCTCCAGGTCGTCCAGCGCCTGCACCGCGGTGGCCGGGTCGTTGACCGCCGGGGACAGCGCCCGCAGGGCGATGTCGGCCAGCAGCCGGAAGGCGAACAGCGGATCCTGGTCGAAGCTCCGCTCGATGCCGGTGCGCAGCCCTTCGAGCACCGCGGAGTCGGGCACGGCGGGGCCTTGCGCGACGGGGCCCGGCGCGGCGGGGCCGTGCACGTCGACGACCGGGGTACCGCGCTGCAGGGTGGTGCCGGGCGCGGCCCGCAGGACGAGGACCGCGTCGGCCGCCCGGGCGGACGCCACCAGCCGGTCCACGTCGATCTGCTGGAGCACGGCCGGCGGCCGAGGCCAGCGCACCGTCGAGCGCAGCGGCGGCAGCGGCGGCGGGGCCGGCGGCGGCGGGCCCGCGTACAGGGTGTCCAGGACGGCCCGGCCGCGGACCGCGACCGAGTCGAGCACGGGCGCCAGCTGGATGGCGGCGAACGCCCTCAGCTGGAGCGCGCGCAGCAGCACCAGCATGGCCAGCAGCAGGATCAGCGTGACGATCGGCACCACCACCGAGACCTCGGTCCGGTCGCCGATCGCCAGCGCGGCGGTGACCCCGAAGACCGCCAGGCCGACCGAGAAGGCGAAGGTGCGCCAGACGATCGGGGCGTCCCGGAAGAGCGTCAGGCGCGGGGTGAAGGTGGTCGCCGCCCACTGCAGGACCAGGAACAGCAGCGAGAAGACCACCGTGACGGCACCCAGCACGCCGAGCCCGAGCCCGAGCAGCAACTCGGCGGTCTGCCGGGCCGGGACCTGGGGGCCGGCGGTCGCCCTGGGCACCACCAGCCCCAGGCCGAACCCGACCAGCGCGCCCAGCAGTTGGGCCAGCCCGGCCCGCAGCCGCCGCCGGCGGGCCGGCAGCGCGTGGGTCACGCGGGCACGCCCCCTCACCCCGTCACCGGGCGCCGAGCGGCCGCGGGCCAGGGCGGCCGAGCCGCCGCGAGAGCTTCCATCGGACCTCCGCCCGTGCGGGGCCGACCGCCGGCCTCCGCCCGTACAGGGCCGAGCGTGGGCGCCGCAGGCCGGGTGCGCCTCACCCGCCGCGGGTGACCGCGACTGGCGGCCGGGGCCGGGCGGCGGTTCAGTGGAGGTGTCGCCGACCGCCCTCCCGCGAACCGGGGTGAGCCCATGTTCGACCCCGCCCGCCCCGACCCCGCCCGCCCCGACTCCCCCGCCGTGCCGCCCGGCGGTGACCCGGCACCGGCCGGCGACCCCGTCCTCGCCGCCCGGTTCGCCGTCCCGGCGGTGCCGCGGACGCTGGTGCACCGCCCGGCGCTGCTGGCGCGGCTGACGGCCGGCGTGCGGGGGCCGCTCACCTTCGTCAACGGGCCGGCCGGCGCCGGCAAGACCCTGCTCGCAGCGCACTGGCTCGACCCCACCGCGGGCCGGGCCCCGGGCACCGCCGTCTGGCTGACCCTCGAACCCGGGGACACCCCGGACACCTTCTGGGCGTACGTCCTGACGGCGCTGGGCCGCCGGGGGGTGCGGCTGCCGGACGGGCCGGGCGGGTCGGGCGGCCCGGACCGGGCGCCGGGCGCCGGCGGGGTGGACCGGCGGCTGCTGGCGCGCCTCGCCGAAAGCCTGGCCCAGGCACCCGAACCGGTGGTGCTGGTGCTGGACCAGTCCGACGCCGTGCCCTCGCGCGAGGTCGCCGACGGGCTCGCCTTCGTCCTGCGCTGCGGCGCGCCGGGGCTGCGGCTGGTGATGCTCGGCCGCAGCGAGCCGCTGCTGCCGCTGCACCGCTACCGGGCCGCCGGCGAGATCACCGAGATCCGCAACGCCGACCTGCGGTTCTCGGCCGAGGACGCGGACACCCTGCTGCGCGACCACGGGCTGACGGTGTCCGAGGGGGGCCTGCGGATGCTGGTCGGCCGCACCGAGGGGTGGGCGGCGGGGCTGCGGCTGTGCGCGCTGGCCATGCAGCGGGCCGGCGACCCGGAGGCGTTCGTGCGCGAGTTCGCCGCCGACCGGACCACCGTCGCCGACTACCTGCTCACCGAGGTGCTGGAGGCGCAGCCGCCGGCCACCCAGGACCTGCTGCTGCGCGCCGGCGTCACGGCCCGGATCCACCCCGGCCTGGCGGACGCCCTGACCGGACGGCGCGACGGCGAGTGGACGCTGGCCCGGCTGGCCCGGGCGAACGCCTTCCTGGAACCGGTGGACGGCTCCGCCTGGTACCGGCTGCACCCGCTGTTCGCCGAGGTGCTGCGGGCCCATCTGCGGCACCGGTACCCGGGGTTGGAGCCCCGGCTGCGCCGGCGGGCGGCCCGCTGGCTGGCCGGGCAGGGGCTGCTCGCCGAGGCCGTGGCGCAGGCGGCGGCCGCCGGTGCCTGGCGGCTCGGCGCGGAGCTGGTGGTGGGCGAGCTGGCACTGGGCCGGCTCGCCGCCGGTGCGGCGCCGGACCGGCTGGACCAGTTGTTCGCCGGCCTGCCGCCCGGGACCCCCGGCGCGGCGCCGGCGCTGGTCGAGGCGGCCGTCCGGCTGGCCGACCGCGACCCGGCGGGCCTCGCCGCCGCGCTGCGCCGGGCGGACGCCCGGCTCGACCGGGCCGGCGACCCGGCGGCCCGGCTCGGCGCCGCCTACCTGGGCGTGCTGGGCGCACGGCTGGCCGGCGACCCGGCGGCGACCGGACGGGCGGCGGCGAGCGCCGACCGGCTGATGCCCCGGGTGGCACCGCCGCTGCTGGCCCGGCACCCGGAGATCCCGGCGGCGGTGCTGGCCGGGCACGGCGCGGCCGAGCTCGGTGCCGGCCGGCCGGCATCGGCGCGGGCGCACCTGGCGGCCGCGCTGGCGCTCCGCGCTCCGCCGGGGGCGGAGTACCCGCCGGGCGACTGCCTGGGGTCGCTGGCGCTGGCCGAGCTGCTGCTCGGGCGGCTGGGCGCGGCCCGGACGCACGCGCAGGACGCCCTGGCGCTCGCCGAACCCGCGACGCGCCCGGCCGCGCTGGGCCGTCTCGTACTGGCCGGGATCGCGAGCGAGCAGGACGAGCCCGCGGCCGCCCGCGACCACCTCGCCCATGCCCTGAGCACCGGCGCCATCGAGCCCGCCAGCGCGGTGGTGGCGGCCGTGGTCGGCGCCCGGTCGGCGGCCGCCGCCGGGGAGCCGGCGGCGGCGCTGGCCGTCCTCCGGGCGGCCGGGTCGCGGCTGCGGGAGGCGGGGCCGGGGCTGTCGCCCTGGGCCGCCGGGGAGCTGGCGATCGCCGAGTCCGCCGTCCACCTGGCCGGGCCCGACCCGGAAGCGGCGCTGGCCGCCCTGGCGGGCGCCGACCCGGCCCGCCCGGAGTCCGCGCTCGCCCGGGCGCGGGCGCTGCTGGCGGCGGGGAACGACCCGGAGGCGGCGGCGGTGCTGGCCGGCCTGCCGGCGGAACGCGACGGCGCCCGGCCGGACGGCGCCACGCCGGGTGGCGGGACCGGCGAGGGCGACGGGGTCGGCGAGGACAGCTGGCCGGCGGGCGCGGTCGGCCGGGTGGAGCTCTGCCTGCTGCGGGCTCAGCTCGCCGAGCGGCGCGGGGACACCGGCTCGGCTCGGCGCCTGCTGGGCCGGGCGCTCACACTGGCCCGGCCCGAGGCGCTGCGGCGGCCGTTCACCGAGGCCGGACCCTGGCTGCCCGGCGCGCTGCGCAGCAGTCCGCAGCTGGCGCAGGCGCACGGCTGGCTGCCGGCCCGGCTGCTCGGACGGACGGCGCGGCCGTACGCGGTGCTGGGCGGGCGGCTGACCGTGCCGGTCGAACCGCTGAGCGGGCGGGAGCGGGAGGTGCTCGGCCAGGCCGCGCAGTTGCTGTCCACCGAGGAGATCGCGGCCGAGCTGTACGTGTCGGTCAACACCGTGAAGACGCACCTCAAGAGCGTCTTCCGCAAGCTCGGCGTCAACCGCCGCAGCGAGGCCGTCCGGCGGGCCCGCGAGCTGGGGCTGCTGTGAACGCCACCGGGCGGGCGCCTCGCCCGTTCCGGGCGAGGACACCGGGGTGGCCCGGGCGGAGGATGGTGCCGAGGACGGCGGGGCACCGCACCGGTGGCGGCCGGAAGGGATGAGGATCGTATGCGCTACGAGTTCCGCGTCGCCGGCCTGGTCTCCCCGGCCCTGGCCGAGGCCTTCCCCGAGCTGGCCCACGCACCCGTCCCCGAGCAGAGCCTGTTCCTGGGGGCGGTCACCGACGAGGCCCACCTGTACGGGCTGCTGCTGCGCTTCCAGTCCGTGGGTCTGCGGGTGGTGGAGCTGCGGCAGCTGCCGGAGGCGACGGCCGGGGCCGGCCGTGAGGGGTGAGCCGTCCGGGTACGCCCGCTGCGCGTTCGGGGTCGGCCGTCCGGGCCCGGTGACGGCGCAGCAGCTTCGGCGGCGGCGCCTCGGCCGCTCGGGGCGCGTCCGGCTCTGCCCGCCGCGCCGGCCGCCGTCCCGGCTGCGGCACTGTCGCTGGGGCTCCGGGGCCGGCCGGCCGCGCGACGCCACCTGACCGGCCGGCGGTGACCATGTCGTGGCGTCCGAGCCGCGGTGATCAGGTCGTGGTGATCAGGCCGCCGTCGATCACGAAGTCGGCCCCGGTGACGTTGCCCGCGCGCCCGCCCGCCAGCAGGACCACCAGGTCGGCCACCTCCTCGGGACGGGTGAAGCGGCCGGTCACGGACTGGGCGGCCGCACCGCGGACCACGTCCTGCGGCCGGGCACCGCCGGCCCTGGCCACCGTCGCCGCGACCCCGTCCTCGGACAGCCACAGCGCCGTCTCGACCGGCCCGGGGCTCACCGTGTTGACCCGGACGCCCTGCGGGCCGACCTCCTTGGAGAGCGACTTGCAGAAGTTGGTCAGCGCCGCCTTGGCCGCGCTGTAGTCGATGACGCCCGGGTCCGGGAGGAAGGCGTTGACCGAGCTGACCGTCACGATCGAGCCCGCGCCGCCCGCGACCAGGTGCGGCAGCGCGGCCCGGGTGGTGCGGACCGCGGCCAGGAAGTTGACCGTGAGCGCCCAGATCCAGTCCTCGTCGGTGACGGAGCCGAAGCCGCCCGTCCGGGGTCGCACCGCGCCGACGTTGTTCACCAGCACGTCCAGGCCGCCGAACCGGGCGACGGCCTCGGCGATCAGCCGGGCCGGACCGTCCGGCTCGGTGAGGTCCACCGCGACGGGGTGCACCGGCGCCGATCCGGCCAGCTCGGCGAGCTCGTCCGTGACACCTCGGGCGGCCGCCAGCACGCTCGCCCCCTCGGCGACCAGCGCCCGGGTGACGGCCAGCCCGATCCCCCGGCTGGCCCCGGTCACCACGGCCACCTTGCCGGTCAGTTGAAGGTCCACCGGGTACTCCTTCGCGAGGCACGGGCGCACGGACTCCACTGGCACGATCCCAGCAACGGAGCGGCCCCGCACCTTACGATCGGGGCATGTCCAAGCATTCCGGCTCGTCGCTGTCGCTCTGGTCCGAGAACTCCGTGCTGTCGATCGGTTCGGTCGGCTCGGCGCTCTCGATCGGTTCGGTCGGCTCGGTGCTGTCCATCGGCTCGATCGGCAGCGCGCTGTCGATCGGTTCGATCGGCTCCGCGCTCTCGCTGGTCTCGGCCGGCTCCTGGCTGAGCACCGGCTCGGTGCTGTCCGAGCGCTCCCGCTGGTCGGTGCTGTCCTCGCGCTGCTCCGGCGGCGGCGTGCTGACCGCCGGGCTGGTGGCCGCGGTGGCCTGCGCCGCGCTGGCCGCCGGGGGGCGGCGGTCGGCCCGGAAGCGGTGAGCGGCCCGGAAGCGGTGAGCGGCCGGCAGCGGCGGCGGCGCGGCGGCCGCGGTCGTACGCTGCGAACAGGCGCCCGCACCCGAGCGGGCCCGGGCCGCGGCGACTCGCGCGCCGCAGCAGGGAGGTACCCCGAATGGCCGAGGAACTGATCCCGGGCATCGACCCCACCGCGAAACCCAGCGGCGAAGGCTGCGCCGACTGCCTGGCGGTCGGGGGCTGGTGGCTGCACCTGCGCCGCTGCGCGGCGTGCGGGCGCATCGGCTGCTGCGACTCCTCGCCCGCACAGCACGCCGGCGCGCACGCGCGTGCGGCCGGCCACCCGTTCATCACCAGCTTCGAGCCCGGTGAGGACTGGTTCTGGAACGTCGAGACCGAGGAGTACTACGAGGGCCCTGAGCTCGCCGAGCCGCTGGCGCACCCGCTGTCGCAGCCGACCCCCGGGCCGAGCGGCAGTGTCCCCGACGACTGGCGGCAGCACCTGCACTGAGGGTGCCTGCCCGCCGAGGGGCCCTGCGGCGGTCAGCGGGCCGGCAGGTACGGGTCGGTGATCCCGCCGGGGCAGGCCAGCGCAGCGGCGTCCCAGCCCGCCCGGCGGGCTCCGGCCAGGTAGGCGCTCTCGAAGAAGTCGAGCACGGCCGCCCGCGGGTCCGCGGCGGCCCGGGCTTCCTCGTAGCCCAGTACGGCCAGGTGGCTGCCCTTGCGCGGCACCCAGCGCGCGGCCGGCGGGTCGAGCGGCTCCCCGTCCAGCCCGGCCGGCTCGGGGGCGGTGTAGGAGTAGAAGGCCGGCGCGGGGAACTCGTCGTCGCCGAACCAGAAGCCGAAGCTGATCACCTCACGGGAGTACGCCTCCCTGGTCACCGGGTCGGCCTGCGGGGGCAGTTCGGCCACCCGGTCGGAGAACCGGGTGTGGGCGATGTCGAAGGTGTGCCAGAAGTGGTGCACCGGGCTGGACTTCCCCGAGAAGCGGGCCGCGAACTCCTCCAGCACCAGCGCCACCTGGCTGAGCACCTGCCAGTACCGCAGGGCCTTGGCCGGGTCGTAGGCCGCGTGCTCGGTGTCCTCGGCGAACGGCCGGGCGGCGTCGGGGAGGTCGAACGGGCGCGGGTGCTCGATCTCCGCCCGGACCCCGAGCCCGGCCAGGGTCGCCAGGGTGTCGCGGTGGAAGTCGGCCACGGAGCGGCCGAGCAGCGGGAAGGAGGCCTCCCGGCCGTCCAGTGTGGCGGCGACCAGCCGGTGCCCGACGAAGTCGAAGTCGAGGGTGAAGACCGGGCCGCCGTCGGCCCAGCCGGTCGGGCGGGTGGTGATGCCCCGGCCGGTGAGGTGGAAGGGCACGTTCCACCAGTGGTTGCGGCGCATGCTCCCGGCCAGCCGGATCTTGCCCACGACCTGGGCGAACCGGTGCAGCGTCTCCTTGGTGTCCTGCCAATCGGCCAGCGGGATCGGTGGGAACAGCTCCATCACGCAGCCCCTTCCTGGCCGGCCGCCGCGGCGGTGCCGGCACCCCCTCCTCCATCTCCTCCATCATGACGGCACGGACCGGTGGCGACATCTCACCCGGACGGCTCCCGGGCACCCCCGTGCGCCCGGCGGTCCCGTCCGCACGGCACAATCGCTGCCATGCAGCAGATCCTCGTCATCGGCATCGGCGCGGGCGACCCCGACCACCTCACCCTGCAGGCGGCCAAGGCCCTCGCCCGCACCGATGTCTTCTTCATCCTCGACAAGAACGAGGAGCGCCAGGACATGATCCGGCTGCGCCGGCAGATCCTGGCCGAGCACGCCAAGCCGGACCACCGCGTGGTCGGCGTCCCGGACGCCGAGCGGGACCGCACCACGCCGGCCTACACCGCGGCGGTGGACGACTGGCGCCGCCGGCGGGCCGACCTGGTCGAAGGCCTGCTGGCCGAGCACCTCGGCCAGCAGGAGACCGGCGCGTTCCTGGTCTGGGGCGACCCGAGCCTGTACGACAGCGTGATCGCGGTGGTGGAGGAGGTGCTGGCCCGCGGCGCCGCGACCTTCGAGTACGAGGTGATCCCCGGCATCAGCAGCGTCTCGGCGCTCGCCGCCCGGCACCGCACCACGCTGACCCGGGTCGGCCGGCCGGTCCAGATCACCACCGGCCGCCGCCTCGCCCAGGGCTTCCCCGAGGGCGTGGACGACGTGGTGGTGATGCTCGACGGGCGGGCGGCCTTCACCGAGATCGACCCCGAGGGCCTGGAGATCTTCTACGGCGCCTACCTCGGCACCCCGGACGAGATCCTCGCCGCCGGTCCGCTCGCCGAGGCCGCGCCGCGGATCCGGGAGCTGCGCGAGCAGGCCCGGGAGCGCAAGGGCTGGATCATGGACAGCTACCTGCTACGGCGCTCGGAGAGCTGACCCTGCACCCCCCGCCGGGTCGGCGCCCGACCCGGCGGGCGAGGGCGCCGCCGCGGCCGAAAGGTCCTGCGCCAGCGAGTCGCTGAGTCTGCTGAGCAGCAGCTGGAAGGTGGCGGCGTCGTGGTCCGAGAGCTGGTCGCGCGTGGGGTTCGGCTGAGGCATGGGGGGAACGCTAGAGCCCCGCGCTCAACGACCGATAAACGAAATCCGGCCAACCTCCGCACCGGGTGCGATCGTTGACAGTGACTCCGGCAACCGATCTAATGCGGTCGTCACAGCACGCCGGGAGAGCGCAGGTAGGCATGGGTACGGAGACCGATCCGCTCGCGCTGAGCATGTCCCGCGCCAAGACCCTGTACGACCAGGACCCGGTCTGCCGATCGCTGGGGATCACGCTCGGCGAGGTCGGGCCGGGGCGGGCCACCGTGCGGCTGCGGCTCACCGGGGACATGGTCAACGGGCACGGCATCGCCCACGGCGGCTTCCTCTTCCTGCTCGCCGACGCCGCCTTCTCGTTCGCCTGCAACACCCACGGCCCGGTCACCGTGGCGCAGGGCGCGCAGGTCAGCTTCCTGCGGCCGGCCGCCGCCGGCGACGAGCTGACCGCCGAGGCGGTGGAGCGGGTGCGGGCCGGCCGGCACGGGGTCTACGACGTCACCGTCCGCAAGGCCGACGGCACGGTGGTGGCCGAGTTCCGCGGCCAGAGCGTGATGCTCTCCGGGGAGCTCCGACCGAGCTGACGCCGCCGGGCGCGCCGGAGCGGCCTCAGGCGGGCCAGCTCGGGGAGCGGCCGAGGTCCGTCAACAGCCGGTCGAGCGGGGTCGCGTCGGCCGGCGGTGGGAGCCGGGGGCGGAAGCCCGCTCCGGGGCGCAGCCGGCGGGGGGTGTCCGGTACCTCGCGGTCGGCGATGTCCGCGACCTCCGCCAGCAGTTCGGCCTCGAACGCCACCGGGCGGCCGAGTGCGCGGGCGACGTCCCAGGTGTGCACCAGGTAGTCGAGCAGGTGGAAGGAGACCGCCCGCCGCCCCGCGAACGGCACCGCCGGGTCGATCCGCGGCAGCCAGAACTCCCGCTCCAGCACACCCGCCGCCCCGAAGGCGGTGACCACCCGCTCCGCCGAGGCCCGGTAGTCCGCCACCGGGCCGCCGCCGGCCGGCCGGTGGTCCCAGGCCGAGCGGTCGGTCCGCTCGCCGTCGGCGGCCGCCGCGAACCCGTGGTTCTCGGCGGTCATGTGCTCCACCAGCCGGCGCAGGTCCCACTCCGCGCACGGGGTGGGCAGGGTCCACTGGTCGGCCTCGACGAGCGAGACGGCCGCGACGCTGTGCCGCATCGCCAGCCGGTGGAGTTCGAGCATCGTTCAGGCCTTCCTGCCGTACCGGTCGGCCCACCAGCGGCGGCCGGACTCGGGGAGGGTGGGGATCGGGTCGTAGCACGGGTAGCGCCGCCCGGCCTCGGCCGGGTCGGCGGCGGTCCGGGCCTCGGGCGCGGTGCGGTAGCTCTTGGTCCAGTACGAGACGCCGCGCTCGCGGTCGTAGTCGACGACCTGGTGCACCCAGCGCTTGCCCAGGTCGGGCACGTCGTTGACGATCCGCGGGGTGGCGTAGCCGGGCAGGTACCCCATGATGTCCTCCTGGAGCCGCTGGGCCTCGTGCACGGCGACCCGCCAGTGCTCGGCGTTGGGGATCATGTCGCACAGGTAGAAGTAGTACGGCAGGATGTTGGCCTCGCCCTGGAGCGCGAAGCAGAGGTCCAGCAGGTCGCCGGCGGTGGCGTTCACCCCGCGCATCAGCACCCCTTGGTTGCGCACGTCCCGGACCCCCGCGTCCAGCAGCGCCCGCGCCGCCTCGGCGACCAGCGGGGTGACCGACCGCACGTGGTTGGCGTGGGTGTGCACGGCGAGGTTGACGGACCGCCGGGCCGCCACCGCGGCGACCCGGGCCATCCCCGCCAGCACGTCGGCCTGCAGCCAGTGCTGCGGCAGGCCGACCAGCGCCTTGGTGGCGAGCCGGATGTCGCGGACCGAGCCCAGCTCCAGCAGCCGCAGCAGGAAGCTCTCCAGCCGGGGCCAGGGCACGTTGGCCAGGTCGCCGCCGGAGACCACCACGTCCCGCACCTGGGGCGTGCGCTTGAGATAGTCGAGCATCTGCTCCTGGCGGTCGGCCGGCCGCAGCACCAGGCGCGCCTTGGTGACCTGCGGGGTGGAGTTGCCCACCAGGTCCATCCTGGTGCAGTGCCCGCAGTACTGGGGGCAGGTGGAGACCAACTCGGCCAGCACCTTGGTCGGGTAGCGGTGGGTCAGCCCCTCCACCACCCACATCGCGGCCTCGTGCAGCGAGTCGCGCTCGGCCAGCGGGTGGCTGGGCCAGACCTGCTCCCGGTCGGAGCGGACCGGGAGCAGGTAGCGGCGCAGCGGGTCGGCCAGGAAGGCGTCGGTGAAGGCCGCGGGCCGACCCGGCGCGCCCGGCGCCATGGTGTTGAGCATCTGCGGCGGCACCAGCATCGACATGGTCGCGAACTGCTGCCGGTCGGCCTCCAGTTCGCGGTAGAAGCGCTCCTCCAGGAGGTCGCCGACCACGGCCCGCAGCTGCCGCGCGTTCTGCACGCAGTGCGCCCGCTGCCACTGGGCGTCGCGCCACTGGGCCTCGGTGACGTCCCGCCAGCCCGGCAGCCGTCGCCAGTCCGGTTCGACCAGGGCGCTGCGGACGTACCGGTACGGCTGCCGGGCGGTGTCCTCGCTCATCGGTCCGGGCTGTCCGGACCGCCGGTGAACAGGGTGGCGTAGCGGGTGCGCAGCTCGCGCTTGAGCACCTTGCCGGTGGGCCCGAGCGGGAAGTCGCCGCTCTCCCGGACGATCCGCACCGCGGCCAGGCCGGGCAGGCCGGCGCCGGCCAGCGCCTTGTCGGCGGCCTCGCGCACCGCCGACGCCCCGGTACCGGCCGCCTCGGCCTGCAACTTGACGACCGCGATGGGCAGTTGCCCACCGCCGTCCGGCCCGGGCACGCCGACCACCGAGCAGTCCTGCACCAGGTCGGCGCAGTCGGCGAGCAGGACCTCCTCGATCGGCAGGCTGTGCAGCGGGCCGTCCGCGGTGTCGATCACGTCCACGGTGCGGTCCAGGTGGTAGAACCGGCCCTCGGCGTCCCGGCGGGCCACGTCCCCGGTGAGCCAGTAGCCGGCCAGTTCGAAGCTGCTGGTCAGCCGGGGGTTGTTCCAGTACCCGGGGGTGCGGGACGGGGTGACCACACCGAGCAGGCCGACCTCGCCGTCGGGCAGCTCGGTGCCGTCCTCGGCGAGCACGGCGGCCTTGCGGACCACCTCCAGCGGCTTGCCGACGCAGCGGTCGTTGCGCTCCGTCTCCGGCGAGGTGACCTGGCCGAACAGCGCCATGCCCATCTCCGAGGAGCCCAGCCCGTCGATGAACTGCGAGCCGGACAGCGCCGGTTGCTCGTCCCGTTCCTGTGGCAGCAGCCAGGGCCTGATCAGGCCGGCCGGCCGCTCGCCGAGCTGCACCAGCCGCCGGATGTGGCCGTAGTGGGCGCTGTCGCCGGTGTTGAACCAGGAGTGCACCTTGGCGGCTCCGGCGACCGGGAGTTCACCGGTGGCCAGCTCGACGAAGGTCCGCGGGAAGGAGGCCACCATGGTCGGCCGGAAGGCCTCCATCACCGGCTCCACGACGGCGCGCCGCCAGTCCCCCATCACCACGGTCGGCAGCCCGAGCAGGGTGGCGGTGAGGAAGTAGCTCAGGCCGCCGGCGTGGGTGTGCGGCATCAGCGACATCAGCCGGTCGTACGGCTCGGCCGGGAAGCGGACCATCCGCGGCTGCTTGCCGTCCCAGAACTGGCGGTGCGCGAGCATGGTGGACTTCGGCGTCCCGGTGGTGCCGGAGGAGTGGATCAGCGCCACCACGTCGTCGGCGGCGTGCCGGTACGGGTACTGCTCCGGCAGCCCGGCCGACTCCGCGTCGAAGGCCTGCACCTCGGCGGTGAGCGCGATGAACCGGGGCCGGCGCTGCGGGTCGGCCCGGTAGGCGGCGGCGAGCCGGGTCGGGTCGTCGGCGACGATGCCGACCACGCCCACGTGGTCGAGGTAGCGGAGCATCACGTCGGGGCGCATGGCGTCGTTGATCAGGGCCGGCACGGCGCCGAGCGCGGTCAGGGCGAAGAAGTGCAGCAGCGGCTCCAGGCCTTCGGCGACCACGATGCCGACCGGCTCCCCGGGCCGCACGCCGTTCGCGTGGTACCACTTGGCGTACCTGTCCCGGTGGGCGGCCAGGTCGAGCAGGCTGTGGCCGCGCAGCACGACCTGGCCGCGGTGGTCGGTGTGGTGGCCGAAGGCGAACGGCACGGCGCGGTTGGGGTTGACCGCGAGGGCGTGGTCCAGGAAGTTGCCGGCGCCCAACTCCGGCTCGGTCATCAGCTGCTGTCGTACGGCGAGCGGGGCTATCGGGCTGGTCTCGTGCATCGCTGTCTCCCAACCGGACTGTCTGTGAGGGTGGTTCAGAACTGGTACGGGACCTGCCGCGGTGCCAGGAGCTCGGCCGCGACCCGGTGGCCGGAGCGGACGGCGCCCTCCATCAGACCGAAGAACTCGGTGCTGGTCTCGGTGCCGGCCCAGTGCACCCGCTGCTGCGGGGTGGCCAGCCGCGGGCCGAGCTCGGTCCAGTCGCCGGGGCCGAGCAGCGCCGCGTAACAGCCGCTGCTGTACTGCTCGTTGACCCAGTCGGTGAGGTGGCAGGCGGTCGGCGGCGGCAGCTGCGGGAACAGCCGGCCAGCCTGGGCGACGGCCTCGGCCCGCTGCCGCTCGGGGGTGAGGGCCGCGAAGCGGTGCGCCTCGGCGCCGGTGACGAAGCCGGTGAGCACCCCGGGCCCGCCGCCGGGTGGGGTGTCGTCCACGGTGGACAGCAACGGCCCCTCGGCGTTGACCGACCAGCCGGACAGGCCCTGGGCCCGCCAGTACGGCTCCGGGTAGACCAGCTGGACCTTGATCGCGCAGCCGCGTGCCGTCCGCCCGCTGCTGCGCCGGGCGGTCGACGCGGGCCGGTACGCCAGCGCGTCGGCCAGCAGCGGCGGCAGCGCGACCACCACCGCTTCGGCCCGGGTGGCCCCGCTCGCGGAGTGCACGGTGACGCCGGCGGCGTCCTGGTCGATCGCGTGGACCGGGTCGGACAGCCGCACCCGCCCGCCGAGGCGCTCGGCGAGCCGCTCGCAGAGCTGGTGGGCGCCGCCGGCCACCCGGTCCTGCTGGGCGCCGCCCTCGAAGGCGTTGAGGTAGCGGATGCCGCCGCCGGAGCGCAGGTAGAAGGCCAGATGCAGGACGGAGATCGCGGCCGGGTCGGCGGCCATCATCTCGCCCAGGAAGAGCGGGAAGAACAGCCGGGCGTCCGGGTGGGTGAGGTGCTGCTCGGCCCAGTCGGCGGCGGTCAGCGCGTCCAGTTCGGCGGCGCCGGGGGTCAGCCACGGGGCGTCGACGCGGACTGTGGCGGTGAGGTCGGCCAGCAGGTCGAACATCCCGCCCAGGGCGACCGCGTCGAGCGGCGGGAAACGGCCCGCCCGGGTGCCGTCGGACGCCGTGCCGAGCGCGAAGCGGCTGTCGCCGACCAGCTCGGTCGGCACGGTCTTCAGGCCCGACTCGTCGATCAGCGCCAGCAGTTCGGTGTGCCGGTCGCCGAGGTAGGCGGCCCCGGCGTCGACCCAGCGGCCGGGCGCGACCTCGATCCCGTGGGTCCGGCCGCCGACCCGGTCGCGGGCCTCCAGGACGGTGACCTCGACCCCGGCGCGGGCGAGGTCGACGGCGGCGGTGAGCCCGGCCAGGCCGGCTCCGACCACGACCACGCTCATCCGGCGGCACCCGCGATCTTCTTGGCGAGCGACTCGGGGGTGGGGGCGGCCAGGAAGTCCTCGAAGGACAGCTCCACGCCCGACTCGCGGGCGACGGCGCTCAGCACCCGGGTCGCGATCAGCGAGTCGCCGCCGAGTGCGAAGAAGTCGGAGTCGGGGGTGATCCCGTCGGTCTCCAGCACCCGGCCGAAGACCACCATCACCGTGTCCACGCTCATCGCAGGCCTCCTTGACCTTGTTCCGTGTGCTGCTCGGCCCCCTGCCGCTCGGCCGCCTTCTGCTCGGCCGCCTTCTGCTCGGTGTGCCGGCGGTGCGTGCCGGCCCGGTCGACCTTGCCGCTGGCGGTGCGGGCGAGGTGGGGCACGACCTCGATCCGGCCGGGCACCAGGTGTCCGGGCACCCGGGCCGCCAGGTGGCCGCGCAGCTCCGCGGCGAGGCCCGCGGCGTCGGCCCGCGGGCCCGGCACCACATAGGCCACCAGCGTGGTGCGGCCGGCCAGGACGGCGCCCGTCACGGCCGCCGCGGCGACCCCGGGATGGCCGGTCAGGTGGGCCTCGACCTCGGCCGGGTCGACCCGGATGCCGCGCACCTTGACCTCGCCGTCCAGCCGGCCGCGGTGCACCAGCATCCCGTCCGCGCCGCGCTCCACCCGGTCCCCGGTCCGGAACCAGCGGGCCTGTCCCGCGCCGAACCTGGCCTCGGTGGCCGCCGGCCGGCCGTGGTAGCCGAGCGCGAGCGCCGGGCCGCCGATCATCAACTCGCCGTCCTCGCCGATGCGTTCGAGGACGTGCGGCAGCGCGAGGCCGATCGGCACCCGGTCGGCCGAGCGCCAGGGCCGGTCGAACCGGGGCGCCCGGGGGCCGTGCAGGTCGACGGCGTGGGTCACCAGGGTGGTCTCGGTGCTGCCGTAGGTGTTGACCAGGCGGATGTCGCCGGTCGCCAGCTCGCACCAGTCGGCCAGCCGAGCCGGGCTCGCGGCCTCGCCGCCGATCACCACCAGCCGCACGCAGGACGGGAGGGCGGCCGGGTCCTCGGCGAGATGGCGCACCAGCTCGTGCCAGTAGGCGGTCGGCAGGTCGAGCACGGTGATCCGGCGACGCTCCAGCATCCGCAGGAAGCGCGGGAAGGAGCCGCAGTGGGCCTCGTCGTCGAGCACCAGCGCGGCTCCGGCGGTGAGCGCCGGCAGGATCTCCTCGAAGCAGGTGTCCCAGTTCAGCGAGGCGAACTGCAGCACCCGGTCGTCCGGGCCGAGTTCGAACAGGTCGCGCAGCGCCTGGACGGCGACCCCGATCGCCCCGTGCGGGACGGCCACCGGCTTCGGCGCCCCGGTGGAGCCCGAGGTGAAGAGGATGTAGGCCGGGTCGGGCTGCTGCGCGCCGGAGCCGGCCGGGCCCGGAACACCGGCCAGGTCGACCGGCCGATGGCCTGACTCCGAGGGGGGAAACGTTTCTGCATCGACCACCGTGCGGCAGCCGGCCGCCGCCACCATGGCGCGCTGCCGGTCCGCCGGAAAGGCCGGATCGATCGGGCAGTATGTACCGCCCGCGGCCAGCACCCCGAGCAGCTCGGCGACCAGCGCCGGAGAACGGGAAGTTCGGACACCAACCACACCCGGCCGATCACCCAGCCGTGCCGC
The DNA here is from genome assembly GCF_040678895.1 of Kitasatospora sp. NPDC049258. Classification (NCBI taxonomy): domain Bacteria; kingdom Bacillati; phylum Actinomycetota; class Actinomycetes; order Kitasatosporales; family Streptomycetaceae; genus Kitasatospora; species Kitasatospora sp. NPDC049258. Next base: position 44,607 of record NZ_JBFAQT010000038.1, read on the forward strand.
CACCCGGCTGACCAGCTCGTCCAGCTCGCGATAGGTCGATGTGCGGCCATTGTGCTCGATCGCCACCCGATCGGGATGACCCTCGACAATCTGCGTGAACACGTCAATCAAGTCCGAGGCGACCGGACCGACACCACGAGTCCCTAAAATGACCGCTCCCCCAACCGCCACGGAGAACGCCCCTTTGCGCCCTCGGTAATTCAGGGGGACTGTACCGGCGGCGGGGGGTGGCCACAACGGGTTGCAAGTTGCCAATCACTCGTGAATTCGCTTGCCCCGCAAGCATCCTGGGCGAATTGCGAAACCGTCCGCCGTCACCCACTGACGCTGCGTCACTTCGGTACCGGCGCCACCGCGGGCGCCAATTCCCCGCGGCAACAGTTCGCCACGGCCGGGCGGTCGGCAGCCCGACGGCCGCCCGGGGGCACCGGTGCCGCAACGCCGGGCGCACCGGTGCCGCAACGCCGAGCGCCCCGCCCCCGGTCGACCGGGGAACGGGGCGCTGGGCGCGCAGGCGGCGGGCGGCGGGCGGGTCAGGCGGTGCTGGCCTCGACCGGCGCGGCCGGCCGCGGGCCGGTGCCGCCGGCCGGGCGCAGGAACAGGAACAGGGTCGGCGCCAGGTAGGCCAGCCAGACCAGCCCCTGGAGGACCGACGGGTCGGGCTGGAAGTTGAACACGCCCTTGAGCAGGGTGCCGTACCAGCTGTCCTTGGGGATGGTGGAGCTGATGTCGAAGGCCAGGCTGTGCAGGCCGGGCAGCCAGCCGGCCTCCTGGAGGTCGTGCACGCCGTAGGCGAGCACCCCGGCCGCCACCACGACCAGCATGGCGCCGGTCCAGGTGAAGAACTTGGCCAGGTTGATCTTCAGCGCGCCCCGGTAGAACAGCCAGCCCAGCACCACCGAGGTGAGCAGGCCGAGCACGGCGCCCACCAGCGGGTTCCAGCCGTCGTTGGTGGCCTGCACCGCGGTCCAGATGAACAGCGCGGTCTCCAGGCCCTCGCGGCCGACCGCCAGGAAGGCGGTGGACACCAGGGCGAAGGTGCCCATCGCCAGCGCGGCGTCCAGCTTGCCGTGCAGCTCCGCCTTCAGGTGCCGGGCGGTGCGGCGCATCCAGAACACCATCCAGGTGACCAGGCCGACCGCGATGATCGACAGCGAGCCGCCGAGCGCCTCCTGGGCCTCGAAGGTCATCTGGGTCGAGCCGTACTGCAGCACGGCGCCGAACGCCATCGAGAGCAGCACCGCCGCGCCGATGCCGGCCCAGACCGGGGTGAGCCGGTCGCGGCGCTCGGTCTTCACCAGGTAGGCGATCAGGATGCAGACGACGAGGCTGGCTTCGAGGCCCTCGCGCAGGCCGATCAGGTAGTTGCCGAACACGGCGGTCTCCTCAAGGGGTTGTACGGGGCGGGGCTCAGCCGAAGAGGGCCTGGCCCCACCATTCGCCGGGCTTGCGGATGCCGGGCGGGCAGGCGAAGTGGGCCGAACCGACGTGCTGGATGTACTCGTTGAGCTTGTCGGAGCCGGCCAGCCGCTGCTGCAGCGGCACGAAGGCCTTGCGGGTGTCGCGCTGGTAGGCGAGGAAGAACAGGCCCGCCTCCAGCCGGCCGAGGCCGTCGGTGCCGTCGGTGAAGGAGAAGCCCCGGCGCAGGATCATCAGGCCGTCGTTGCTGTCCGGGTGGGCGAGGCGCACGTGCGAGTCCTCGGGCATCGCCTTGAGGTCAGGGGTGTCCCGCTCCTGCTGCTTGCCGTACGGGGCACCCTCGCGCTTGGTGCGGCCGAAGACGTCCTCCTGCTCCTTGAGCGAGGTGCGGTCCCAGGTCTCGATGTGCATCCGGATCCGGCGGGCGACCAGGTAGGAACCGCCGGTCATCCACTCCGGGCCCTCGCCGGGGTTGACCCAGACGTGCTTGCCGAGGGCGTCGGCGTCGCTGCCGGAGATGTTGTGGGTGCCGTCCTTGAAGCCCATCAGGTTGCGCGGGGTCTGCGCCTCGGGCGTGGTGGAGGAGGTCTTGCCGAACCCGAGCTGGGACCAGCGGACGTTGACCACGCCCATGCCGATCCGGGCCAGGTTGCGGATGGCGTGCACCGCGACCTGCGGGTCGTCGGCGCAGGCCTGCACGCAGAGGTCGCCGCCGCTGCGCGCGAGGTCGAGGTTGTCGTGCGGGAACTTGGGCAGGTCGATCAGTGCCTCGGGGCGCTTGGCCTTCAGGCCGAAGCGGTCGACCGTTGTACCGTCCGGGCCGGACTTCTCGAACAGGGTGGGTCCGAAGCCGACGGTGAGGGTCAGCCGGGAGGACGGCAGGCCGAGCGCCTCGCCGGTGTCGTCCGGCGGCGCCTCGGCCAGGCCGGTCGCCCCGGCCCCGACCTCGCGGCCGCCGGTCATCACCGCGGCGGCCTTGGTCCACTCCTTGAGCATCTTCACCAGCGCGTCACGGCTGGTGGTGGTGACGTCGAACGCGGCGAAGTGCAGCCGGTCCTGGACCGGGGTGGCGATCCCGGACTGGTGGTCGGAGTAGAACGGGATGTCCACGCTCGCCCCGGCCGCCGGCGCGGGGTCGGAGTCGCGCAGGGTGGCGGCCGCCACCGAACCGGCCGCCGCGGCGCCGAGCGCCACGCCTGCGCCGGCCCAGCCGATCACGGCGCGCCGGCTGACGCCGCCCTGCGGCTCACCGCTCGGCGCGGCGGACTGGCCGTGGTCGGAGTCGCTGGGGGTCTCGGCGTTCATACCTTGGGTCCTTCGTCGGTCTGGGGTGGGGACACGGCTGCCGTGACGGCCGGTCACGGCCGTCACGGCAAGCAGGCTACGGCGCGGTTCAGCTGACGACCACAGCGGCGGCGAGCTTGGAGAGCGGCTCGGCCAGGGCGTTCACCGAGTCGGCGAAGGTCTTGCGCTCGGCCTCGGTGACCTTGTCGTAGGAGGTGTAGACGTCACCCTGCTTGTACTTGGCGAGCAGGGTCTGGATCGCGGCGAACTCGCTGTCCAGGGTCTTGGCCAGCTCGGCGTCCTTCTCCGCCGCGACCGGCTTGAGCAGGTCGTACGCCTTCTTGGCACCCTCGACGTTGGCGGCGAAGTCGGAGAGGTCGGTGTGGCTGTAGCGGTCCTCCTCGCCGGTGACCTTGCCGGTGGCGACCTCGTCCAGCAGCTCCTTGGCGCCGTTCGCCATGCTGGTGGCGGTGATCTCGGCGGCCGGGATCTTCTTCTGCCAGTCGGTCAGGTCGGCGACCAGCTGGTCGGCGAGCTTCTTGTCGGCGTCGGTGATGGCGTTGTCCGCCCAGAGGGACTTCTCCAGCTTGTGCCAGCCGGTCCACTCCTGGCCGGGCTCCAGGCCGTCCTCGCGGGTGTCGGTCTTCGGGTCGACGTCGCCGAAGCTCTCGGCGACCGGCTCGGTGCGCTCCCAGCCCACCCGGGACGGGGCGAACAGGCCCTTGGCCTGCTCCAGGTCGCCGGCCTTGATCGCCTCGGCGAACCGGGTCACCACCGGGATGGTGGCGTCGGCCTGCTCCTGCGCGTACTTCTGGTAGGCGGCGACCGCGTCCTGGAGACGGGCGTCGGCCTTGGCGGTGGCGCCGCCGTCACCGGTGACGGTGATCTTCTGGCGGATGCCGTCGCCCGTCATGCCGGGCTTGCACGCCACCTCGTAGCTGCCGGCCTTGATCTCGGCCGAGATGTCGACGTGGGTGCCGGGGCCGATGTTCTCCCGCTCGGTGACGATCTTGTCGCCGGCCGCGTAGACGTAGACCTCGGTGGACTTGCTGCCCTTGTTGTGCACGGACAGCTTGACCTGGCCACCGGGGAAGGTGGTCTTGGACAGCTCGCACGCCGTGTCCGAGGCGTTCACCTGGATCGCGTCGGCGGAGGCCTTGTCGTCCTTCTTCGAGCAGCCGGCCAGGGCCCCGCCTATGACGGCGACGGAGAGCAGGGCGGCTGCGGCGGTACGGCGACGGGCGGACATGAGAACTCCACGGGCGAGGGCCTACAGGGCGTGACAGGCGTGGCATGACAGGTACAGGGCAGCAAAAAGGACGACCGGGCAGGTGCTCGACCCCCCGGTCGTCCAGTTAGCTGAGGCATACCTTAGAAGCCCCCCGGCGCGCCGTCCACACCGCCCCCCACCCTCGGGGCGGGGTTTTACCAAACCGTGCCCCCGGGCCCGGCGGCCGAGGCACGGCCCTCCGGGCACCGATCCGGTCCACCGCCGCGCGAGCGGCCTGCGACGGCCGTCACAGCCGTCCGGGCCCCGCCGAGCCTAGGGTGGGGCCCGGCAGCGGCAAGCGCGGCGGCGAGGAGGCGTGGTGACGGCAGTTCAGCTGATCGGGCGGATCGTGGACCCGGGCAGTTTCGTCCGCTGGGACGAGCCGCTCGGCGCCCCGCCCCAGGACCGGGACTACCGCGCCGCGCTGGCCAGGGCCCGGCAGCGCAGCGGTCTGGACGAGGCGGTCACCACCGGGCAGGGTCTGCTGGCAGGCCGTCCGGTGGCACTGGTGGCCTCGGAGTTCGCCTTCCTGGGCGGCTCGATCGGGGTCGCCACGGCCGAGCGGATCACCCGCGCCGTGGAGCGGGCCACCGCCGAGCGCCTGCCGCTGGTCGCACTGCCGGTCTCCGGCGGCACCCGGATGCAGGAGGGCGCCGCCGCCTTCCTGTGCATGGTCCGGGTCACCGCCGCGGTCCAGGCGCACCAGGCCGCCGGGCTGCCCTACCTCACCTACCTGCGCAACCCCACCATGGGCGGGGTCTTCGCCTCCTGGGGCACGCTGGGGCACCTGGTGCTGGCCGAGCCGGGCGCCCGGCTGGGCTTCCTCGGCCCCCGGGTGTACGAGCAGCTGCGCGGCGAACCGCTGCCGGCCGACGTCCAGCTCGCCGAGACCCTCGCCGCCCGCGGGCTGCTGGACGCCGTGGTGCCGCAGGAGCGGCTGCGCGAGGTGCTGCGGCGGGCGCTCGACGTCCTGTCCGGACCGCCGTCGGCGGCGGTCGTCCCGGCGCCGCCCGAGGCAGCCGGCGCGGCGGACGCCTGGGACTCGGTCCGGCGCACCCGGCGCCCGGACCGGCCGGGCGCCCGGCAGCTGCTGCGGCAGTGCGCGGACGGGCTGCTCCCGCTGGACGGGCAGGGCGCGCTGGTCCGGGCGCTGGCCCGGTTCGACGGCCGGCCGGCCGTGGTGGTCGGCCAGCAGCGCCAGGAGGGCGACGCCGCCCGGCCGTTCACCGCGGCCGACCTCCGGCTGGTCCGCCGCTCCGCACGGCTGGCCGAGCAGCTCGGGCTGCCGCTGGTCACCCTGGTGGACACGGCCGGCGCCGAACTCTCCGCCCAGGCCGAGCTGGACGGCATCGCGGTCGAGATCGCCCGCTGCCTGACCACCCTGGTGGCGCTGCGCACGCCGGTGCTGGCGGTCCTGCTCGGCCAGGGCTCCGGCGGCGGGGCGCTCGCCCTGCTGCCCGCCGACCGGGTGCTGGCGGCCGAACACGCCTGGCTGGCCCCGCTGCCACCCGAGGGCGCCTCCGCCATCGTCCACCGGGACGGCGACCACGCCGCCGAACTGGCCCGCTCCCAGGGCATCGGCGCCACCGCCCTGGCCGCCACCGGCCTGGTCGACACGGTGATCGCCGAACTCCCGGACGCGGCCGAGGAACCCGCCGCCTTCTGCGCCCGGGTCGGCCACGCGATCGCCGCCGCCCTCACCGACCTCACCACCACCCCACCCCCCGACCTCCTGGCAGCCCGCGCCCGCCGCCACCGCCACCTGGGCGGGGGTGACCTCGGGGGTCACGCCTGACGGCGGCCTGTCAGCTCAAGAGCTCGCGGATGCGGACCAGCACTGTTCGCCGGTCGGGTTCACGGGCGCGGTTCGCCGGCCTCGCCGCTGAAGGTGAGGCGGCCGCGGGTGAGGACGTGGACCAGGACGCCCGGGCGGGTGAGGGCGGGGGGCAGTGACTGTTCGGCGAGGACCACGGTGCGGCCCTCGGCGGCCAGGTCCAGCAGGATGCCGTGCAGGCGGGCGACCACGGCGGGGGCGAGGCCCCGGGCGGGCTCGTCCAGGAGCAGCAGGCGGGGGCGGGCCAGCAGGGCTCGGCCGAGGGCGACCAGCTGCTGCTGGCCGCCGGAGAGGGTGCCGGCCCGGCGGTCGAGCAGCGGGGCCAGTTCGGGGAACCAGGCGTCGGCGGGGCCCGGGCCGCCGAGGGCCAGCTGCTCCGCCACCGTGAGCGAGCCGAAGACGGCCCGCTCGGAGGGGACCAGGGCGATCCCGAGCCGGGCCCGGCGGAAGGCGTCGGCGGCGGTGATGTCCCGCCCCTGCCAGCGGACCCGCCCGGCGGCGGGGCGCAGCGTGCCGGCCAGGGTGTGCAGCACGGTCGTCCGGCCGGCGCCGTTGCGGCCGAGCAGGACGGTGACCCGCCCGGCCGGGCAGGCCAGGTCGACGCCGTGCAGTGCCTCCAGCAGGCCGTACCGGACCCGGACCGCGGACAGCTCGGCCGCGGCGCTCACCGCCCGCCCCACAGCCCGGTCACCCTGCGGTCCGTCAGCACGGCCCGGGCGGGGCCGCTGAGCACCACCTGCCCGGCAGCCAGCACGTAGGCGGTGTGGGCCAGTTCGGCGACCAGCTCGGCGTCGTGCTCGACCAGCAGGACGGCCAGTCCCTCGGCGGCCAGCGCCCGCAGCACCGCGGCGAGGTGCTCGGTCTGGGCGGTGTCCAGCCCGGCGGTCGGTTCGTCCAGCAGCAGGACCCGGGGGTCGGCGGCCAGCGCCCGGGCGAGTTCCAGCAGGCGCAGGGCGCCGGTGGGCAGGTCGGCGGCCGGCCGGTCGCGGACGGCTTCCAGGCCCAGCAGGCGCAGCGCCCGCGTGGTGGCGGCGCGGGCCTGCGCGCGCCCGGCCGGGGGCAGGCCGAGCAGGCCGCGGACGGTGCCCGGAGTGCGCTGTTCGGCGCCGACCCGGACGTTCTCGCCGACCGTCAGGCCGGGGAAGACGGCGGGCTGCTGGAAGGTGCGGGCCAGGCCGAGCCGGGCCCGGGCGTGGTCGGGCAGCCGGGTGATGTCGCGGCCGTCCAGCCGGACCAGGCCGCCGTCGGCGCGGGCGGCGCCGCTGAGGCAGTCGAACAGGGTGCTCTTGCCCGCGCCGTTGGGGCCGACCAGGGCGGTGATCCGGCCCGGCGGCACGCTCAGGTCGACACCGTCGACGGCGGTGGCGCCGCCGAACCGGCGGACCAGGCCGTGCGCGCTCAGCCCCGCGGCCGGGCCGGCGCTCATCCGGACCCACCGCCCGGGAGCCGCTCGCGCACCCGCCGCCCGAGCGGGCTGAGCACCGGCCGGGGTGCGCCGCGGCGCCGCCCCGCGAGCCCGGCCAGCCCGCCGGGCAGCCGGCCGATCGCGACCGCGCCGGCGCCCACCACGACGGCGGACACGCCTTGCCCGGCCAGCGTGTCCAGGGTGGTGAGGGCGGCCGCGGCGGCCACCGCCCCGGCGGCGCTGTCCACCCCGGCGACCACCGCCGCGGCGAACCAGAGCAGCCCGCGGACCGGGTCGAAGGAGTGGGGGTCGAAGGAGTGGGCGGCCAGCGTGGTCAGGGCGCCGCCGAGCGCCGCGAGCCCGGAGCCGGCCATGAAGAGCAGCAGTTTGAGCCGGGGCACGTCGATGCCGGCGGCCGAGGCGGCGCCCTGCTGGTCGCGCAGCGCGGTCAGGGCCCGCCCGAGCCGGCCCCGGTGCAGGTTGCGGACCAGCAGCAGGGCCACGCCGAGCAGCAGCAACTCCACCGCGTACAGCCCGCGGTCGCCACAGGGCAGCACCGCCCGGTCGAGGTCCAGGCCGGCGATCGCGTACGGCTGGTCGAAGACCAGGCGGCTGAGCGCGGTGCCGACCGCGAGCGTGGTCAGCGCGAGGGCGAGGCCGCGGCGCCGGATCGCGGGCCAGCCGGTCAGCAGGCCGAGCGGCACCGCCGCGGCGACCGCCAGCAGCAGCGCGGGCACCGCCGGGAGCGCGGGCACACCGGGCACCCGGCCGGAGAGCAGCAGCGCGGTGCCGAGCGCGCCGAGCCCGGCGTACCCGGCCTGGCCGAGCGAGACCTGGCCGCCGTAGCCGGTGACCACGACGGTGGACAGCAGCACCAGGGCGAGCGCGGGCACCGCGAGGGCGTGCCGCAGGTCGTCGGCGCGGAACCAGAGCGGCAGCAGCAGGAGCACCAGGCAGGCCACCCGGACGCCGGCCGAGGTGCTGCGCCCGTGCGGCACCGGCAGGCCGCGGTCGGCGGCGAGCGCGGTCCGCCACGGCAGCAGCGCCGCGACCAGCAGCGCGACCACGAAGAGGTTGGCCTGCAGGGCCTGGGCGAGCGGTAGCAGCTGGCCGGGCGGGCGCCACCGGGTGAGCTCGCTCTGCACCACGCCGAGCGCCAGGCCGGTGACCACCGCGACCGGCAGGCTGCGCAGCCGGGCGGCGACCGCCACCGCCATGGTCTCCAGCACCAGCAGCGGCAGCCCGTACGGGTCGAGCAGCAGGTAGGGCGCGAGCAGGACGCCGACCAGTCCGGCGGTGAACGAGCCGAACGCCCACCCGTACGCCGACACCCGGTCGGCGTCGATCCCGGCCAGGCCGGCCAGCCGCCGGTCGTCGACCACGGCGCGCAGCCGTACGCCGAGCCCGGTGTGCCGGTCGATCAGGCCGATGGCGACGGTGAGCAGGAGCACGCCGGCGAGTTGGACCAGGGTGTCCAGCCGCAGCGGGTGCCCGCCGGGGCGGGCCAGCACGGTGGCCGGTGCGAGCGCGGGCGCGTCGCCGTACGGGGTGGTGCCCCAGACCAGGACGGCGGTGCCGATCAGCAGCACGAACACGCCGACGGAGGCGACCAGGGTCTCGGCCGGCCCGGCCCCGCGGCGCAGCAGCGGGCGGAAGACCGCCACCTCCAGCAGCACCCCGAGGGCGGGCGCCGCGACCAGCAGGCAGCAGAGGGCGGCGGGGGCGAGCGGCCAGTGCCGGACCACGACCAGTTCGCGCAGCAGGTAGGCGATCAGCATCGCCTGGGCTCCCTGGGCGAGGTTGAGCACGCCGGTGGCGCGGTGCGTGACGATCAGTCCGACGCCGCTGAGCGCGGCGGCGCTGCCGGCGGCGAGGCCGGCGAGCAGCAGGTCGAGGCCGAGCGAAAGGGTGTCCGGCACGGTGTCAGCCGTCCGCCGGCGGGGGCGGGCCGGGGTCGCAGACCGGGCAGGGGGTGAGCTCCCGCTGCCGGGCCGTGACCGCGTCCACCGGGACGGCCTGCGGCTTGCCGGCCACCAGCGGGCAGTCCCGGCGGTGGTAGAGGGTGCCGTCGGGCACGGCGAGCGGCGGTCCCTCGGCCGGCGCCGGGTCGACGGCGGCCGCCTCCGCGGTGAGCAGGGCGTAGAGCTGCTCCACCCGGGGGTCGGTCGGCGTGTTGGGGCGATCGGCTCCGGCGCGGGTGCCGAGCAGCAGCGCGCCGGCGGCGAGCAGCGCGGCGCCGGGGGCGGTGGCGGAGGCGAGGTAGGGCAGCTGGCGGGCGGTCACCCGCTCGCCGGACACGCCGTACCAGCCGAGCAGGCAGAGCAGCAGGCCGGCGATGGCCACCGGCCAGCCGGGGCGGTCGCGCAGTGCGCGGGCTGCGGTCCGCAGGTGCAGGCGCGTCATGGGCCCTTCCGTGGGCGGTACCGGCCGCCCGATTTGAGTCTTATGCTCGCTATGTTGCACATTGTCCGGTGATTTTCCTTCATAGTGTCCCGTGCGGCGTATCCAGCCGCAGCCCGGCCCGTCGGCCGGGCAGCCAACCGAGCGACCGGGGCGGACGGGCCATCAGGTCGGGAAGAACGCGGTGAGTGAGCCATGCGCATCAGGCACAGTGACCACCGGGCCGGGGCCGTCCCCGGGCCGCACCCCCACCCGCACGGCGGCCACCGCCTCCGGCGGCCACGGGCGGCCACCGCCCTGGGCCTCACCGGCGCCGTGCTGGCCACGCTGCTGGCGGCAGGCTGCTCGAGCTCGGATTCGGGCTCCAGCAACCCGTCCGTCTCGATCTCGATCTCGGCCTCGCCGTCCGCCTCGATCTCCATCTCGGTCTCGGCGTCCGCCTCGGCCTCGGCCTCCGGGAGCGGGCCGGCCGACGTGGCCACGGCGACCACCCAGGTCACCGCCACCTGGGAGAAGTTCTTCGACCCGGCCACCTCGCTGGCCGACAAGGCGGCCCTGCTGCAGAACGGCGAGCAGCTGGTGCCGGTGCTCCAGGGCTTCGCCTCCGACCCCCGGGTCGGGCAGGTGAAGGCCCAGGTGACCTCGGTGGACTTCACCTCGCCGACCACCGCCACGGTGACCTACTCGCTCTCCCTGGAGGGCGCGGTGGTGCAGCCGGACGCCAGCGGACAGGCGGTCCTGGAGAACGGCACCTGGAAGGTGTCCACCTCCACCCTGTGCGGCCTGGTCACGCTCGCCGGGAACGCCGCCACCACGGTGCCCGGGTGCAGCTGAGCCGGCGCGGCCGGGCGGCGGTGGTCGGGTGTCGCCCGGCCGCCGCCGCCCTCGCACTGCTGCTGCTGGCGGCCACCGCCTGCGGCAGCCGCCTGCCGGAGAGCGCCTTCGGCACCGGCGGCCGGGCCCCCGACCTGGCCACCGACACCGGGGTGACGGCGCAGGAGATCCGGATCGGCATCATCACCTCGGTGACCAGCCCGGTCGGCGGTGAGGCCTTCACCGGCCCCCGCTACGGCGCACTCGCCTTCTTCCGCGCCTTGGCCGACCGGGGCGCCCTGCACGGCCGGACCGTCCGGGTGCTCACCTGCGACGACGGCGGCAGCGCCCTCGGCAACGTGGACTGCGCCCACCGCATGATCGACCAGGAGCGGGTCTTCGCCCTGGTGGCGGGCAGCGTGCTGGACTACGGCGGCGCCCCGTACGTGGACGCGCACGCGGTGCCCGACGTCGGCGGGCAGCCGATCGGCACGGCGTACGACCGCTGGCCGCACCTCTACAGCATCTACGGCTCCTCGGCGCCCCGGGACGGCCGCTCGGTCGGCTGGGACGGCACGCTGTACCAGAGCACCGAGGTGTACCGCTTCCTCAAGGAGCGTCTCGGCGCCCGCAGCGCGGCCGTGGTCGCCTACAACCAGGCCGACTCCGCGCGCTACGCACGGCAGTTGGAGGAGGGCCTCCGGGCGGAGGGGTTCCGGGTGCTCAGCCAGAGCGTGGACCTCGCGCTGCCGGGCTTCCAGACCGTGGCGGCCGCGATGAAGGCCGACGGCAGCGAGCTGCTGTTCGACGCCATGGACAGCCGGGGCAACGCGGCGCTCTGCCAGGCGCTGGACGCGGCCGGGGTGCGGCTGACCGCCAAGGTCACCAATGTGCAGAACTGGTCCGAGACGGTGCGCGAGGACTACCGCGACTCGCCGAACTGCCGCAACAACCTGTGGGCGACCTCGGCTTCGCGCAACTACGAGGACACCGGCCAGAGCGCCGTCGCCGACTTCCGGGCGGCGCTGGCCCGTTACTACCCCGAGCGGGAAGGGCAGCTCTCCGCCTGGGAGTTGGAGGGCTGGGCGGCGGCCCAGTGGCTGACCGACGCGATGGACTCCTGCGGCGCCGCCCTGACCCGCGCCTGCGTGGAGCGCTTCATGAACCGCACCGAGCCCTACGACGCGCACGGGCTGCTGATCCCGACCGACTTCACCCGGCAGCCCCGGCCCACCGGGCCCACCCTCGCCTGCCTGAACGCCGCCCGCTGGCAGGACGAGGCCTTCGACGGGCGCGGCGGCTGGGTGAGCCAGGTCCCCGACCCGGCGACCGCCTGTTACGACGTCCCGCAGCTCCCCTACCGACCGTGACCGTAAGGTCTCGTTTTGCCAACGTATCGCCAACGTATGGGCGTTACGTGCGGAAAGCGTGAACAGCACGGCGCCGCTCTGGTTGACTCACCGGCCTGCCCATCCCCGCCGGAACGGAGCCTTCCACACCCATGCCCACATCCACCCGCACCGGCCACCGGCGGCTCGCCGGGGTCTGCGGCCTCGTCCTGGCCGCCGCGTTCGCCCTGACCGGCTGCGACCCCTCGGACGGCGACGCCAACGCCCCGGCACCCGCCGTCTCCACCAGCGCGGCCGCCCAGGCGCCCGCCCCGGCCGGCAGCAGCGCCAGCGCGACACCGAGCCCTTCGCCGACACCCACGCCCACCCCCACCCCGAGCCCGAGCCCGACGGCCACCGAGGCCGCCGCGCCGCCCGCGGCCCCGGCCGTCACCACCACCAAGCCCGCGGCGCCGAAGACCACCGCCCCCGCGCCCAAGGCCACCACCAAGACCGCCGAGCCGCCCCACACCGACCCGCCCCCCGCCCCGGCCGGCTGCGAGATCGTCTCCAACGCGGGCAACTGCTACCAGGCCGGCCAGTTCTGCCGCAACGCCGACCTCGGCCGGAGCACCCACGACGCCACCGGGCGGATGATCTACTGCCGGATGGTCAGCGGCAAGCCGCACTGGCAGGCCTGACGCCACTGCGGCTCCTGCCCCCGGCGGCCCGTCCCGACCCGTGAGCAGCTTCGCGGGTCGGGGCGGGCCGCGGCTAGCATGGGGCGGATCAGGACCCGTGGTGCGGGAGGGACGTGGGATGCGGTTCGGTCTGCTCGGCCCGGTGACCGTGCACGACGACGCGGGCCACCCACTGGCGCTCGGCGCGCCGAAGAACCTCGCCCTGCTGACGGTGCTGCTGCTCGACGCCAACCACACGGTGTCGCTGGACCGGATCAAAGCCGCGCTGTGGGGCGAACACCCGCCGGCCAGCGCGACCTCCTCGGTGCACAACCACGTGACCCGGCTGCGCCGCGCCCTCGGGCCGGCGGGCGGCTCCCGGCTGCGCGCCGCCCCGCCGGGCTATCTGATCGAGGTCGGCGCCGAGGAGTTGGACGGCGCCCGCTTCGGTGACCTGCTCCGAACCGCCGACGCGGCCCGGCTCCGGGGCGACTGGCCGGCCGTCGGCGACCGGGCCCGCGCGGCGCTAGCACTGTGGCGCGGCGAGCCACTGACCGGCGTGGTGCTGGCCGAGGAGGCCGAGGCCGCCGCCCGGCCCGCGGTGGAACGCTGGCAACAGGGGCGGCTGCAGGCGCTGGAGTGGCGCTTCGAGGCCGAGCTGCGGGCCGGCGGGCACGCCGCCCTGGTCACCGAGCTGGCCGCGCCGGCCACCGAGCACCCGCTGCTGGAGAGCTTCCAGCGCCAGCTGATGCTGGCCCTGCACCGCTGCGGGCGGCAGAGCGAGGCGCTGGCGGTCTACCACCGGCTGCGCCGGCGGCTGGTGGAGGAGCTGGGGGTCGAGCCCGGCACCGAGGCGCAGGCCGCGTACCAGGAGATCCTGGCCCTCCCGGCCGAACCGGCGACCGCCCCACCGGCCCCCGCGGCCTACCGACCGCCGGCCCAACTCCCCCGCGACATAGCCGACTTCACCGGGAGACAGGGGCAGGTGCGGGAGCTCCAGGACCTGCTCACCCCGGCGCCCGGCGGCCCGCTCGGCGTGGTGGCCGTCAGCGGCGCCGGCGGACTGGGCAAGACCACGCTGGCCGTCCACAGCGCGCACCGGGCCGCGGCCGACTTCCCCGACGGCCAGCTGTACGTGGACCTGCGCGGGGTGCAGACCACCCCCGCCGCGCCCAGCGACGTCCTGGCCTGCTTCCTGCGCGATCTGGGCGAGCCCGAGGCGGAGATCCCGACCACCGAGGACTCCCGGGCCGCCCGGTACCGCAGCCTGCTCGCCGACCGCCGGGTGCTGGTCGTGCTGGACAACGCCCGGGACGCCGCCCAGGTCAGACCGCTGCTCCCGGGCTCGGCGGGCTGCGCGGTGCTGGTCACCTCGCGCCGCCGGCTCGGTGGGCTGACCGGGGCCGTCCATCTCGGCCTGTCCACGCTGGCCGAGCCGGAGGCGCTGGAGCTGTTCACCGCCCTCGCGGGCCGCGCCCGGGTCGCCGCCGAACCGTCCGCCGCGGCCCGGGTGGTGACCCACTGCGCCGGACTGCCGCTGGCCCTGCGGATCGCGGCCGCCCGCCTCGCGGGCCGTACCTCCTGGAGCGTGTCCACGCTCGCCGACCGGCTGGCCGACCACACCCGCCGGCTGGACGAGCTGCGGGTCGAGGACCTCGCCGTGCGCGCCAGCTTCCGGATGAGCTACGCCCAACTCGCGGGCCCCGAAGGACCGGAGGAGCTCCACCCGGCCCGGGCCTTCCGGCTGCTCGGCCTGGCGCCCGGGCCGGAGATCAGCCTGCGCGCGGCCGTCGCCCTGCTGGACCACCCGCCGGAGCGGACCGAGGACGCGCTGGAGCAACTCGTCGACGCCTGCCTGCTGGAGAGCATCGCGCCGGACCGCTACCGGCTGCACGACCTGCTCCGGGACTTCGCCGCGGAGCGGGCCGCCGCCGAGGAGCCCGCCGAGGCCGTCCGGGCCGCCGTCGGCCGGGTCACCGCCTGGTACCTCGACAGCCTGGTCGAGGCGGACGCCGTGCTGTTCCCCGGGGCCGCCCGGCCCGAGCCACCCGCCCCCCGCCCCGGCCACCGCCCGCACGGCTTCCGCCACTTCCAGGACGCCATGCACTGGTGCGAGACCGAACGCACCAACCTGGTCCGGGCCACCGCCGCCGCCGCGGAGCACGGCTTCCACCGGACCGGCTGGCTGCTGCCGGGCTTCGCCTGGGCCTACCTCAACCTGATGGCCCGCTGGCAGGACTGGCTGGACATCACCGAGGCCGGGCTGGCCGCCGCCCGGGCCGGCGGGGATCCGGCCGGCGAGGCCACCGTGCTGACCGCCCGGGGCGCCGCGTTCATGCAGTTGGAGCGCTGGTCGGAGGCGCAACACCTGCTGGAGGCGGCGCTGCGGATCCGCGAGCGGATCGGCGACGTGCCGGGGCAGATGGCCTCCGTCTGCACCATCGGCCTGGTGTTCCGCCGCTCCGGGCGGCGCCAGGAGGCGCGCGCGGCGTTCCTGCGCGCGCTGGCCTTCGTCGGCCCGCCGGAGCTGCGCAAGCGTGAGGTGTCGGTGCTGGCCAACCTCTCGCTGATCGAGCTGGAGCTGGAGAACCACACCGAGTCGCTGGCCTACGGCGACCGGTCGTTGCGGATCAACCGCGAGTTCAACGACCTCTCCGGGGACACCGGCATCCTGGCCACCAACGGCGGTGCCCTGATCGGCCTCGGACGGCACGCCGAGGCCGTCCCCCCGCTCCAGGAGTCCGCCATGCTGGCCCGCTACACCGGCGACCAGTTCGGCGAGGGCCTCGCGCTCGGCCGGCTCGCCCTGGCGCTCACCCGGCTGGAGCGCACCGCGGAGGCCGAGGCCGCCGTCGGGCAGGCGCACGCCGTCCTGGCGCGGCTCACCGAGCGGTCCACCGACTGGCGCGCCGACACCATCCGGGCCCAGCTCGACGAGGTGGCGGCGGCCGGGCGCACCGCGGCGGCCGGGCGGCCCGGGCAGCCGGTCTGAAGGCGCCGCGCCGAGACCCCCGTCCCCTGCGCGGCGCCCGGACCCGGTCAGGTCCAGATCGAGTCCCTCGACACTCCGCCGCCGCCCGGCCGCGCCACCCGTCCGGGCTTCCCCGTCAGCTTCGTCATCGTCCGCTCCTCTCCCGTTCGACGCAGCGAGGACGGTGCCCCGGCGTCGGGGCCGCCCTGCTCGGCGGCCTGCCCGAAGCCTCCGGCGAGCCACCAACGGATCACCAACAGAACACCGTTCGTCCGCCCTCCGGCCCGGCTCCGGTCGAGCCGGCCCCAAACGAAAGGGTGCTGCCGGAACCCTGGGAGGAGTTCCGGCAACACCCTTCGATTGCCACCTGGTCCGGTCAGAACGGCCAGATCGGCAGGTACTCAAGGAGAATGACGAGCACGACCAATCCCATGCTCGCGTAAACGACTCGGCGGCCACGAGCCTCGGGGATCGGAGGGATGTCCCTGTCTCCGGCCGCCCGCGCGACAGACACCCTCCTGACGTCCGCCCGAAGCCCTATGAGGATCAGCGCAACGAGCAGCAAGGCATCCGCGTAGAGCACAACTATGTGCTTCGCGGAGTCCCCCCTCAACACTCCGACCGGAATGATCCAGACACCCCCCAGAACAAATCCCATCGCAGCGGTCAACCGCTGCTTCCTGCTGGGGCAAAGCACGAACACGAGCCCTGCATTGAGCAGGAGTCCCGCAACCGACAGCCCTATCACCAATGGAAACGGGGCTGATTCGATGAATGATTTCACGGCTATCCAAAGAGTGAGGATTTCCCCTGGTCATGCAAGGGGTCAAGGTTGAATCCAACCGCGCTTGCAAGGGCAGCAGGAATGGATCCCATGGCGTTGATGAAGCGATCGTCCGCCGCCGGATTGTATTTGCCACCGGAAAGCCGTGCAGCTTCCTGGCCACTGGCTTTGACTTCGCCTCCCATGCCGCGGACGAGGAAACTCACGCCGGCCGCCGCCGCGGGTCGTTCTGCCCAGCCGCCCAGCCCTCCGGTCAGTACTCCGGTCACCGTGACCACACCATTGACGGCAGCTCCTTGGTAGTCGCCTCCCACGACGTCAAGACCGGTGGCCACAGCGCCCGCTCCTGTTGAAATCGCACCCAGCACCGGAGTCGCTACGGCATCCACCCCCGGGATGAATGCCGTAGCCACTGCGGCTACTCCTGCCACCGTGCTGACGTCAGAGCTCAAGTTCGCTCCTATGCGCGCGTAGTGCTGGAGCTTGCACCAGCCGACGCACGGGGGCTCCACCACGACCACGACGTTCGGCTTGGCGTACTCCGGGTGGAGCCAGCCAATGGAGAAGGCGGCCGCGATCGAATCGCCGGCGCTGCTGCGGCACTCCTCGGAACAACGGATGAGCCGCTGCTCGCGGTGCTTGCGCCTATCGTACTCATCGGCATAGAGCCTAGACACCGCAGGGGAGAGGAGTTGGATCCCCTGGTGCCTGCGTGCGGAGATTTCGCGGCCCGCCTCGCTCTGGTCTCCGCTGCTGATCTCGTCGGAGCCAGCGCGCGGGCTGTCCTCGCCTCGGCAGGTGTCCAGGCAGACGCGCATGAGGCCGCTGGGGTCGCTGTACCTGACGGGGTTGTTCCCGCTGTAGGTGTATCCGTTGATCTGCTGCGGGCTGTTGACGTCGATGAGCGGGTCGGCGCTGATGAAGCGACCGACGGCCTGGTCGTAGTCGCGGGCCCCGAGGTGGGTCAGACCCGTGGCGTCGCTGGTACCTCCGAGGAAGGAGCGGTCGCCGGCCCATGCTCCGGGTGTCGTGCCTCGGGCCTCGCCGAAGGGCGTGGTCCGTCGTTGTGTGACGGCGCCGGTGGTGGCGTCGATGTTGAGCTCGGCGGTGTTGTGGTGGTCGTTGACCTGGAAGGTGACCTTGTTGTCGTCGGTGCGTACCGCGGTCGCGGCGCCGAACGGGTAGTAGCGGGTGGCCGTGCCCTTGGGCGCTCCCTTGGCCAGGTTGACCTCGGTGTTGCCCAGGAAGAGGGTCCAGTTCTCCGCCGCCGGTGCGGCGCTGTCCGAGGTGTGCGTGAGGAGGCGGTTGCCACTGCTGTCGTACAGGTAGTCCGTGGACTTGGCAGAGGTCACCGAGCCGGCCTTGACGGTCTCCTCGACCTTGGCCAGCTTTCCCTCACTGTTCCAGGTGAGGCTCTGGTCGCTGGTGACGCCGGATCCCGGATTCAGGTGACGGGCGCTCGTGTTTCCGGCGGGATCGTAGGAGTAGTTCTGAGCCACGGGAGTGCCGCCGCCACTCACCGTGCTCGTCGTACCGGTGAGACTGTGCGGCTGGGCGGCGGTGGCCGCCGGGTAGGTGTAGGTGGTGGTGGTGTCCTGGGCGGTGTTGCCGGCCGGGTTGTGGTCGGTCTCGGTGGCCCGGGTGCCGTTGGTGTTGTAGGT
>NZ_JBFAQT010000039.1:0-60509 GCF_040678895.1 Kitasatospora sp. NPDC049258
CCCAGGCCGAGATCGGCCAGCTCCTCGGCTACTCCCAGATGCACATCTCCCGGGTGCTCAAGCGCGTCCTCGGCGAACTGCGCGAGGCCCTGCTGGCCGACTGCTGACCGGCCACCGATCGACCGCAGACCGGGCGCGAGGCCGGTACGGTTCGCCCCGAACCGTACCGGCCTCGCGCGCGCCGGCTCCGGGTCAGCCGGCCGTGGTCACCGTCACGGTGGTGAACCCGCCCGAGCGCAGCAGCCCCTCCAGCATCGAGCGGGTGCTCTGCTCGGAGCGCTGGGTGAGCTCGGTGTCCTTCGCGGCCTGCTCTATCTTCTGGGTGGCCAGCAGCTCGACCTGCTTCTGATTGCCGGGGTTGTCGCTGAAGAAGTCGCCGATCCGGTCGAAGAACCCGCGCTGCTGGAGGTAGACGTAGGAGCGCCGGACGTCCAGCGCGGCCGGTGCCAGCTGGGCGTGCGGGATCACCACGGCGGCGGTGGTGCGGTCGGCGGAGACGGTCACCGCGCCCTTGTCGAGGGTGCTGAGGTCGACGTACGCGTCCACCGTGCCGGCCGCGACGTACAGGGTCCGGTTGCCGAGCACGGCCGAGGGGAGGAAGGCGGCCTCGTGGTCGAGGTCGACGATGACCTGGAAGTTGCCCTGGGCGCCGGTGAACCGCTTCATGTCCTGGATCGAGCGCAGCAGTACCGGCTGGCTGCGGTCCACCGTGCGGCGCTCGAACGGGTTCGGTATCGAGGGGAACAGGCCCAGGTGCGCTCCGGCGAGGAAGACCGCGAGGATCGCGGCCAGGGTCACCGGCAGGCCGATGTACCAGGGGGTGCGCCGGCCGGCGGGGCGTCGGGCCGGGCGAGCCCCGGTGGACTTTCCGGCGCTGTCGGGCTGCACGGCGCCGGCCGCGCCGGCCGCGTCGGCCGCATCGGCGGTGTCGGCGGTGTCGGCGGTGTCGGGTTCGGCCGCAGTGGTGCGGCCGCGTCTGAGGAGTGCCATCGCTGTCTTCTTCTCTCGTGAGACGGGGAACCGGTGGGGAGTCGGGTTCAGTCGCGGTCGGGGTGCAGGGCGCGCCCGAGGCTGCGGCCGACCAGAAGGCAGATCAGCAGTGCGCCGGTGGTGTTGAGGATGACGTCGTCCACGTCGAAGGCCCGGCCGGTGACCAGCGCGGCCTGGGCGGTCTCCACCATCACCATCACCAGCGCGGTCAGGGCGGTGACGGCGACCGGGCCCCGGACCCGCCGGAAGAGCACCGGGAGCAGCAGGCCGAACGGCATGCCCAGCAGCAGGTTGCCGCCCACCTGCTGGGCCGCCGACCGGACGGCGGGCTGGTCCAGGTAGGCCCGGAGCGAGGCGCCCGGCCGCAGGTTGGCGTGCACCAGATCGCGGGAGGCGGGCGAGGGCACCAGGGTGACTCGGGCCAGGGCGACGGCGAAGGCCACCGTGGCGGCCAGGGCCACCAGCAGCACCGCCGCCCGGACCAGGCCGGGCGCCCAGCCGGTGCGCCGCAGGAAGGGCGGGCGTGGAGCCCGGTCCGCCGTCGCCACCGGTCCGGCCGGTCCGGTCGGTGCGCTCGTCCCTCTAGCCATCGTCCTGCTCCCCTCGCTGCGGCCGCCCGGTGCGGTGCTTCGCGCGTACCCCGAGCGGGCCGGGACAAGCCGGTCCGGAGCGGCAGCGTGTCAGTCAACTGGGGCGACTTCAAGCCGAGTTGGTGCATCGTGGACGATTCGTCCGGGTGCGTGCGTGGGGGCCGTCGGCGCGGGCATACGAGCGCCGATCCAGCCAGTGGACGAAGGAGGAACGATGTCCCAGATCGAGGAGTCCGTCGAGGTGTCGGTGCCGGTCGGTTCGGCCTATCGGGGGTGGTCCGAATGGACCGCCTTCCCCGACTTCATGAGCGGCGCCGAGCGGGAGTGCGAGGCCGAGATCACCGGGCGCACCCCGGGCGAGCGGATCGCCTGGCGCGCGGTGGGCGGCGGCGCCGAGCAGTCCGGCGTGGTCACCTTCCACGCGCTGGGCACGGACCGCACCAGGGTGATGCTGCAGCTCGACCACACCCCGCACGGTGTGGTGGACCTGATCGGTGACCGGCTCGGCTTCGTCGCCCACCAGGTGCACCGCTGCCTGCGGGACTTCAAGCAGCACGTCGAGGACGCCGGCTGAACGCCTACCAGGACGACCTGGACGACCCGGACGACCAGCCCCACCAGCCCTACCAGGACGACCGGGCCGACCAGGCCGACGAAGGAGCCCCCGTGCCGGCCCACCCCCGCTCGTCCGCCCGACTCCCCGCCCGCGTCCGGTGGGCCGCGCTGCGCCGCACGGCGCGGGCACTGCTCGGCGACGAGCTGTTCGACCGCGCGGCCGCGCTGACCTACTACGGCGTGCTGGCGCTCTTCCCCGGCCTGCTGCTGCTCACCGGGCTGCTCGGGCTGGCCGGCCAGGCGGCCACCGGACAGGTGCTGGCGGCCCTGCGCTCGCTCGCCCCCGGCCCGGCCGGCGAGGTGCTCCGGGAGAACGTCGGCCAGGTGCGCGGGAGCACCGGCGCCGGCGGGCTGTTCGCGATCCTGGGGGCGCTCGGCGCGCTCTGGTCGGCCTCCGGCTACGTCGGCGCGTTCATCCGCTCGGCCAACGCCGTGCACGGCATCCGGGAGGCCCGGCCGCTCTGGCGGCTCACCCCGGTGCGGCTGGCGTTGACCGCCCTCCTGGTGCTGCTGCTGGCGGCCGGCGCGGTGATCGTGGTGTGCACCGGCCCGATCGCCGAGCAGGCCGGCCGGGCGCTCGGGGTCGGGGACTGGGGCCTGCGGCTGTGGGCGGTCGCCAAGTGGCCCGGTCTGGTGCTGCTGGTCACCCTGATGGTGACGGTGCTCTACTGGGCGGCCCCCGCCGTCCGCTCCCGCGGCTTCCGCTGGATCTCCCCGGGCAGCGTGCTGGCGGTGGCGCTCTGGCTGGCCGCCTCGGGCGGCTTCGCGCTGTACGCCGCGTACGTCGGCGGCTACCACCGGATGTACGGCGCCCTGGCCGGGATCGTGGTCTTCCTGGTCTGGCTCTGGCTGACCAACCTGGCCGTACTGCTGGGGCTGGGGTTCGACGCCGAGCTGGCCCGGGCCCGGGCCGCGCGGGCCGCCGGGCCGGTTCAGCCCGTACCGCCGGTGCCGGCCTCGCCGCCGGGCTCCTGCGCGTGCTCCTGCTCCTGCTCCTGCGAGGGCGAGGGCGCGTGCGCGTACGCGTGCGCGCCCGGGCGCGGCTGAGGCGCCGCGGCGGAGGCGACCGTGACCCTCGGCAGCGCGGCGGGGTGCCGGTCGCGCAGGAAGGCCACCAGGTGCTCCCGGACCGCGCAGCGCAGCTCGAAGGCGCGCTCGGCGTCGGGGGCCGTCATCAGCGCCCGGACCACGATGGTGCTGGGAGTGGTGTCGACCACCTGGAGCGCCCGGCCGATCCCGTCCCACCGCTCGTCGCCCGCCAGCAGCTTCTCGAACTCCGCGCGCAGCTCGTCCACGGGCGTGCGGTGGTCGAGGTGCAGCAGCACGGTGCCGGTGATGCCCGGATCCCGGCGGGACCAGTTCTCGAAGGGCTTCCCGGCGAAGTAGGAGACCGGCATCACGATCCGCCGCTGGTCCCAGGTGGCGATCACCACGGCGGTCAGGGTGATCTCCTCGACCGTGCCCCACTCGCCGGCCACCACCACCACGTCGCCGATCCGCACCATGTCGCCGAAGGCCAGCTGGATCCCGGCGAACAGGTTGGCCAGCGAGGACTGCGCGGCCACGCCCACCACCAGGCCGAGCAGGCCCGCCGAGGCCAGCAGGCTGGCGCCGACCGCGCGGACCGCGGGGAAGGTCATCAGTGCCGCGGCCAGCGTGAGCACCGCGATCCCGACGTCGCAGATCCGGCCGACCAGCTCGGCCTGGGTCCTGGCCCGGCGCACCCGCCCGGGATCGCGCCGCCGCCCGGAGGCGTACCGGGTCAGCGCCGACTCGATGGACAGCGAGACCGTCCGCGCGGTCAGCCAGCCGGCGCTGACCAGCAGGGCCAGCAGCAGGCCGTGCCGCAGCGGCGGCCGGATCCCGGCCGGCAGGCCCATCCCGGGTTCGCCGGCCAGCAGCAGCGCGGTCAGCGCCGTCACCAGGGCGGGTATCCGGCAGTGCCGCAGCATCTCCCACCGTCGGGCCCCGGGGCGCCCCGCGGCCAGCCGGCCGACGGCCAGCACCAGCAGCCGGTCGACGGCGAAGACGGCGGCCACCACCGCGGCGATCACCAGCAGCGGTCGAACGACGGTCCAGATCGGCATGCGGCTTCCTCCTCGAACAAGCGGGCCGGGCGCGCGTCGAGGCCCCGAGAGCGGCGCGGGGCCTCGACGGCCGGTGCCGCCGGACGGGGCGGCGCCGCCGGTCGCCTGCCCCCTGAGGACCTTTCAAACACCGCGGGCGGCCCCGGGCGCCACCGGCGGGCCGTACCGGGCCCACCCGCTCGGCTAGGCTGCGGCCGACACCGTCACCGCCCGGTGACGACCGATCAGCGCGAGGAGACCGAGATGGCCGGCGAGCCCCAGCCCGACTGCCTGTTCTGCAAGATCGTGGCGGGCGAGATCCCGGCCACCGTGGTCCGCAGGACCGAGGACACCATCGCCTTCCGCGACATCCACCCGCAGGCGCCCACCCACGTCCTGGTCATCCCGCGGGTGCACCACCCGAACGCCGCCGCGCTGGCCGCCGCGGAGCCGGCCGTCGCCGCCGAGCTGCTGACCGAGGCCGGCGAGGTCGCCGCCGCCGAGGGCATCACCGACTACCGGCTGATCTTCAACACCGGCGCCGGCGCCGGGCAGACCGTCTTCCACGCCCACGTCCACCTGCTCGGCGGCGAGCCGCTCCGCGAGGGCCTGGTCTGATCCGGTGTCACAGCGCGAACTCGTCGTCCTCGGCACCGCCAGCCAGGTGCCCACCCGGCACCGCAACCACAACGGCTACCTGCTGCGCTGGGACGGCGAGGGCCTGCTGTTCGACCCGGGCGAGGGCACCCAGCGGCAGATGCTGCTGGCCGGCGTCTCGGCCACCGGGATCACCAGGATCGCCGTCACCCACTTCCACGGCGACCACTCGCTGGGCCTGGCCGGGGTGATCCAGCGGATCAACCTGGACCGGGTGCCGCACCCGGTGGACGCCTACTACCCGGCCACCGGCCAGGCGTTCTTCGACCGGCTGCGGTACGCCACCGCGTACCACGAGAGCGCCCGGCTGCGTCCGCGCCCGATCGCGGAGCCCGGCCCGCTGCCGGCCCCCGGCGCCCCCTTCGAGCTGTCCGCGGTCCGGCTCTCGCACCCGGTCGACTCCTTCGGGTACCGGCTGACCGAGCCCGACGGCCGCCGGATCGTGCCCGAGCGCCTGGCCGCCCTCGGCCTGCGCGGCCCGCTGGTGGGCCGGCTCCAGCAGGAGGGCGCCGTCCGGCTGGAGGACGGCCGCACGGTCACCCTGGACGAGGTCAGCGAGGCCCGTGCGGGCCAGCGCTTCGCCTTCGTGATGGACACCCGGCTCTGCCCGGGGGTGACGGAACTCGCGGAGGGTGCCGACCTGCTGGTGATCGAGGCGACCTTCCTGGACGCCGACGCCCGGCTGGCCGAGGAGCACGGCCACCTGACCGCCGCCCAGGCCGCCCGGGTGGCCGCCGAGGCGGGGGTGCGGACCCTGGTGCTGACCCACTTCTCCCAGCGCTACCCGGACCTCGACGGCCATCTCGCCGAGGCCCGCCGGTACTTCGACGGCGAGCTGGTGGTGGCCGAGGACCTGGCCCGGGTGCCCGTCCCGCCGCGCGGATGACGGAAAACCATTCGCCTCCGGCGCCCGCCGGGTCCAGCATCGAATGCGCCGCCCGGGGTGCCGCACCGCCGCAGCGAACATCGGCGCGGCGTACCCTGGTGACCCGGAGAGCCCGCGCGGCAACACGACACGACAGATGGGATGAGCAGGCCTCAGCGCCGACCCATGAGTGACACACCGCAGACCCGAACCAACGGTCATCAGCGCCCCGACGCGGCCAGCACCCGGATCGTCATTCCGGAGAAGCACCCGATGGTCACCCTGCTGGGGGCGGCCGACTCGCTCCTGCGGGTGATCGAGAGCGGCTTCCCCGACGCCGACATCCACGTCCGCGGCAACGAGGTCACCGCGACCGGCGACCAGGCCGAGATCAAGCTGGTCGAGCAGCTCTTCACCGAGATGATGCTGGTGCTGCGCACCGGCCAACCCCTGACGGAGGACGCCGTGGAGCGCTCCATCGCCATGCTCCGGAAGGCCGCCGAGGACCCGGCCCACCCGGCTCCGTCCGAGGTCTTCACGGCGAACATCCTCTCCAACCGGGGCCGCACCATCCGCCCCAAGACGCTCAACCAGCAGCGCTACGTCGAGGCGATCGACAAGCACACCATCGTCTTCGGCCTCGGCCCCGCGGGCACCGGCAAGACCTACCTGGCGATGGCCAAGGCCGTCCAGGCCCTGCAGGCCAAGGAGGTCAACCGGATCATCCTGACCAGGCCGGCGGTCGAGGCGGGGGAGCGGCTGGGCTTCCTGCCCGGCACCCTGTACGAGAAGATCGACCCCTACCTGCGCCCGCTCTACGACGCGCTGCACGACATGATGGACCCGGACTCCATCCCGCGCCTGATGGCGGCCGGCACCATCGAGGTCGCCCCGCTCGCGTACATGCGCGGCCGCACCCTCAACGACGCCTTCATCATCCTGGACGAGGCCCAGAACACCTCGCCCGAGCAGATGAAGATGTTCCTCACCCGCCTGGGCTTCAACTCCCGGGTGGTGGTCACCGGTGACACCAGCCAGATCGACCTCCCCGGCGGCACCCGCAGCGGCCTCAAGGTCGTCCAGGAGATCCTCACCGACGTGCCGGACATCCACTTCTCGGTGCTGACCAGCACCGACGTGGTCCGGCACAAGCTGGTCGGGCGGATCGTGGACGCCTACGAGCGCTGGGACGCCCTGCAGGAGGCCGACGAGGCCGGTGGCGCCCGCACCAAACCCGTCCAGCGTCGGGGCGCGCGTGCGCCCCGGCAGTCCCATCGCGCCGAAAGCTGAGTACCGAACCCTCCATGTCGATCGACATCGCCAACGAGTCCGGGTGGGACGCAGACGAGGAAGCCATCCTCGACGTCGCCCGCTACGCCCTCGACAAGATGCGGATCCACCCGCAGTCCGAGCTCTCCGTGATCCTCTACGACAGCGAGGCCATGGCCGAGCTGCACATGCAGTGGATGGACCTGCCGGGCCCCACCGACGTGATGTCCTTCCCGATGGACGAGCTGCGGCCCGGCAAGGAGGGCGAGGACCTGCCGGAAGGCCTGCTCGGCGACATCGTGCTCTGCCCCGAGGTGGCCCAGCAGCAGGGCCTGGCCGCCCCGACCAAGCACTCGATGGACGAGGAGCTCCAGCTGCTCACCGTCCACGGGGTGCTGCACGTCCTCGGCTACGACCACGAGGAGCCCGAGGAGGAGCGCGAGATGTTCGCGCTCCAGAAGCGGATCCTGGACGGCTGGCGGGCCGGGCGCGGACTGTCGGGGCTCTCCCCGGCGCCGACCGTCCACTGAGGGCCGGCCGTCTGTGAGCGGTGAGAGTACGAGCTTCCTGATCGGAGCTCTGCTGCTGGTGGTGCTCGGCTGGCTGGCCGCCTGCGCCGAGGCGGGGATCTCGCGGATCTCCCGGTTCCGCGCCGAGGAGGCCCACCGGGCCGGTCGGCGCGGCTCCGACCGGCTGCTGGTGCTGACCTCCGACACCATCCGCTACCTGAACCTGGCCACCCTGATCCGGGTGGCCGCCGAGATGGCGGCGGCGGTCCTGGTCACGGTGGTCTGCGTGCGCTCGCTGGAGCGCACCTGGCAGGCCGTGCTGCTGGCCTTCGGCGTGATGGTGCTGGTGTCCTTCGTCGCGGTCGGCGTCTCGCCCCGCACGATCGGCCGCCAGCACCCGTTGACCACGGCCACGGCGGCCTCCTTCGTGCTGCTGCCGCTGGCCCGGATCCTCGGCCCGGTCTCCAAGCTGCTGATCCTGCTCGGCAACGCGCTGACCCCGGGCAAGGGCTACCGGGAGGGCCCGTTCGCCTCCGAGGCCGAGCTGCGCGCCCTGGTCGACCTGGCCGAGCAGGACGACCTGATCGAGGACGAGGAGCGCCGGATGGTGCACTCGGTCTTCGAGCTGGGCGACACCATCGTCCGCGAGGTGATGGTGCCGCGGACCGACCTGGTGATGATCGAGCGGCACAAGACCGTCCGGCAGGCGCTGACCCTGGCGCTGCGCTCCGGCTTCTCCCGGATCCCGGTGGTCGGCGAGAACGAGGACGACGTGGTGGGCATCGTCTACCTCAAGGACCTGGTCAGGCGCACCCACATCAACCGGGACTCGGAGGCCGAGCTGGTCGGCTCGGTGCTGCGCCCGGCGGTCTTCGTCCCGGACTCCAAGCCCGCGGCCGACCTGCTGCGCGAGATGCAGCAGATGCGCTCGCACGTGGCGATCGTGATCGACGAGTACGGCGGCACCGCCGGCCTGGTCACCATCGAGGACATCCTGGAGGAGATCGTCGGCGAGATCACCGACGAGTACGACCGGGAGATCGCGCCGGTCGAGGACCTCGGTGACGGCTCGTACCGGATCACCGCCCGGCTGCTGGTCGAGGACCTGGGTGAGCTGTTCGGGATCGAGCTGGCGGACGAGGACGTGGAGACCGTCGGCGGCCTGCTGGGCAAGCGCCTGGGGCGGGTGCCGATCCCCGGCTCCTCCTGCGAGATCCCGGTCCCGGACGAGTCCGCGACCGACCTGACCGCGATCCGGCTGACCGCCGAGAGCTCGGCGGGCCGCCGCAACCGGATCGGCACCGTGGTGGCGACCCCGGTCCGCCGGCTCGAGGAGGACGAGGCCGACGAGGCGGAGTAGTCCGACCTGGACAGCACGGCCCGCAGGGTGCGACCCTGCGGGCCGTTTCGTCCTGGTACGAAGGTACGGCCCGTTTGACCAGCCCGTCGGGCCGTCCCGACGATGAAGTCATGGCACATCTGTTGCGTGCGGAGTACGGCCCGGAGGGTCCGTCCGGTGCTGTCGTCAAGTGGCACGTCGTACGGACCGGAGAAGAGGCCGCGGCCATGTGCGGCGCCCCGATCGCCGAGGGCGCCGAGACCAGGCCGGAATCGGACTGGGGGACCGGACTGCGGGGCTGCCAGCAGTGCGGCTCCCTGTATCTGCACGAGGTGCCGTTCCTCGGCGCCGACTGGAGGTCCCCGTGAAACTGCAAGACGAACTGCCGGTCGACCACAAGCTCGCCACCGTCTACCGGATCGGCGGAGGGCTCGGCGGGGTGTTCCTGCTGGTCTTCGGCATCCTCGGGCTGCTCGACCACCCGAGCTTCCTCGACACCCAGGGCAAGGAGGTCATCGGGCTGTCGAGCAACGGCACGCTCAGCGTGCTCTCGGTGGTGGCCGGCGTGATCCTGATCGCCGGCGCCGTGATCGGCGGCAACGTCGCCTCGAACGTGAACATGATCATGGGCACGCTGTTCGTGCTCGCCGGCTTCGTCGGTCTGATGGTGCTGGACAGCAGTGCCAACCGGCTGGCCTTCCGGATCCCCAATGTGATCTTCAGCTTCGTCTTCGGCCTGGTGGTCGTCACCTTCGGGATGTACGGCAGGGTCAGCAGCCACCTGCCGCACGACAACCCCTACTGGCAGAAGCGCCACGGGAAGGCGGACGCGCTGCCCAACGGGCCGCAGACCTTCGTCAAGCTCCTGCGGCCCGGCGATCCCCGCCCGACCGGCCGCTGACCCCGGACACCCGGGCCGCCGCCCGGCCCTCGGACGTGTCCGTGGACGCCCGGGGCCCGGCGGCGGCCCGCCGCCTATGCTCAGGCCTCATGAGTGAGCTGACCGAGCTGGACCCAGAGGACAAGAAGATCATCACGCTGGCCCGCTCCGCCCGCGCCCGCAACGGCGTGCCGGAGGGGGCGGCGGTGCGCGACGAGACCGGCCGCACGTACGTGGCCGGCACCGTGGCGCTGGAGTCGCTGCGGCTGAGCGCCCTGCAGACCGCCGTCGCGATGGCCGTGGCCAGCGGCGCCAAGGGCCTGGAGGCGGCCGCCGTGGTGAGCGGGGCCGAGCAGCCGGCCGAGGCCGACCTGGCGGCCGTCCGGGACCTGGGCGGCGCCGGGACCCCGGTCCTGCTGGCCGGCCCGGACGGCACGCTGCGGGTGCGGGCCGAGGCGCGCTGAGCCGTCCGGACCGGGTGCCCCGGCCGGGGCACCCGAGCCGGACGGACCGATAGTCTGACCATGGGCTGTTCGGGGAGGGGACCATGGGGGTACTGGCGTTCTTCGCCGGTCTGCTGCTGACCCTGATGGGGCTCGGCCGCTGGCGGGAGACCGGTTCGCCGTACTGGCTGATCGGCTCGCTGGTGCTGCTGCTGCTCGTCCTGATCGGGGCGCTGACCTCGTCCTCGGGCGGCAAGAAGGCCGGTTGACGCGGCCTGGTCCGTGCGGACCGTGGTGATCAGGGAGAATGGTCGGCATGAGTGCCCCTTCATCCCCGTACCGCTCCGGGTTCGCGTGCTTCGTCGGCCGTCCCAACGCGGGCAAGTCGACCCTGACCAACGCGCTGGTCGGGACGAAGGTCGCGATCACCTCCGACCGCCCGCAGACCACCCGGCACACCGTGCGCGGCATCGTGCACCGCCCGGACTCGCAGCTGGTCCTGGTGGACACGCCCGGCCTGCACAAGCCCCGCACGCTGCTCGGCGAGCGGCTCAACGACCTCGTCCGCTCGACCTGGGCCGAGGTCGACGTGATCGGCTTCTGCCTGCCCGCCGACCAGAAGCTCGGCCCCGGTGACAAGTTCATCGCCAAGGAGCTCGCCGAGGTCAAGAAGACCCCCAAGGTGGCCATCGTCACCAAGACCGACCTGGTCGACTCCAAGAAGCTGGCCGAGCAGCTGATCGCGATCCACCAGCTCGGCATCGAGCTGGGCATCGAGTGGGCCGAGATCATCCCGGTCTCCGCCGTCGGCGACCAGCAGGTGGAGCTGGTGGGCGAGCTGCTCACCAAGCTGCTGCCGGCCGGCCCGCCGCTCTACCCGGACGGCGACCTCACCGACGAGCCCGAGCAGATCATGGTCGCCGAGCTGATCCGCGAGGCCGCCCTGGAGGGTGTCCGGGACGAGCTGCCGCACTCGCTGGCCGTGGTGGTCGAGGAGATGATCCCGCGCGAGGGCCGTCCCGCCGACCGCCCGCTGCTGGACATCCACGCCAACGTCTACATCGAGCGGCAGAGCCAGAAGGCGATCGTGATCGGCGCCAAGGGTGCCCGCCTGAAGCACGTCGGCACCACCGCCCGCAAGCACATCGAGGCGCTCCTGGGCACCCCGGTCTACCTCGACCTGCACGTCAAGGTCGCCAAGGACTGGCAGCGCGACCCGAAGCAGCTGCGCAAGCTCGGCTTCTGACGCCCGCTGTCGGAGCCACCCCGTGCGGGTGGGTCGCCGAGCACACGCCATGACGGTCCGTCGGCTCGTCCCTGGAGGAATCCTGGGTGAACCGGCGGACCGTCGTCATGTCGCGACGGCTTCTCCAAGGGATGGCAAACCGGCGGCGGCCGACCCGGCGGCCGGCCGGATCCGTTCGCCCGCACGGCGCGCCGCCCGGACCCGCCACTGTCCGGTACGGGGGGCGCGGTGGCCGGAAAGGGCGTGCGGAACGGCCCCGCAGGGGTGGTTCGGGCGACCCGGGAGGTACACCTCCGATGCCGCTCGCGCCGCTGCCGGTCGCCCACCGACGGTCGTTCCGGATACCTCCGACGGCAGCTGAGGTATCGTCATATTCGTACGGGCGGTGCGCGATTTGTGGAGGAGTCGCGCGCCGCCCGTTCATGCTTTCCGTGTCCGGCGTTCATGCCTCGGCATCCGTTCATCTCCTCGGGATCGAGACGGTCTGTTCCAGCCATTGAGCGCTTCGGAAGGCGACACCGGGCATGGGACAGCCGAGATTCCTCCTTGTCAGCAGACCCGCGCACCCCCTGGGGGTGCGTGCCGGTGAAGCCGTGGTCTGGCGCCTGCTCGGGGCGAACAACCGGCACCTCGGCCAGAGCGAGGAGACCTTCCCGGACGCCGCCGGCTGCCTGGCCGCGATCGGCCGGCTGCAGCAGCGGGTGGACCGGCTGCGGGCCGTGATCGGCACCGTCGAGCACGGTCAACTGTGGCGCTGGCGGCTGGACTTCGAGTCCGTCCCGGTGGCCTGTTCGACCCGGGCCTTCCGCCGGCAGCGGGAGTGCCAGTACAACCTCGGGCTCTTCCTGGCGGGGGTGATCGGCGCCGGTGCGCCCGCCCGGCCGCTGAGCCTGCCGGCCCGGCCGGCGCCGGCCCCGCTGCGCGGGAGCCTGGTGTGAGCGACCCGCAGCCGGTGTCGGGCCCCGTCGAGCGGGCCCGCCCGCTCACCGTCAACCCCGGCCTGGCCGACCGGGTCTTCCTGCTGTGGGCCCGCGGCAGCGGCATGCTCGTCCTGCTGGTGATGCTGGCGGTCGGCGGCTACCTCGCGGTCCGGTCCTCGGACGCGCTGAGCACCGCCGGGTGGTCCTTCCTGACCACCGAGGAGTGGAACCCCGACGGTGGTCGCGGCCAGTTCGGCATCGCCGCCGTGCTCACCGGCACCGTGCTGATCGGCGGGATCGCGGTGGTCCTGGCGGTGCCGCTGGCCCTCGGCAGCGCGCTGTACATCAGCGAGTACGCGCCGCGGCGGATCAAGCGGCTGCTGGTCGGCCTGGTGGACCTGATGGCCGCCGTCCCCAGCGTGGTGTACGGGCTCTGGGGCTTCGTCCTGCTCCAGTACGAACTCGCCGGCGTGGCCCGCTGGCTGGCCACCTGGTTCGGCTGGTTCCCGCCGTTCCGGATGGTCGGCGTCGACGTCGACGACCCGCTCAACCCGCCGGTGATCTACACCGCCTCCAGCCTGATGGCCGGGATCGTGGTGGCCTTCATGATCACCCCGATCATGTGCTCCATCATGCGCGAGGTGTTCGACCAGGCCCCGGCCGGCGAGCGGGAGGGCGCCTACGCGCTCGGCTCCACCCGCTGGGGCATGATCCGCTCGGTGGTCCTGCCGTTCGGCCGGGGCGGCATCATCGGCGGCACCATGCTCGGGCTCGGCCGGGCGCTGGGCGAGACCATCTCGGTCTACCTGATCCTCTCGATGCAGTTCGAGATCAAGCTGCAGATCCTGCAGACCGGCGGCAGCGCCGTCGCCCCGATGATCGCGCTCCGCTACGGGGACTCCTCGCCGTTCGCGATCTCCGCGCTGATGGCGGCGGGGCTCACCCTCTTCCTGCTCACCCTGGTGGTCAACTTCGCCGCAGCCGCGGTGGTGGCCCGCAGCCGTTCGGGAGCCAGCTCATGACCACCACCCCGCCCGCCACCACCGTGGTGGTCGGCCCGGCCGCGCCGCCGGCCGTTCCGGCGGCCGAACCGCCGCGCCGCCGCACCGGCGGCCGCCGCGCCGCCGACCACTGGGCCCTGTGGGGCAGCGCGGCCGGGGCCTTGGCGCTCACCGCGCTGGTGTTCCAGCGGATCGCCCCGCTGAGCGGCGCCATCGGCTTCGTGGTGTGCGTCTGGCTGAGCTTCCTCGGGCTGTACGCGCTGGTCTCCCGCGAGGAGGGCGCGATGGCGGTCCGGGACCGGCTCGCCTCGGTGGTGGTGCACAGCATCGCCGTGCTGCTGCTGGGCATCCTGGTCTGGATCGTGGCCTACGTGTTCTGGCAGGGCCGGGCGGCCCTGGGCCACCTGAACTTCTTCACCGAGGACCTCTCCGCCGCCGGCCCCGCCGACCCGCTCGACCGGGGCGGCGCCCTGCACGCGATCGTCGGCACCCTCACCCAGATCCTCATCGCGCTGGCCGTCACCATCCCGCTCGGCCTGAGCTGCGCGGTCTTCCTGGGCGAGGTGCCGGGCCGGTTCAGCCGGCTGGTGCGCACCCTGGTCGAGGCGATGACGGCGCTGCCCTCGATCCTGGCCGGCCTGTTCGTCTACGCGGTGATGGTGATCGCGCTGGGGAAGAGCAAGTCGGGCTTCGCGGCCAGCGTGGCGCTGTCGGTGATGATGCTGCCGATCCTGGTCCGGGCCGCCGACGTGGTGCTCCGGCTGGTGCCCGCCTCGCTCAAGGAGGCCTCCTACGCGCTGGGCGCGAGCCGCTGGCGCACGGTGTGGACCGTCACGCTGCCGAGCGCCCGCTCCGGGCTCGCCACCGCCGTGATCCTGGCCGCCGCCCGCGGCATCGGCGAGACCTCCCCGGTGCTGCTCTGCTCCGGCTACACCAAGATCCTCAACCTCAACCCGTTCGGCAGCCCGCAGGCCTCGCTGCCGCTGATGGCCTTCACCCTGGTGAAGTTCCCCTCCCAGCTGCACGCGGCGCGGGCCTTCGGCGCCGCGGCGGTGCTGCTCGCCCTGGTGCTGCTGCTCTTCCTGCTCGCCCGCACGGTCGGCGGTCGCGGCCCGGGCGAGCTGACCAGGCGCCAGCAGGAGCGCCGGGCGATGCGCTCGATGGCGGACCTGCGCCGGATGCAGCAGCCGCGCTCCACCCCTGACCAGAACCAACTCGCCCGGAAGGTCCCCGTGTTGAGCCGAGTGCTCGCCCGCACCCTGATCCTGCTCGCCGTCCTGGGGCTGACCGGCTCCTCGCTCCTGCTCGGCGCCCCCCGCGCGGCCGCCGAGGACTACCGCCGGATCGGCGGCGCGGGCTCCACCTGGAGCTTCAACGCGATGGACGACTGGATCAGCAACGTCAAGCAGTACGGCATGACGATCGACTTCAACCCCGGCGGATCCTCCTTCGGCCGGAGCCAGTTCAAGAACGGCAGCACCGACTTCGCGGTCACCGAGATCCCGTACGGCCTGACCGACAACGGCCAGGTGGACGCCGCGCCGCCGTGGCCGATGGCCTACCTGCCGATCGTGGCCGGCGGCACCTCGTTCATGTACAACCTCAAGATCGGCGGCAACCGGGTCACCAACCTGCGGCTGTCCGGCGAGAGTGTGGCGAAGATCTTCACCGGGCAGATCACCAAGTGGAACGACCCCCAGGTGCAGGCCGAGAACCCCAGCCTGAAGCTGCCCGAGACCCCGGTGCGCCCGGTGGTCCGCTCGGACGGCTCGGGCACCACCGCCCAGCTCACCACCTGGTTCACCAAGCGGTACCAGAAGATCTGGGACGACTACTGCACCCGGACCACCCGCGGCGGCCCCTGCGGGATGACCTCCTTCTACCCGCTGGTCGGCGGGAGCAGCTGGCCGGCCCTGGGCAGCTCGGACGGCGTGGCCAAGACGGTCGCCAACGACCGCAACGACGGCACCATCACCTACGTCGAGTACTCGTACGCGCTCAACGCCCGCTTCCCGGTGGTCAAGCTGCTGAACGCGTCCGGCTACTACATCGAGCCGGACGGCAAGAACGTCTCGGTCGCGCTCAAGCACGTGCAGATCAACCCGACCGATCTGACCCAGCAGCTCGACGGCGTCTACGACGCGCCGGAGAGCACCGCCTACCCGCTCTCCAGCTACAGCTACATGGCCGTGCACACCAGCGCGGTCGGTGACTTCAGCCCGGAGAAGGGCCACACCCTGGCGGCGTTCGGCTACTACTTCCTGTGCGAGGGGCAGCAGAAGGCGGACAAGCTCGGCTACTCGCCGCTCACCTCCGACCTGGTCAGGTCCGGTTTCCAGCAGCTCGCCAAGATCCCGGGCGGCGAGCAGCGCGGCTTCGACGCCGCGAAGTGCAACAACCCGACCTTCGGCGCCGGCGGCGCCAACCCGTACGCGGACGCGGCCGCCAAGCCGCAGGACTGCGACAAGCTGGGCTCGGCCACCCAGTGCACCACCGGCACCGGCGGCAACAGGACCAGCACCGCCGCCAGCAAGGGCGGCACCAAGAGCGCGGCGACCACCGGCACCGCCGGCGCCACCGGCACCACCGGCCAGGCCCAGGGCGCGGCCGGCACCGCGGGCGGCGCCGGGGGTACGGCCGGCGGCCCGGACGGCCAGGGGAGCGCCGCCGGCGACCCGGCGCTGACCGGCGGCGCGGACGGCGGCGGGGCCGGCGGGGGCGGGCAGCAGTACGCCGCCGACGCGATCGCCCTGTCCAACGCCTCCGGCAGCGGGCTGCGGCACACGGTGATGGTGATCGCGGCGCTGCTGCTCGGCGCCGTGATCGTGCTGCCCCCGCTGGCCGCCGGCCGCTCGGCCCGGCGCGCGCGCAACTCCGGCGGCAGCGAGGGGGAGCAGCGATGAGCGGCAGACCGGGCCCGGCCCGCAGGGCGCTGCGCAGCGCCGCCGTCCTCACCCTCGTCCTGGCGACCGCGGCCGGTGCGGCGCTGTCGGGCGACCCCGGCGCGGCGCCGGCCAAGGCCGCGGCGGCGAGCGGGGCGAAGCCGCAGATCGAGGTGGACCCGCTCGGCGCGCCCGTCCCGATCGATCCCGTACCCGGCGGGAGTCCGGCCGCCGCACCGGCCCAGGGCCAGGCGCCGGCCCGGACCCAGGCCGCACCGGCCGCCACCGCCGGCCCGGGTGCCGCGCGGGCGGCCGCCGCCCCCACGGACGGGGCCAGTGCCGTCACCGTCAGCGGCTCCGGCGAGTTCGCCGGTCTCGAGGTGACGGTCGCCCAGACCACCCACCTGGTCAACCAGGTGGTCGCGGTGACCTGGAAGGGCGGCCGGCCCACCCGGCCCAGCCCGATGATCTTCGGTCAGGACTACCTGAGCATCATGCAGTGCTGGGGCGACGCCGACACCGGCCCGGACCGCGACCAGTGCCAGTACGGCGCCACCAAGGGCGACAACCGGGGCGGCGACTTCGTGGCCAGCCGCCAGCTCAACCCCGGCCGGGTCCTGGTCGACCCGGCCGAGCCGATCAAGCCGACCGGGCCCAACCAGAACGTCTTCGCACCGTTCCGCCCGTTCGACGGGAGCCCGGTCGAGACCGGCGGCAGCAGCCAGTACTTCAGCCTCCAGTCCACCAACGAGGTGCCCTACGCGCCCACCCGGGCGGACGGCACCGGGCAGGTCTTCTTCGAGATCCAGACCGGCAGCGAGGCGGCGGGCCTCGGCTGCGGCAACACGCCGAAGGGCGAGCCCGGCCCGTTCACCGAGGGCCGGCGCTGCTGGCTGGTGGTCGTGCCGCGCGGCTCGACCGAGGTGGACGGCAGCGTCCTCACCAACCCCTCCGCCCGGCTGCAGTCCTCGCCGCTGTCCGCCACCAACTGGAGCCACCGGATGGTGGTGCCGCTGCGGTTCGAGCCGGTCGGCCTGTCCTGCCCGCTCGGCAGCTCCGAACTGGCCACCGGCGGAACCGAGTTCGCCGCCGAGATGATCTGGCGCTGGCAGCCCGCGCTGTGCCGCAGCGCCGGCCGGATCTTCAACTTCGGCCAGGCGACCGACGACGTCGCCCGGCTCCGGCTGACCAGGGACAACCCCGGCCTGCTCTACCTGGGCGCGCCGCTGCCCCCGGCGGACCAGGCCGAGGGCCACACCCCGCTCTACGCCCCGCTCGCCGTCTCCGGGCTCACCCTGGCCTTCGACATCGAGAGCCAGTCCAACTCGCTCACCCCGCCGGAGACCGCGAAGCGCGACGGCCAGCGGATCCAGGAGATGAACCTGACGCCGCGCCTGGTCGCCAAACTGCTCACCCAGAGCTACCGGTTCGCCGTCAACCCCGGTGACCCGCGGGTCCCGGCCGGCAACCCCAGGGACTTGGTCACCGACCCGGAGTTCCTGGCGATCAACCCGCAGTTCAGGTCGCTCTCCTTCCCCTCCGGGATCGCCGACCTGCTGCTGCCCTCCCCGGACGGCGACCTGGCGCTCGCGGTGTGGAAGTGGGTGCTCGCCGACCCGGAGGCCAAGGCCTTCGTCGACGGCGAGGTCAGCGCCACGTGGCACGACTCGATCAACACCGGCTTCCTCGCCGACCTCACCGCGGTGCCGCCGGTCCCCAAGCAGGAGCTGCCCGTCCCGGGCTACCCCAAGCCGGACGACTACTGCCAGCAGTTCGACCAGGAGCAGCAGCGGCCGGAGTGGTGCAACCTCGACGGCCACCCCTACGCCAACACCATGGCCGAGGGCGCCCGCGCGGCCGCCCGCGGCGACACGATGGCCCGCTCCGAGTGGGATCCGTCCACCATCCCCGGCAGCCTCAAGAAGGCCAACCCGCAGGCCCAGGGCCTGCGCGGGGTGCTGGCCATGACCACCACCGCCCAGGCGGCCCGGTACGGCCTGTCCACCGCGAAGCTGCGCAACGGCGCGGGCGAGTTCGTCGGCCCGACCGACGCGGCGATGCTCGCCGCGGCGAACGCTGCCACGCCCACCGCCGTGCCCGACGTCCGGCAGGTCGACCCGGTGGGCAAGGCCACCGGCAGCTACCCGCTGACCACCATCACCTACGCCGCCACCGTCCCCTCGGCGATCACCCCCACCGACGGCAAGGCCTACGCCGACCTGCTGCGCTACGCCATGGCCGAGGGCCAGCAGCCGGGCATCGCGGTCGGCCAGCTCCCGGCCGGCTACGTCCCGCTCCCCGAGGCGATGCGGGCCCGCACCCGGGCGGTCGCGCAGAGCGTCCAGGACCGGGCCGGCAAGCCGGAGTCCACGCCGGATCCCGCCGCACCGCAGGAGCCCGCCGCCCAGGTGCCGGCCGCCGCCCCGCGCGCCGCCGCCCCGGGCACCGCGGACGAGCCGGCCGCCCCGCCGGCGCCCGACCCCAGCCACACCGTCGTCACCCTGGCGCCGGCCCTGCCGGCCGCACCCGCCGCCCGCACCGGGCGGACCGAGGTCGGCGGCCTGCGCTACCTGCTGCTCGGCGTACTCGTCGCCGGACTGATCGCCGGCCTCGCCGGGATCCTCGTCCCCCGGCTGCTGCGCCGACGGCGCCCCTGACCGACCGCGCCACTGTCCAAGGGCGCCACCTGCCACGACCCTCCGCCACCCACCGACCGACGATCCTGCGCCACCGGGCCGGCCGGCTCCTGCCGGCATGCCCGAATGCTCCTTCCTCCGGTACCAACGCGCCTTCTCACAAAGGGAATCGACCAGATGAAGCTCACCACGAAGCGCCAGCTCGCCAAGTGTGTCACCGTCGCCGCGGGCCTCGGCCTGCTGGTGGCCGGCACCGGCACCGCCCAGGCCGACCCGGCCGGCCTGCGTCCGCTGGCCGGCGTCGGCTCGGACACCACCCAGGGCGTCATGAACGCGCTGGCCAACACCGTCACCGTGAACGGCCAGAAGGTGCTCGGCTCCTACGACGCCGTCGGCTCGTCCACCATCAACACCAAGGCCGCGGCCGCCTGCCAGGGCCTGAGCCGCCCGAACGGCTCCGGCGCCGGCCGCTCCGCGCTGCTGAACGAGCTCAACAAGGGCAACGGCTGCCTGGACTTCGCCCGCTCCTCCAGCCTCAATCTGGCCGCCTCCACCCCCGGTCTGACCTACGTCCCGTTCGC
Source organism: Kitasatospora sp. NPDC049258 (assembly GCF_040678895.1). Classification (NCBI taxonomy): domain Bacteria; kingdom Bacillati; phylum Actinomycetota; class Actinomycetes; order Kitasatosporales; family Streptomycetaceae; genus Kitasatospora; species Kitasatospora sp. NPDC049258. Next base: position 19,490 of record NZ_JBFAQT010000039.1, read on the forward strand.
GGTGGACGGCGTCACCTACGCCGTCAGCGCCGGCAGTTCGGTGCCGCTCGACCTGACCGTCGCCGACCTGCACGGCATCTACACCTGCGACCCCGGCTACGTCGGCACCGCGCCGAACTACAGCATCCGCCCGCTGCTGCCGCAGGCCGGCTCCGGCACCCGCAGCTTCTGGGAGGCCACCGTCGGCATCACCGAGGCCGACGTCGCCGCCGGCCGCTACGGCTGCATCTCCGACACCAAGGGCGGCAAGAAGATCGAGGAGCACGACGGCCGCGTGCTGGACACCGCCTCGCTGGTGCCCTTCTCGATCGCCCAGTACATCGCCCAGAGCTCCGGCACCCTCGCCGACATCCGCGGCACCGCCCAGCTCGGCAACGTCAACGGCGTGCCCTCGGTGCTGCTGAACACCAGCGCCGCGGCCGTCCGCGACGTCTACAACGTGATCCCGACCAGCAAGGTCGGCGTCAGCCCGTGGAGCGACGCCTTCGTCGGCGCCAACTCCGGGATCTGCCAGCAGACCGCCGTGATCAAGCAGTACGGCTTCGGCGTCAACGCCAACTGCGGCGACACCTCCCGCACCTCCGGCTGACCCGGCCGCCGGCCGGCTCCCGGCCGGCCCGCCGTGCTCGGTCCCACCCCGCTCGTGCTCGACCTGACCCCGCACCACCGATCAGTGCCAGAAAGGCGAACACCACTGTGAGCACCTCCCGTATTCCGCGCGCCGTCGCGCTCGGCGCGGCCACCGTCCTGGCCGCGGGCAGCATCAGCCTGCTCGGCACCGCCTCGGCCTTCGCCGACTCACCGAGCCCGACCGTCGGCACCCTGACCGTCAACCCGGCCACCGGCGCCGACGACGAGCTGATGAACGTGGTCTCCTCCGGCACCTGCACCGGCGGCACCAACCTCCAGCTGCTGGTCTTCGGCCAGGGCTTCCCGGCCGACGGCTACGGCGTCACTCCCAACGTGGCGCAGTCGGTCTACTCGCCGGACGCCCAGGGCCACCTGTCCGTGCCGCTCAGCGACACCATGCGCAGCTTCGCGCAGAAGAACGGCTTCTCCACCCTGACCGGCCAGTACGAGTTCCACCTGCGCTGCCGCGCGAAGATCGGCGCCACCTACTTCGGCGACTTCGTCGGCTCGGTCTGGTTCACCAGCCCCACCGCCTACACCTCCACCGACCCGAACGCCCCGGTCGCCCAGGCCACCACCACCACGCTCTCGGTCACCCCGAACGGCTCGGCCACCGCCGGCAGCGCCGTCACCCTGACCGCGAACGTCGCCCCGGCGGCGGCGGGCACCGTGCAGTTCTTCGACGGCGCCACCCCGGTGGGTTCGCCCGCCGCGGTCGCCGCCGGCCAGGCCTCCACCACCACCAGCACCCTGGCCGAGGGCGCGCACAGCCTGAAGGCCGTCTTCACCTCGACCGACAGCCACTACCTCGGCTCGACCTCCTCGGTCGTCACCTACACCATCAGCCCGGCCGGCGCCGCGGCCACCACCACCGCGCTGGCGATCCTGCCGGCCGGCTCCGCCGCCAAGGGCGCCGAGGTCAAGCTGACCGCCAGCGTCGCCCCGGCCGCGGCCGGCACCGTCCAGTTCAAGGACAACGGCGCCGTCATCGGCACCCAGGCGGTGGCCGGCGGCCTCGCCGAGTTCAGCACCACCACGCTGGCCGAGGGCGACCACAGCCTGACCGCCGCCTTCACTCCGGCGGACGCCACCCGGTACGCGGCCTCCGCCTCCGTCGCCATGCCGTTCACCGTCACCCCGCAGGTCACCCCGCCGAACCCCGGCGGCCCGACCCCGCCCGCCCCGGTCTCCGAGACCATCACCACCACCGTCGCCCCCGGCGCCCTGGTGATCAGCGTGGCCGGCAGCAACGTCACCCTGCCGCCGCTCGCCCTGAACAACGACTCCACCCGCTTCGCCACCGCGGGCCCGATCCAGACCGTCACCGTCACCGACACCCGGGCCGGCGCGCCGGGCTGGTCGGTCAGCGGCCAGGTCGCCCAGTTCAGCTCCGGCACGGGCGGCATCAACGCCCAGAACCTGGGCTGGGCCCCGAACCTGGTCTCCAAGGGCGACGGCCTCAAGGTCACCCTCGGCGGCTCGGTGGCCCCGGCCAACGCGGTCGAGCTCAACGACGGCGGCGCGCTCGGCCTGAAGTCCGCGCGCACCCTGGCCACCGCCACCGGCCTCGGCACCGCCAAGGTCGGCGCCGACCTCACCCTGCTCGCCCCGACCTCCACCGTGGCCGGCACCTACCAGGGCGTGCTCACCCTGACCGCGATCTGACCACCGCTCTTCACCCCGGAGCGGCCCCGACGCAACCCGGCGGTCGGACCGCCCTGGCCTGATGGGAGTGCACCGGTCGGCGACGACCCGGTGCACCGCCCGCGGGCCGGGGCGTCCGACCGCCCCACCCACCCGCACCCGCACCCTAGGATGACGACGCCGATGCGCCGATGGCTCCTGGCCCTTGTCCCCGTCCTGCTGCTCCTGCTGCCGGGTGCCCACGGCGCGTACGGTGCGCAGGGGTCGGCACCCGCCGCAGGCCCGCAGGCCCAGACCTTCGGGATCCAACCCGCCGGCGCCACCGAGCCGGACTCCCGGGGCACCTTCGCCTACCAGGCCACCCCCGGCGCCGTGGTCAAGGACCACCTCGCGGTCTGGAACTACGGTGACCAGCCGCTCACCCTGCGGCTCTACCCGGCCGACGCCTTCAACACCGACTCCGGCGGCTACGACGTGCTGCCCGAGGGCCGCCCCTCCACCCAGGCCGGCACCTGGCTGAAGGCCGCAGCCGACTCGCTCACCCTGCCCGGCCGCAGCCGGCAGATCGTCCCGTTCACCCTGGCGGTGCCCGCCGACGCCGCCCCCGGGGACCACCCGGCCGGGATCGTGGTCGCGCTGCGCCAGGAGAGCAAGGACGCCCAGGGCAACGCCGTCACCGTCGACCAGCGGGTCGGCGCCCGGGTGAACATCCGGGTGGCGGGCGCGCTACGGGCCGAACTCGCGGTCGAGGACGCCCGGGTCGCGTACCACCCCAGCCCCAACCCGTTCGGCACCGGCCGCACCACCGTGCGCTACACCGTGCGCAACACCGGCAACGTCCGGCTCGGCGGCCACCAGGCGGTCCGGGTGACCAACCTGTTCGGCACCACCGCCACCGGCTCCGCCCCCGCCGACCTTCAGGAACTGCTGCCGGGCAACACCGTCTCCTACGCGGTGGAGGTCTCCGGCGCATACCCGACCTTCCTCGGCACCGCCGGCATCACCGTCGACCCGCTGCCGATCGGCGGCGACCGCGACCCCGGCCTGACCAGCACCGTGCACAAGCAGCGCTACGCCGGCATCCCCTGGGCCCTGCTGGCGGTGCTGCTCCCGCTCGCCCTGGGCGGCCTGTGGTGGTGGCGCCGCCGGCGCCGCCGGGCGGCCCTCGCGGCGCACCCGCTACCGCTGCCCGGCCCCACCGCCACCCCGGTCGCGGTCGGCCTGCTGCTGCTCGCCCTGCTGACGGCCGGCCAGCTGACCGCCGCACCCGAGGCCTCGGCCGCCGACACCGGCACGATCGCCTTCGACTACCCGGCCGGGCACGACGACGACTCGATCGACCTGCTCACTTCCGGTCCGTGCCCCGGCCCGGCCGACTACCTGAGCATGCGGATCACCGGCGAGGGCTTCCCGCCCGAAGGCGCCCCGCTGGCGGGCACGGTGGCCGCCGGCGCCTACCGGCAGGCCGCCAACGGCGGGTACGTGCTGCCGCTCAGCAACACCCTGCGGGTGGTCGCCAACCGCAGCGGCGCGGGCGCCCTGCACGGCACCTACACCATCACCGCGACCTGCCGGGCGAAGGTCGACCCCGCTCCGCTGCGGGAGTTCGCCGGGGTCCTCACCTTCACCTCGCCGACCACCTGGCAGGCCGCCGCGGTGGCACCCGAGGGAGCCGTCCACCAGGCGGCCCTCGACCCGGCCAAGGGCGGGTCCACCGCCACCGCGGCCCCCGCCCCGCAGGCCGCCCGGGCCGCGGACCGGCAGCGGGGGTCCGGCCCGGGCGCCGGCTCCTGGGCGGCGATCGCCGGCGGGCTGCTGCTGATCGGCTGGGTGGCGGTGCCGCCGCTGCGCCGCCGGCTGGCCCGCTCCGCCGCGGCCCGCACCGCCCGCCCGGCGGCCGCCGCGGAGCGTGCCGCGTGAGTCTCACCGCCCAGCAGGCCCCGGCGAACCCGTACGCCCCGCCACCGGCCCCCGCGCCGGCCCCGCCCGGCCCCGCGCGGCCCCGGCTGCTGCCCGACCGTTCGCACCTGGTCGGCGCGGCCCTGGCGATCACCGCCGCGCTGCTGTTCGGCCTGCTGCTGGACCTCGGACCGCTCGGCGGCCTGCGGCACCTGCGCGACCACGAGAGCGGCTACGCCGACCTGCGGGCCAGCTTCGCCACCGGCACCGCCGCGATCGGGCAGCTCGACAAGGACGGCAGGCCGGTCGTCCCGGGCACCCCGGTCGCGCTGCTGGAGATCCCGCAGCTCGGCCTGCGCGAGGTGGTGCGCGAGGGCACCGCCGGGGGAGTGCTGGAGTCCGGCCCCGGCCACCGCCGGGACTCCCCGATGCCCGGCCAGGCCGGCACCAGCGTGTTGCTCGGCCGGCAGGCCGGCTTCGGCGGGCCGTTCGGCGCGCTGCACAACCTGCGCACCGGCGAGACCTTCACCGTCACCACCGGCCAGGGCGTGCGGCGGTTCCGGGTGATCGCGGTCCGCCGGGCCGGCGACCCGGTGCCCGCGCCGCTGCGGGCGGGCTGGTCCCGGCTGGTCCTGGTCACCGGCGACGGCCCGCTGTACGCCCCGTCCGGGACGCTGCTGGTCGACGCCGACCTGATCGACGCCCCCGACACCGAGGACGACGTGCTGCCGGCCAACCCCCGTCCGCTGACCGCCGATGCGCTGCCCGCCGCCGAGCGGGCGATGGGCGTCGACGCCGGTGCCTGGATCCCGCTGGTGCTCTGGGGCGAGGCGCTGCTGCTGGCGGCCCTCGCCCTGGCGGTGGGCTGGGTGCGCTGGGGCCGGGTGCAGTCCTGGACCGTCGGGGTGCCGGTGCTGGCCGTGCTGGGCCTCGCGGTGGCCGACCAGGTCGCCCAGCTGCTCCCCAACCTGATCTGACCGACCATCACCACCGAAGGAGAGCTGGATGACCAGCGTCGAGCCGGCCCGCACGGCCACCGCAGTCCTGCCCGCCGCGCCGAGCCCGGCCGGCACCCTGGAGGCCCGGGCGGTGTCGGCCTGGTTCGGCCCGCGCAAGGTGCTGGAGCAGGTGTCGCTCGCCATGCCCGCCGGCCGGGTGACGGCGCTGATCGGCCCCTCCGGCTGCGGCAAGTCGACCTTCCTGCGCACCCTCAACCGGATGCACGAGCTGATCCCCGGCGCCACCCTGGCCGGTGAGGTGCTGCTGGACGGCGGCGACATCTACGCACCCGAGCGCCGGCTCACCGCCGCCCGGCGGGACATCGGCATGGTGTTCCAGAAGCCCAACCCGTTCCCGGCGATGTCGATCTACGACAACGTGGTGGCCGGCCTGCGGCTCACCGGTATCCGGGCCTCCCGGCCGGAGAAGGACCAGCTGGTGGAGGAGTGCCTGACCAAGGCGGGCCTGTGGCGGGAGGTCGCCGACCGGCTGCGGCAGCCCGGCGGGGCGCTCTCCGGCGGCCAGCAGCAGCGGTTGTGCATCGCCCGCTCGCTGGCCGTGCGCCCCAAGGTGCTGCTGATGGACGAGCCCTGCTCCGCGCTGGACCCGACCTCGACCCGGCGGATCGAGCAGACCATCCGCGAGCTGGTGCACGAGGTCACCATCGTGATCGTCACCCACAACATGCAGCAGGCCCAGCGGGTCTCCGACCACTGCGCCTTCTTCCTGGCCGAACAGGGCACCCCGGGCGCGATCGTCGAGCACGGTCCGACCGGGGCGATGTTCGGCGCACCGCAGGACGGCCGCACCGCCGACTACGTGAACGGCCGGTTCGGCTGACCCGGGCTACTCGCCCTCGCGCAGCACCAGACTGACCAACTCCTGCTGGGAGTCGGTCAGTTTGGGGTCGGCGCAGTACACCGTGCGGCCGTCCACGGTGATCTCGTAGTGGAAGCCGTCCGGCACGCCGTACGAGGGCGTACGCAGCCCGCCGGCCACCGCCTCGCGCGCGAGGGCGTGCACGTGCGGTGCGTCGCGGCGCTCGGCGGTGTCCAGCTCCGCACGCTGGACGCGACCGGCGAGGCCGCCGGTCCGGGTCACCTGGATACGCATGGTCGCCAGTTTGCTACCCAGTGGTGCACTTTGCCGAGTGTTTTCACAGACTCTGCCCGTGGATGCCCGATGTAAGGGTCTCAGGTGGTACTGATCCCCACCTCGGACCAGGCGGCGGTGACGGTGTTGGCCGCGATGTCGTCGAAGCGGGCCCGGGCGGCGGCCACCGTGGCCCGGGCGAAGGCGGTGAAGTCGCTGTCGTGGGCCAGTGCGCCGCCGGTGACGGTGTCGTACCAGATCCGCCCCGCGCGCTCCCAGGCCGATCCGCCCAGCGCGGTCGCCAGCAGGTAGAAGGCGTGGTTGGGGATGCCGGAGTTGATGTGCACCCCGCCGTTGTCCTGGGCGGTGTCCACGTAGTCGTCCATGTGGGCGGGCTGCGGGTCCTTGCCGAGCCGTTCGTCGTCGTACGCGGTGCCCGGGTCCTTCATCGACCGCAGCGCCACGCCGTGCACGCCCGGGGCGAGCAGCCCGGCGCCGATCAGCCAGTCGGCCCGGTCGGCGTCCTGACCGAGGGCGTACTGCTTGACCAGCGAGCCGAAGACGTCGGAGAGCGATTCGTTGAGCGCGCCGGACTGGCCCTGGTAGTCCAGCCCGGCGGTGTACTGGGTGACGCCGTGGGCGAGTTCGTGGCCGATCACGTCCAGGCAGGAGGTGAAGTCGACGAAGATCACCCCGTCGCCGTCCCCGAAGACCATCCGGCTGCCGTCCCAGAACGCGTTGTCGTAGTCGCGCCCGTAGTGCACCGTGGCGTCGAGCGGCAGCCAGGCGCCGTCGATCGAGTGCCGGCCGTAGACCTGCTCGAACAGCGCGAAGGTGGCGCCCAGTCCGTCGTACGCGCGGTTGACGGTGGCGTCCGGGGTGGCGGCGCCGCCCTCGCGCCGCACGGTGCGGCCGGGCAGTCGCTGGCTGTGCCGGGCGTCGCCGATGGTGCGGGTCAGGTGTGGGGCGGGTGCGGCGGCCGGCAGGGCGGTGGCCAGCCGGTTGTCGCGGTGCAGGGTGTCCAGGGCGAGGGACCTGCGAGCGGCTTCGTGCCCCTGTTCGGCAAGTCGGTCGAGGACGAAGGGCGGGACGATGGTGCAGCGGTGGGCAGCGGCAGTCATGTTGCCAAGAGTGACGCATCCATGACTTCTTGTCACCATCGCGCGCAGCGACGAGCCGTCTCAAGGGGTGGAATCGTGGCGCGGTCCACTTCGTCGCCCCGACGCCCTGGGTTACGCTGGGCTGCATCATGCGTTACGGGCTGCTTCTTCTTAGCTGCCGCGGCGAGGGCCTCTAGATCCACAGAAGGCCGGCTCCCTCGCCGCGGGGACTGTGCTGTGCCCACGCATCCGTCGTGATGCTGTTCGATGCGGCGCAGTAGTCGGCCCGGTCGGGTGTCCACCGCCCCGACCCAGCCCGCAATCGACTTCGGAAGCCGAGAGTCTCACCCATGACTGAGCAGTCCTCCATCGCTCGCGCGTTCATCGACCGTCCCACCCCGGTCACGGCCGCCACCGTGCAGCAGAAGCCGTCCGGCATGCCGTTCGGGCGCTACGTACCGTTCGGCGCCGTGGACCTGCCGGACCGCACCTGGCCGGGCAAGGTCATCACCCAGGCCCCGCGCTGGCTGTCCACCGACCTGCGGGACGGCAACCAGGCGCTGATCGACCCGATGTCCCCGGCCCGCAAGCGCAAGATGTTCGACCTGCTGGTCAAGCTGGGCTACAAGGAGATCGAGGTCGGCTTCCCGTCCTCCGGCGCCACCGACTTCGACTTCGTCCGCTCGATCATCGAGGAGGGGGCGATCCCGGAGGACGTCACCATCTCGGTGCTGACCCAGGCCCGCGAGGACCTGATCGAGCGCACCGTGGAGTCCCTGGTCGGCGCCCACCGGGCCACCGTCCACCTGTACAACGCGACCTCCCCGCTGTTTCGCCGGGTGGTCTTCAAGGGCTCCAAGGACGACATCCGCAACATCGCGGTGGACGGCACCCGGCTGGTGATGGAGTACGGCGAGAAGCTGCTGGGCGAGGAGACCGTCTTCGGCTACGAGTACTCGCCGGAGATCTTCATCGACACCGAGCTGGACTTCGCGCTGGAGGTCTGCGAGGCGGTGATGGACGTCTGGCAGCCCGGCGAGGGCCGCGAGATCATCCTGAACCTGCCCACCACGGTCGAGCGTTCCACCCCGAACGTCTACGCCGACAAGATCGAGTGGATGTCGCGGCACCTGTCCCGCCGCGAGTTCGTCGCGCTGTCCGCGCACCCGCACAACGACCGCGGCACCGGCGTCGCCTCCGCCGAGCTGGCCATCATGGCCGGCGCCGACCGGGTCGAGGGCTGCCTGTTCGGCCAGGGCGAGCGCACCGGCAACCTGGACCTGGTCAACGTCGGGATGAACCTGTTCTCGCAGGGCGTCGACCCGATGATCGACTTCTCCGACATCGACGAGATCCGCCGCACCTACGAGTACTGCAACCAGATGGTCGTCCCCGAGCGCCACCCCTACGCCGGCGACCTGGTCTACACCTCGTTCTCCGGCTCGCACCAGGACGCGATCAAGAAGGGCTTCGACGCGCTGGAGGCGGACGCCGCGGCGGCCGGCGTCCCGGTCTCCGAGTACACCTGGGGCGTGCCGTACCTGCCGATCGACCCGAAGGACGTGGGCCGGTCCTACGAGGCGGTCATCCGGGTCAACAGCCAGTCCGGCAAGGGCGGCATCGCCTACGTGCTGAAGAACGACCACAAGCTGGACCTGCCGCGCCGGATGCAGATCGAGTTCTCCCGGATCATCCAGGCCAAGACCGACGCCGAGGGCGGCGAGGTCACCCCGGCCGCGATCTGGTCGGTCTTCCAGGACGAGTACCTGCCGACCCCGGCCAATCCCTGGGGCCGGATCTCGCTGAGCGGCTCGCGCAGCCTGACCACCGAGGACGGCCGGGACGCGCTGACCACCGAGGCGCTGGTGGACGGCGCACCGGTCACCCTGACCGGCACCGGCAACGGCCCGGTCTCCGCCTTCGGTGACGCGCTGGCCCGGATCGGCGTGGACGTGCGGGTGCTGGACTACGCCGAGCACGCGCTGAGCGAGGGCGGCGATGCCCAGGCCGCCGCGTACGTCGAGTGCGCGGTGGACGGCAAGGTGCTGTGGGGCGTCGGGATCGACTCCAACACCGTGCTGGCCTCGCTGAAGGCCATGGTGAGCGCCGTCAACCGGGCGCAGCGCGGGTAGTTCGTACGAGGGGCGACCCTGTGGGTTGACGCGCGTCACACCTCTTTCGGGTGTGGCGCGCGTCACAAATTTTCCCATCGGCACTCGTTCGGGGTGCTGACACGTGCCGGTAACCGTGGCAACATCGACGCACCGGAAGCGGGGTCGGTGGGACGTCCCCGGCGTCCGGTCGCGTGACCTGCCCATTGATGCGCAGGCCGCCTGCCATGTCTGGGGAGTGGCACCGTGACAGGGTTGTGGGGTGTTCGCCCTCGGTGGCGGACGGACGTCCTCGGTGAGTTCTTCTGCCCAGGCTGCGGCGGGGACCGCAACTACCGCCGGCAGTACGGCCGGCGGTGGCTGCGGCTGCTCGGCACCCCGGTGCTGCCGCTCGGCCCGGTGCTCGGCAGCGTGCAGTGCACCTCCTGCCACGGCCGGTACGGCACCGAGACCTTGGACCAACTCACCTGCGTCCGGCTGGCCGCGATGCTGCGGGACGCCCAGTACACCGTCGCGCTGGCCGCGCTGGCGGCCGGCGGCACCGCCGGTAGGGCCGGGCGGGACGCGGCCTGCGCGGTGATCCGCGAGGCCGGTTTCGAGGACTGCGGCGAGGCCCAGGTGCTGGCCGCCCTGGCGGCGCTCTCCGGGTACGCCGGGGGCGAGCCGCTGGACGTGGACGTGGACGGCGTCGGCAGCGGGCTCGCCGTCGAGCTGCACGCCGCGCTGGAGCCGCTCGCCCCGCACCTCGAACAGCAGGGCCGCGAGCGCCTGCTGCTGCAGGGCGCCTGGATCGCGCTGGCCGACGGCCGCTACCTCCCGCAGGAGCGGGCCGCGCTGGCCGTGGTCGGGCGCTGTCTGAAGCTCTCCGACCGCCAGGTCTGCGAGCTGCTCGCGGCGGCCACCCGCACCCCGCACTGACGCCGTACGCCCCACGCTGCCCCGTACGCCCCACACCGCCCCACGCACCCCGCACGTCCCTTTGGCTCCTCGCATCCCGAACTCCCAGGCCGGGCCCGACCCCCCTCCGGGCCCGCCGTGTCCCGCACCGCTACGGGCCGACCCCCCCCCACGGGCCCGGGTGCGGGTACACGGCTGCCCGCTCCCGGGCCGGCCGGGCACTCGCCCGGCTCGGGCACGCCGGGTCGGGCACGCCGGGTCGGGAAAAGCCGCTCCCGTTCTGCGGGACAATGGTGGGATGTCCACACTGTCCGACCGTCGCCGGCGAGCCCGAGGATGAGCCTGTTCCGCGACGACGGCGTGGTGCTCCGCACCCAGAAGCTCGGCGAGGCCGACCGGATCATCACCCTGCTGACCCGCCAGCACGGCAAGGTGCGTGCGGTCGCCCGCGGCATCCGCAAGACCAAGTCGAAGTTCGGCGCCCGGCTGGAGCCCTTCTCCCACGTGGACGTGCAGTTCTTCAGCCGCGGCAGCGACCTGGTCGGCCGCACCCTGCCGCTGTGCACCCAGGTGGAGACCATCGCCCCGTACGGCGGCCCGATCGTCGGCGACTACGGCCGCTACACGGCCGGCACCGCGATGCTGGAGACCGCCGAGCGCTTCGCCGAGAACGAGGGCGAACCGGCCGTCCAGCAGTACCTGCTGCTGGTCGGCGGGCTGCGCACGCTGGCCGCGGGGCTGCACCAGTCGCACCTGGTGATGGACGCCTTCCTGCTGCGCTCGCTCGCCGTGAACGGCTACGGGGCCAGCTTCACCGACTGCGCCAAGTGCGGACTGCCGGGGCCCAACCGGTTCTTCTCGCTCCAGGCGGGCGGGGTGCTGTGCACGGACTGCCGAGTGCCCGGAAGTGCCGTACCCTCCCCTGAGACACTGGTACTGCTGGGCGCGCTGCTGTCGGGGGACTGGCAGACGGCGGACAACTGCGAACCCCGGTACTGGCGTGAGGGCAGCGGGCTGGTGGCCGCCTATCTGCAGTGGCACCTGGAGCGGGGCATCCGCTCGATGAGATACGTGGAGAAGTGAGCATGGCAGCGCGACGGCTGTTCGGCAGCAAGAAGCGGGACTACATCACGCCCGCCCCGCACGCGAGCGGTGCCAGGCCGCCCAAGCTCCCGGGCGAGCTGGTGCCGAACCACGTCGCGTGCGTGATGGACGGCAACGGCCGCTGGGCCAAGGAGCGCGGCCTGCCGCGGACCGAGGGCCACAAGGTCGGCGAGGCGGTCGTGCTGGACGTGCTCAAGGGCTGCCTGGAGATCGGGGTCAAGAACCTCTCGCTCTACGCCTTCTCCACCGAGAACTGGAAGCGCTCCCCGGAGGAGGTGAAGTTCCTGATGAACTTCAACCGGGACGTGATCCGCCGCCGCCGGGACGAGATGGACGAGCTGGGCATCCGGATCCGCTGGGCGGGCCGGATGCCGAAGATGTGGAAGAGCGTCGTCCAGGAGCTCCAGATCGCCCAGGAGCAGACCAAGGACAACGACGCGATGACGCTGTACTTCTGCGTCAACTACGGCGGCCGCGCCGAGATCGCGGACGCCGCCCAGGCCATCGCCCGGGACGTGGCGGCCGGCCGGCTGGACCCGAAGAAGGTCAACGAGAAGACCTTCGCCAAGTACCTCTACTACCCGGACATGCCGGACGTGGACCTCTTCCTGCGCCCCAGTGGTGAGCAGCGCAGCTCCAACTTCCTGGCCTGGCAGTCGGCCTACGCCGAGTTCGTGTTCCAGGACGTGCTCTGGCCGGACTTCGACCGCCGCGACCTGTGGCGGGCCTGCGAGGAGTACGCGCGGCGCGACCGCCGCTTCGGCGGGGCGATCCCGAACGCGGTCGAGCCCGACGCCCCGGAGCTCCCGACCCAGCGCTGAGCGGGCGCGCGACGCGCGACGTACGAGGGCGGGGCCCGGGTTCATCGGAACCCGGGCCCCGCCCTCGTACCGTCCGCCCGGGCCCGGTTCAGGCCTTCTTGGCGCAGTCGGCGCAGGTGCCGAAGATCTCCAGGGTGTGCGCGATGTCGCTGAACCCGTGCTCGGCGGCGACCGCGTTGGCCCACCGCTCCACGGCGGGCCCCTCCACCTCGACCGTGGCACCGCAGCTGCGGCAGACCAGGTGGTGGTGGTGCCCGCTGCTGCACCGGCGGTAGACGGCCTCGCCGTCCGCGGTGCGCAGCACGTCCACCTCGCCGGCGTCGGCCAGCGACTGGAGGGTGCGGTAGACGGTGGTCAGCCCCACCGAGTCACCCCGGTGCTTGAGCAGGTCGTGCAGCTCCTGCGCGCTGCGGAAGTCCTCGATCTCGTCCAGGACCGCCGAGACGGCGGCTCGCTGCCGAGTCGATCGCGCGCGCGGCGACGGGCCTGCGGTGGTCACCGTGAGTCCTCCTGGTGGTCGGGTGCTGTCGCACCTCATTGTGCCAGCCCCGTACCGGAGAGCGGGGCGCCCGTGCGGCTCCCGTCATCCTGCCCGGGCAGCACCACGTCGCACACCGCGGGAGCGCCGGACGGCTGGGCCCGGTGCCGGCGCCGGGCCAGCGGTGCGGCGACGGCGCTGAACACCGCGAAGGCCGCGATGGCGAGCAGCACGATGGCCGGGCCTGACGGCACGTCGGCCTGGTACGAGCCGGCCACCCCGAGCACCGCCACGCCGATGCCGAGCCCCACGGCGGCGGCCTGGGTGGCGGCGAAGGACCGGGTGAGCTGCTGGGCGGCCGCCACCGGGACCACCATCAGCGCGCTGACCAGCAGCAGGCCGACCACCCGCATGGCCACCGTGACGGTGACCGCGGCGGTGACGGCGAGCAGCAGGTTGAGCACCCGCACCGGGATGCCGGTGACCCGGGCGAACTCCTCGTCCTGGCAGACCGCGAACAGCTGCCGGCGCAGGCCCACGGTGACGGCCACGACCACCGCGGCCAGGCCGCCGATCACCCACAGGTCGCTCGCCGAGACGGTCAGGATGGAGCCCCAGAGGTAGCTCTCCAGGCTGCTGCTGCCGGCCTGCGGGCTCAGGCTGACCAGCAGCTTGCCGCAGGCCATGCCGCCGTAGAAGAGCATCGCGAGGGCGATGTCGCCGCGCTGGTTGCCGCGCGAGCGGACCAGCTCCATGACGATCGCGCCGAGCACGCAGACCAGTACCGCCATCCACACCGGGCTGGTCTGGAAGACGAAGCCGAGGCCGACGCCGGTGAGCGCGACGTGCCCGATGCCGTCGCCCATCAGCGCCTGCCGGCGCTGCACCAGGTAGATGCCGACCGACGGGGCGGTCACCCCGACCAGGACGGCGGCGATCAACGCCCGCTGCATGAAGTCGAACTGGAGCATCTCGATCATGACAGCAGCCCCGGGGTGCTCAGGTGGTGGTCGTCGGCGTGCGGGTGCACGTGGTCGTGGCCGGGCAGCGCGTGCTGGCCGACCCCGCGCGGCGGCGGTCCGTCGTGCGCCACGCAGCCGTCCCGGAGCACCACGGCCCGGTCGATCAGCGGCTCCAGCGGCCCGAGTTCGTGCAGGACCAGCAGGACGGCGGTGCCGCGGGCCACCTCGCTGCGCAGGGTGTCGGCCAGCACCTGCTGGCTGTCCAGGTCCACCCCGGCCATCGGCTCGTCCATGATCAGCAGGTCGGGCTCGCCGACCAGCGCGCGGGCGATCAGCACCCGCTGGTGCTGGCCGCCGGAGAGCCCGGCGACGCCGTCCGAGGCGCGCTCCAGCATGCCGACGGCGGCCAGGGCCCGGTCCACCGCCGCGCGGTCCCGGCGGCGGAACGGCAGCAGCCGGTGCTGCGGCAGCCGGCCGGTGGAGACCACCTCGCGGACGGTGGCGGGCACGCCGCCGGCGGCGGTGGTGCGCTGCGGCACGTAGCCGATCCGCTGCCAGGCCCGGAACCTGCCGTACGGGGTGCCGAACAGCTCCAGGCTGCCGCGCTGGAGCGGGACGGCGCCGATCACGGCCTTGACGGTGGTCGACTTGCCGGAGCCGTTGGCGCCGAGCAGGGCGACCACCTCGCCCTGCTGGACCGAGAGGTCGATGCCGCGCAGGACGGGTCGCCCGCCGAGTGCGGCGGTGGCGTCGGTGAGTCGGACGGCCGCGGGCGCGGCACCCTCGCCGGGGTGCCGCGCCGGGCCGGAGCCGACCGCTTCGGAGATGACGGTGCTCATGGGTGGGTGTCCCCTCAGCTGGTGGCGCCGAGCGCGGCCTGCAGGTTGGCGAGGTTCTGCTTCATGACCGAGAAGTAGTCGGCGGTCGCCGGGTCCTTGACGCCCTCGATCGGGTCGAGCACGGCGGTCCGCAGGCCCAGGTCCTTGGCGACCGTCTCGGCCAGCCGCGGGTCGACCAGGGTCTCGAAGAAGACGGTGGTGACGCCGTGCTCCCGGGCGGCCTTCTGGATGGTGGAGAGCCGGGCCGGGGTGGGCTCGGCCTCCGGGTCGACGCCGTTGATCGCGACCTGCTCCAGACCGTAGTGGTCGGCGAGGTAGCCGAAGGCGGCGTGGCTGGTGACGAAGGTCTTGCCCTTGGTGTTCTTCAGACCGTCCTGGAACTCGGTGTCCAGGGCGGCCAGCCGGGCCAGCATCTCGTCGGTGTTGTGCCGGTAGTCCGCGGCGTGGGCCGGGTCGGCCTTGGCGAACTCGGCGCCGACGCTCCTGGCGACCGCCGCGTACCGGGTGGGGTCGAGCCAGATGTGCGGGTCGCCGGCCGCGCCGCCGTGCGGGTGGCCCTCCTCGCCGCCTTGCTCGCCGCCCTCGTCGAGGTGGTGGTCGACCAGCGGGGAGGCCGCGGTGGCGTCGACCACGTGCTTGGAGTGGGAGGCCGCGACCGCCTTGTCGACGCTCGGCTGCAGGCCCTTGAGGTAGACCACGGCGTCGGCGCTCTGCACCGCGCCGACCTGCTTGGCCTTGAGCTCCAGGTCGTGCGGTTCGACCCCGGGAGCGGTGAGGCCGGTGACGTGGACGTGGTCGCCGCCGATCTGCTCGGCGAGGAACTCCATCGGGTAGAACGACGCCACCACCTTCAGGCGACCGTCACCGCTGGCGGCGCTGGAGCTGCCGCCGCAGGCGGAGAGCAGCAGGGCGCCGACGGCTGCGGTGACGGCGAAGGCTATCGAGGTGCGTCGGTTCGTCATGACAACCATTCTCATCTTGGTTGGAAATGATTGTCAACTCACCCGATTGGCTGATCGTGGGGAACGATTGTGCGAGGTCGGCGTCCGGTGGGGGCCCGGGCGGCGGCGGGCGCGCCGGGCGCGCGGCGAAACCGGTGTGACAGCAGGGCCCGCCTGCCCGGTAGCCTGGGGTATTCGGGTGCGTGCAACCAGCCGCGCCTTGACCGTGCCGTCGTACTGAAGAGAGCACTGTGGCCGCCGACAAGATCGACACCATCGTCAGCCTGAGCAAGCGCCGTGGCTTCGTCTATCCCTGCAGCGAGATCTACGGAGGCACGCGCGCCGCCTGGGACTACGGACCGCTGGGTGTCGAGCTCAAGGAGAACATCAAGCGCCAGTGGTGGCGGACGATGGTCCACGCTCGCGAGGACGTCGTCGGTCTCGACTCCTCGGTGATCCTGGCCCGCGAGGTCTGGGAGGCCTCCGGCCACGTGGCGACGTTCAACGACCCGCTGACCGAGTGCCTCTCCTGTCACAAGCGCTTCCGCGCCGACCACCTGGAAGAGGCGTACGAGGCCAAGCACAACCGGCTGCCGGCCAACGGCCTCGCCGACATCAACTGCCCGAACTGCGGCAACAAGGGCGCCTTCACGGAGCCCAAGGAGTTCTCGGGCATGCTGAAGACGCACCTGGGCGTCACCGAGGACGCGGGCGGCCTGGCCTACCTGCGCCCGGAGACCGCGCAGGGCATCTTCACCAACTTCAGCGCCGTCCAGACCACCTCGCGCCGCAAGCCGCCGTTCGGCATCGCCCAGACCGGCAAGAGCTTCCGCAACGAGATCACCCCCGGCAACTTCATCTTCCGCACCCGCGAGTTCGAGCAGATGGAGATGGAGTTCTTCGTCAAGCCGGGCGAGGACGACCAGTGGCACGAGTACTGGCTCCAGCAGCGCTGGGACTGGTACGTCGACCTCGGCCTGCGGACCGAGAACATGCGCTTCTTCGAGCACCCGAAGGAGAAGCTCTCGCACTACGCCAAGCGCACCGTGGACATCGAGTACCGCTTCAACTTCGGCGGCACCGAGTTCTCCGAGCTGGAGGGCATCGCCAACCGCACCGACTACGACCTCACGGTGCACAGCGAGGCCTCCGGCAAGGACCTCCGGTACTTCGACCAGGAGTCCGGCGAGCGGTACTTCCCGTACGTCATCGAGCCGGCCGCCGGCCTCAACCGCGCGATGCTGGCCTTCCTGATCGACGCCTACTTCGAGGACGAGGCGCCCAACGCCAAGGGCGTCATGGAGAAGCGCGTCGGCATGCGGCTCGACCCTCGGCTCGCCCCGGTCAAGGTCGCGGTGCTGCCGCTGTCGCGCAACGCCGACCTCTCGCCGAAGGCCCGCGGCCTGGCCGCCGACCTGCGCACGGCGTGGAACGTCGAGTTCGACGACGCCGGTGCGATCGGCAAGCGCTACCGCCGCCAGGACGAGATCGGTACGCCGTTCTGCGTCACGGTCGACTTCGACACCCTCGAGGACAACGCGGTCACCATCCGCGAGCGCGACACCATGGCGCAGGAGCGCGTGTCGCTCGACCAGGTGAAGTCCTACCTCGGGGCGCGCCTGATCGGCTGCTGAGCCGGGCACCTCCTTCGGACGGCCCCCACCGCCCCGTGCGGTGGGGGCCGTCCGGCGTCCCGGCGACGCCCGGCCGCTCAGCCGCGCCCCCGGGAGCGGCGGCGGCCCGGGCTCCGGTCGGCCGGCCCGGTCGGCAGCCCGGCGGTGCGCAGCGCGGCCAGCGCGGTGCGGGCCCCGCCCTCGTCCAGCAGCGCGACCGCGGCGAGCAACGCCTCGTACAGCGCGGGGTGCTGCCGCACGGCCCGGCCGAACTCGCCCAGCCCGGTGGCCGAGCGCAGCCGGACCACCTCGCCGACCAGCTCCACCGCCAGCCCGCCGGCCAGCTCCAGGCACACCTCGGCCACCTCGGCGATCGGCCGCCCGGCCGCCTGCCGCAGCAGCGCCCGGCTGTCCCCGACCCGGCCCGCGTCGGACAACTGCTCGGCGAGCCTGGCGAGTTCGACGGTCGACGCGGATCCCCACTCCCACAGCAGGGTCTGCCCGTCGGCGGTCTGCCCGGCCTGCTCCAGGGCGGCCAGCAGCTCCGGCAGCCGGGTGGCCGGCGCCGCCCGCAGCAGGTGGAACAGCTCCGCGGCCTCCTCCACCAGTCCGGCCTCCCGGAGCCCGGCCAGGGTGCCCACGGCCTGCCCGGCCGGCCCGCCCGCGGTGGCCCTGGCCAGGTAGCCGGCGGCCCCGGGCGGCCCGGCCGCGTGCAGCCGGTCCGCCAGCCGGACCACGTCCGAAGGCGCCAGGGCGAGCGCGGCCCGGGCGGTCAGCGCCGCGGACTCGGTGCCGGATCCCCTGCGGTGCAGATCGGTGATCAGCCCGGCCAGGGCGGCCAGCTCCTCGGTGCTGCGGGCGCGCGGGCCGGCGCCCGGCTCGGCTGGAGCCGGGGTGGGCGCGGTTGCCGCGGGCTCGGGCTCGGGCTCGGGTACGGGCGCGGGCTCGGGGGTGGCGGCCTGGACCCCGCTGAACCGGGCCCCGCGGATCGGCGCAGGCGGTGCGGCCACCGCCGGCGGCGGCACCGCCTGCGCCTCCTGCTGGTAGGTGCCGGCGAACCTGGCGCCGGTGGGCCTGCTCGGGGGCGGATCGGCCGGCCGGCCCTGCTCGGCCAGCAGCCGCAGCCGGTCGTGCCGCTGCCGACACCGATCGCTCAGATCCTCGCGCAACTGCCGCGCCTGGTCCAGCTGTCGAAGCAGATCGGCGGCCGGTGGCGGGGTGCTTCGGACGGCCTCGGCCAGCCTCCGCTCGCGCAGCGCCGCATACTGCCGGGCGCGCAGCAGCTCGTCGAGCTCGGCCCGCACCGCCTCGACCTCCGCCGCCGTGGGGCCCAGCTCCTGGACTGTCATCGTGTCGGACCCGACCTCTCCGCCCGGAGGACTCCTGCCCCGCCCCCGGGCCATGCCTGCCGCCATCCTGACCCGCCGATACGGCAGGCGTGTTACGGCCAGGAGTCGGTGTTCTTACGGCTGGAAGTGGATCAACTGGCCTGCCGGGGTTGGTCGCTGGCGAATCCCCAGGTGGGCGCGGGAGCGGGTGGGTGGGCGGTGCCGCGGTCAGCCGGCGAGCCGGGCCCGGGCCTCCATCAGGGCGAAGCCGAGCAGATTGAGCCCGCGCCACCGCAGCGGATCGGCGGCCCCCTCCGCGTCGGCCGCCAGACCGATCCCCCAGAGCCGGTCCAGCGGGCTGGCCTCCACCAGCACCCGGCCCGAGGTGCCCAGCAGGTAGCGGCGCAGCTCCTCGCCGGCGCCGAACTTGGCGACGTTGCCCCGCACCACCAGGTCGAACCGCTCGGCCGCCCAGCGCGGTTCCTCGAAGCCCCGCACCAGCCGCCCCAGCTTCTTGGCCTCGGCGGGCGTACGGGCCGCCAGGATCCGCGGCACGATCTCCTCGTCCCCGAACAGCCGGGCCTTGCCGGCCATCATCCAGTGCTCGGCGGTCGGGTAGTGCACCCCGTCGACGGTGAAGCCGGCCGGCCACCACTGGCTCAGCGAACCGGCGCCGACGCTGCCGTCCCGCTCCGGCCGGTGGCCCCAGAAGAGCAGGTACTTGGGCCGCGCACCGGCGTGCACCAGCGCGGCGAGCTCCTCGCGGCTGCGGGCGTCGGTGGGGGAGGAGGGGTGCACGGTCGTCATCCCGTCATCCTGCCACCCGCCACCGACGGCGGTCCCGCCGATTTCCGGGCCGCTGCTTCCCGGGCCGCTGCGCCCCGCCGTCCGCCCCGGTCACCCGCAGCTCAGGACCGACCGCAGGTCAGGATCGACCGCAGGTCAGCCGATCGACCGCGGCAGCCGGGTGCTCAGCACGGCGACCACCACGGCCCCGGCCAGCTGCACGGTGAGCACGACCGCCAGCGCGTGGGCCATCCCCGACGCGGGGGCGAGAGCGAGAAAGAGCGTCCCGAGGGTCGCCACCCCGAAGGCCAGGCTGGACTGCTGGGTGGTCGCCAGCACCCCGCTGCCCACCCCCGCCAGCTCCGGCGGCACCTGGGAGAGCACCACCCGGAACAGCGGCATCCCGATCAGCCCCTGCCCGATGCCCGCCAGGGCGATGCCGGGCAGCATCCGCACCACCGACAGCTCGCCGCCGGCCGACGCGGCACCGATCAGCGTGGCCAGGCCGAGGCCCTGCACCGCGGCGCCCACCGTGATCACCCGGCTGCCGAACCTGCCCACCAGCCGGGGCCCGGCCAGTGAGGCCGCGAAGTAGCCGACCGCCATCGGGACCAGCGCCCCGCCCGCCGCCACCGGCCCCTGGTGGAGGCCCTGCTGGAGCAGGATCGCGATCACGAACATGAAGCCGCCGAAGCCGGTGAAGAAGGGCAGCGCGATCCCCAGGCCGCGCCGCATCCCGGGCAGCCGCACCAGCGACAGCGGCACCAGTGGCACCCGCCCGGCCCGCTCCGCGCGCCGCTCCACCAGGAGGAAGGCGGCGGCCGACAGCGGCGAGGCGGCCAGCAGCAGCCAGGTCCACAGCGGCCAGCCGAGCGCCCGGCCCTCCATCAGCGGCACGAACAGGGCCAGCAGGGTGGCCGTCAGCAGCGCGGTGCCGGGCAGGTCGACGCCGGTCGCCCGGGGCGCGCGGGTCTCCGGCACCCACCGGACCGCCAGGACGGCGGTGGCCAGCGCGAACGGGACGTTCAGCAGGAAGACCGCCCGCCAGCCGGTGCCCCACAGGTCCGCGGAGACCAGCACACCGCCGAGCACCTGACCGATCACCACCGAGATCCCGCCGACGGCGCCGTACGCGCCGAGCGCCCGGCCCCGTCGGTGGCCCTCGGTGGCGGCGGTGATGGTGGCGAGCACCTGGGGCACCAGCAGGGCGGCCGAGGCACCCTGGGCCACCCGGGCGGCCACCAGGGTGCCCGCGGTCGGTGCCAGACCGCAGGCCAGCGAGGTGACGGCGAAGGCCACCGCCCCGGCGACGAACAGCCGGCGCCGGCCGGCCAGGTCGCCGAGCCGCCCGCCGAGCACCAGCAGCACCGCGAAGGCGATCCCGTACCCGGCGGCCACCAGCTCCAGTACGGCAGGGCCGGCGGAGAGGTCGTGATCGATGGTGGGCAGGGCGACATTGACGACGAAGAAGTCGAGCATCGGCAGGAAGGCACCGAGCAGGACGGTGGCCAGGCCGGCCGCGCCGAGGGCGGGCGGCACCGGCGGGCGGACGGCGGGGCGGGTCTGCGGCAGGGAGAGTTGCTGAGTCACGGGTACGACGATCCACCCGGCCGGAACCTGGTACCAGATGCTGTTCATCCTGGTATCAGAAGTACCTGGCACCCGCCTCCCCCCGGGTGCATGCTGGCCCCATGAGCCACTCCCCGACCGCTGCCGCGGGCCTGCGCGCCGCTGCTCCCGCCGACGCCCGCCGCCATGAGCTGGCCGCCTTCCTGCGCAGCCGCCGCGAGCGGGTCTCGCCCGAGCAGGTCGGCCTGCCCGGCTACGGGCGGCGGCGCACCCCGGGGCTGCGCCGGGAGGAGGTGGCCCAGCTCGCCGCGGTCGGCGTCACCTGGTACACGTGGCTGGAGCAGGGCAGGGCCATCCAGGTGTCGGTCCAGGTGCTGGACTCGGTGGCCCGCGCGCTGCGCCTGGACCCGACCGAGCGGGCGCACCTGTTCACGCTGGCGGGCGCCGAGGACCCGGTCCCGAAGGCCGAGTGCCACACGGTCTCCGCGGCCGTCCGCGCGGTGCTGGACCAGTTCGACCCGCTGCCGGCCGCCGTGCTGAGCAGCCGCTACGACGTGCTGGCGCACAACCGCGGGTACACGGTCCTGGCCGGTGACCTCGACCAGGTGCCGTACGAGGACCGCAACCTGCTCTGGATGATCTTCACCGACACCCCGTTCGCCAGCCGGCTGCTGGACGTCGAGGCCGCCCGGCTGAGCGTGGTCGCCCGGTTCCGCGCGTCGATGGCCGACCACGCCGCCGACCCGGGATGGAAGACCCTGCTGAACCGGCTGTCGCAGACCTCGCCCGCGTTCGAGGCGGCCTGGCGGCGGCACGAGGTGGACGCCACCACCAACGGGCTCAAGCGGTTCCTCGTGCCCGACCTCGGGCTGCTGCGGTTCGAGTACACCAACCTGTGGCTCGGGCCGCGCTCCGGCACCCGGCTGGTGGCCTACACCCCGCAGGACGAGGAGACCCGGGAGCGGCTGGCGCGGGTGGCCGGGGCGGGCCCCGGCGCGGGCCGGGAGCAGGCCCCGGAGCAGGCCCCCGGACGGTGAGCCGGCCGGTCCGGCCGGGCCGATCCGCGGGTGGGGGACAATGGAGAGTCTCGAACCCCTCCCCCTGAGGACTTGCCGCGCATGACCACCACGCCCGACCCCGCCCCGGCCGCCACCGAGTTCGCGCCGCTGAACATCGGCCCGATGCAGGTCTGGCCCCCCGTCGTGCTGGCCCCGATGGCGGGGATCACCAACGCGCCGTTCCGCACCCTGTGCCGCGAGCAGAGCGGTGGCCGGGGCCTGTTCGTGTCTGAGATGATCACCACTCGGGCCTTGGTGGAGCGCAACGCGAAGACCATGCAGCTGATCCACTTCGACCCGAGCGAGAAGCCCCGGTCGATCCAGCTCTACGGCGTGGACCCGGTGACCGTCGGCAAGGCCGCCCGCATGATCGCGGACGAGGGCCTGGCCGACCACATCGACCTCAACTTCGGCTGCCCCGTCCCCAAGGTGACCCGCAAGGGTGGCGGCTCCGCGCTGCCGTACAAGCGCAACCTGCTCCGGGAGATCCTGCGCGAGGCGGTGGCGGGCGCCGGCGGCCTGCCGGTGACCATGAAGATGCGCAAGGGCATCGACGACACCCACCTCACCTACCTGGACGCCGGCCGGATCGGTGCCGAGGAGGGGGTCTCGGCGATCGCCCTGCACGGCCGCACGGCCGCCCAGCACTACGGCGGCACCGCCGACTGGTCGGCGATCGCCCGGCTGCGCGAGGCCGTCCCCGCCGGCATCCCGGTGCTCGGCAACGGCGACATCTGGTCGGCCGGCGACGCCGTCCGGATGATGCGGGAGACCGGCTGCGACGGCGTGGTGGTCGGCCGCGGCTGCCTGGGCCGGCCGTGGCTGTTCAAGGACCTGGTGTCGATCTTCGAGGGCGCCCGCGACCAGGCCCGCCCGGCCTTCGCGGACGTGGCCCGCTCGATGGTCCGGCACGCCCAGCTGCTCGGTGAGTGGATGGGGGACGAGGCCCGCGGTGTGGTCGACTTCCGAAAGCACGTGGCCTGGTACACCAAGGGTTTCTCGGTCGGCTCCGAGCTGCGGGTGCGGCTGGCCAACGCCAGCTCGCTGGCCGAGCTCAGTGGCACGCTCGACCAGGTTGACCAGGCACAACTGTGGCCGGCCGGCGCCGACGGCCCGCGCGGGCGGACGAGTGGCAACAATCGTGTT
Organism: Kitasatospora sp. NPDC049258; assembly: GCF_040678895.1. Taxonomy (NCBI): domain Bacteria; kingdom Bacillati; phylum Actinomycetota; class Actinomycetes; order Kitasatosporales; family Streptomycetaceae; genus Kitasatospora; species Kitasatospora sp. NPDC049258. The sequence continues at coordinate 42,507 of NZ_JBFAQT010000039.1, forward strand.
GTCCTCCCCGAAGGCTGGTTGGACGATCCGTACGACTGCGCCCTGCCCGGCGTGGACGCCGAACTGGACACCTCCGGCGGCTGAGCACTACAAGACGTCGAAAATGGCCGAGGTGGCGCGCAGGCCGCCTCGGCCCAGCCCTCTTGGACAACCTGGCCAAGAGGGCTCCTTTAAGGCAGATTTCGCTCACATTGTGCGCTTGGATGCTCACGCAATGCCATGAATGGCGCAGGTTCGCTACGCCCGTCGGCTGAGATGCGCCCGTGACGCTTGCCACATATCGTGGCCGTTGACGCTCGGTCAGGTGTCTCCGCCGGGGTGAGCGGGTGTGAATCGCTTCCCGAAGGGGCTCTGCGGCGGATCGGTGCGGCTGGTTGCAGGAAATCAAGCCGATGCAACGCGACTGTCCACAGGCCACTACGCTCTGTCCGGTTCGTGTGATCTTCAGGTTTCGTTGTGTTCAACACTTGAACGATCGCTAGCGTCAGCCGGACGATTTCACCAACAGAGGTAAACGCCCTGACGGGCATTCGATCTGTCGGGTCGCTGAGCATTCCGAGGCGCGTACGTCATGTCGGGGGCGCGACACCACCTTCGAAATGGGTATGTTCTGCGGCGTCAGGGCCACCGTGTGCGAGGAGACCGACCCGTGCCGTCTCAGCAGAAGTTTGTTTACTCCTTCACCGAAGGAAACAAGGACCTCAAGGACCTTCTTGGCGGGAAGGGTGCGAACCTCGCCGAGATGACCAACCTGGGCCTCCCCGTCCCTCCGGGGTTCACCATCACCACCGAGGCCTGCAAGGTCTTCCTGGAGACCGGCAGCGAGCCGGGCTCGCTCAACGAGGAGATCAGCCAGCACCTGGTGGCCCTCGAGGCCGAGATGGGCAAGCAGCTCGGCCAGGCCGACAACCCGCTGCTGGTGTCCGTCCGCTCCGGTGCCAAGTTCTCCATGCCCGGCATGATGGACACCGTCCTCAACATCGGGCTCTCCGACACCTCGGTGATCGGCCTGGTCGCCCAGTCCGGCAACGAGCGCTTCGCCTGGGACTCCTACCGCCGCCTGGTCCAGATGTTCGGCAAGACCGTGCTGGGCGTCGAGGGCGAGCTGTTCGAGGACGCGCTGGACGAGCTCAAGCACGCCAAGGGCACCGTCAACGACCTCGACCTCACCGCCGAGGACCTCAAGGCCCTGGTCGAGACCTTCAAGCAGATCGTGCTCCGGGAGACCGGCCGGGCGTTCCCGCAGGAGCCCCGCGAGCAGCTCGACCTCGCCATCCACGCCGTCTTCCACTCCTGGAACGGCGACCGCGCCCGGCTGTACCGCCGCCAGGAGCGCATCCCGAACGACCTGGGCACCGCCGTCAACATCTGCTCGATGGTGTTCGGCAACCTCGGCGAGGACTCCGGCACCGGCGTCGCGTTCACCCGTGACCCCTCCACGGGCACCCAGGGCGTCTACGGCGACTACCTGCAGAACGCCCAGGGCGAGGACGTCGTCGCCGGCATCCGCAACACCCTCCAGCTCGCCGACCTGGAGCAGCTCGACAAGAAGTCGTACGACGAGCTGATGACGATCATGCAGACCCTCGAGACGCACTACCGCGACCTGTGCGACATCGAGTTCACCATCGAGCGCGGCAAGCTCTGGATGCTGCAGACCCGGATCGGCAAGCGCACCGCCGCGGCCGCCTTCCGGATCGCCGTCCAGCTGGTCGACCAGGGCCTGATCGACCTGGACGAGGCGCTGCACCGGGTCACCGGCGGCCAGCTGGCCCAGCTGATGTTCCCGCGCTTCGCGCCGACCGCCGAGACCAAGCCGGTCGCCTGGGGCATCGCCGCCTCGCCGGGCGCCGCGGTCGGCCGGGTGGTCTTCGACTCCTACACCGCCGTCAAGTGGTCCCGCTCGGGCGAGCGGGTGATCCTGGTCCGCCGGGAGACCAACCCGGACGACCTGGAAGGCATGATCGCGGCCGAGGGCATCCTGACCTCGCGCGGCGGCAAGACCTCGCACGCGGCCGTGGTCGCCCGCGGCATGGGCAAGACCTGTGTCTGCGGCGCCGAGGAGCTGGAGGTGGACACCAAGAACCGCAAGTTCACCACCTCCGACGGCCAGATCGTCCACGAGGGCGACGTGGTCTCCATCGACGGCGCGAACGGCAAGGTCTACCTGGGCGAGGTCCCGGTCCTGCCGTCCCCGGTGGTCGAGTACTTCGAGGGCACCCTGCACGCCGGCGCCGACGTCCAGGGTGGCCTGGTCCAGGCCGTGCACCGGCTGATGTCGCACGCCGACGTGCGCCGCCGGCTCGCGGTGCGCGCCAACGCGGACAACGCCGAGGACGCCAACCGCGCCCGCCGCTACGGCGCCCAGGGCATCGGCCTGTGCCGCACCGAGCACATGTTCCTCGGCGAGGAGCGGCGCAAGGAGGTGGAGCACCTGATCCTGGCCGACAACGACAAGGACCGTGAGACGGCGCTCAGCTCGCTGCTGCCGCTGCAGAAGGGCGACTTCATCGAGCTGTTCCAGTCGATGGACGGACTGCCGGTCACCGTCCGGCTGCTCGACCCGCCGCTGCACGAGTTCCTCCCCGACATCACCGAGCTCTCGGTGCGCGTCGCGCTCGCCGAGGCCCGCAAGGACCCGAACGAGAACGACCTCCGGCTGCTCCAGGCCGTGCACAAGCTGCACGAGCAGAACCCGATGCTGGGCCTGCGCGGCGTACGCCTCGGCCTGGTCATCCCCGGCCTGTTCGGGATGCAGGTCCGGGCGATCGCGGAGGCCGCGGCCGAGCGCAAGCTGGCCGGTGGCGACCCGCGCCCCGAGGTGATGATCCCGCTGGTCGGCACCGTCCAGGAACTGGAGCTGGTCCGCGACGAGTGCGAGCGGGTGCTGGCCGAGGTGATCTCCTCGACCGGGGTGTCGCTGGACATCAAGCTGGGCACCATGATCGAGTTGCCGCGCGCCGCGGTGACCGCGGGTCAGATCGCGGAGGCCGCGGAGTTCTTCTCCTTCGGCACCAACGACCTGACCCAGACCGTCTGGGGCTTCTCCCGGGACGACGTGGAGGCCTCGTTCTTCACGGCCTACCTGGAGAAGGGCATCTTCGGCGTCAGCCCGTTCGAGACCATCGACCGGGACGGCGTCGGCGCGCTGGTCAAGCTGGCGGCCGAGGCCGGCCGGGCCACCCGCCCGGACCTCAAGCTCGGGGTCTGCGGCGAGCACGGCGGTGACCCGGACTCGGTGCACTTCTTCCACGAGGTGGGGCTCGACTACGTGTCCTGCTCCCCCTTCCGGATCCCGGTGGCGCGCCTGGAGGCAGGCCGCGCCGCCCTTGAGACGGCGGGCAGCGACTCGCGCTGACGGGGAGGGTCATCCCCCCGAAGGCGTGGTCCCATCGCTGACCGCACCCCCTCCGACGGGGAGGGGCGTACGGCGGAGCTCGGCGCAGGAGAGCCGCCGTACGTGAGCAGTCGGGGCGGGCACGGACAATGGCGTCCGGGCCCGCCCCGGCGGCGTTTTCGGCCCCGGCCGGGCCGGCGCCGGGGCAAGCTGGGCGGATGCGCAGCCGCCTGCTCCCCGCCCTGCTCCTCGCCCTGTGCGCCGTGGCTGCCCTGGCCGGCTGCGGATCCGGTCCCGGTCCGTCGGAGCCTGCTGCCTCGGCCACCCGGTCCGCCGGCGCGTGGGTGCCGAGCAGCTCGGCCCTGGCCGACGTCTGCCGCTCCCGGCTCCCGCAGCAGGCCGCCGACACGCTGGCGCTGATCGCCGCCGGCGGCCCGTACCCGTACCGCTCGGACGGCGTGGTGTTCGAGAACCGGGAGAAGCGGCTGCCCCGGCAGCGCGGCGGCTACTACCACGAGTACACGGTGACCACCCCGGGTTCGGTGGACCGGGGCGCCCGCCGGGTGATCACCGGCGCGGCGGGGGAACGGTACTGGACCGCGGACCACTACGGGTCCTTCCAGGAGATCGACCCCAGGTGCTGACGCGCCGGGCGGCGGACGCGGCGCGCCCGGCACTGGCCGGGCCTCCTTGCGCCCGGCCTCCCCGGTCGCGAGGATCATGGCCATGCCCACCTTCACCGCCCCTGACGGCACCACCCTCGCCTACCGCCGGATCGGCCGTGGCGAGCCGCTGATCTGCCTGCCCGGCGGCCCGATGCGCGCCGCCGCGTACCTGGGCGACCTCGGCGGCCTCGCCGCGCACCGCACCCTGGTGCTGCTCGACCTGCGCGGCACCGGGCGCTCCGGGCACTCGGCCGACCCGGCCGGCTACCGCTGCGACCGGCAGGTCGCCGACGTCGAGGCGCTGCGCGCGCACCTCGGCCTGGAGCGGATCGACCTGCTCGCGCACTCGGCCGGAGCAGGCCTGGCCACCCGCTACGCCGCCGAGCACCCGGAACGGCTCGGCCGGCTCGCGCTGATCACCCCGGCCACCGCGGTGGTGGGGCTCGACGCCGACCCCGAGGACCTGCGGGAGTCCGTCCGCCGGCGCGGCAACCCGTCCTGGGGCCCGGCCGCGCTGGCCGCCCTGGAGACGGCCCTGGTCGGCACCCCCACCGCGGAGGAGTGGGCCGCCCTCCAGCCGCTCTACTACGGCCGCTGGGACGCGGCGGCCCAGGCCCACGCCGCCGCCGCCCCTGAGCAGCGCAACCTGGAGGCCGCACCGCTGTTCCGGGCGCCCGGCGCCTTCGACCCGGCCGCCACCCGGGCGGGCCTGGCCGGACTCAAGGCACCCGTCCTGGTGCTCTCCGGCGAGCTCGACGGCGGACCGACCCCGCGCCGCGCCGCGGAGTTCGCCGAGGCCTTCCCCCAGGGCGTCCACCGCACCCAGCCCGGCGGCGGCCACTACCCCTGGCTGGACGACCCGGACGCCTTCGTCCGGACCGTCACGGAATTCCTCGGCCGCTGACGCCGGTGGGTGGGAGGATCGCTCCTCGATGACATCCACCACTCCTCCCGCCCTCGACTCCCTGCACGGCCTCTCGGTCGGCGACGCGCTCGGCGCCCAGTTCTTCCTCCCCGACAACCACGACCGGCTGGACCGCCGTCAGGCCCCGCCCGGGGTCTGGCCGTGGACCGATGACACCGAGATGGCCTGCTCGGTGCACGCGGCACAGGCCGAACGCGGCGCCATCGACACCTTCGACCTCACCCACTCCTTCGCCCGCCGCCACGACTTCGACCGCGGCTACGGCCCGGCGGCGGGCCGCCTGCTGCGGCTGGTCCGGGAGGGCGGCGACGCCACCCGGCTGGCGGCCGAGCTGTTCGACGGGCAGGGCTCGTACGGCAACGGCGCCGCGATGCGGGTCGCCCCGCTCGGTGCGGCGCACGCGGCGGACCCGGCGGGGGTGGTCCGGCCGGCCGCCGACACCGCCGTGATCACGCACTCCCACCCGCAGGCCGTCGACGGTGCGATCGCCGTCGCGGTGGCCGCCGCCTACGCCGTCCGGGCCCGCACCGAACCGACCTCGCCCGACCGCTTCCTGGCCGCCGTGGCCGCCCTCACCCCGCCGGGCGCCGTCCGCCGGGGCCTCGCCGAGGCGCTGCGGCTGACCGGCGCCGGCACCCTGGACGCCGCCCGGGCCCTGGGCAACGGCAGCCGGGTGAGCGCCGCCGACACCGTCCCGTTCGCGCTCTGGGTTGCGGCGCGGCACCTCACCGACTACCCGACCGCGATCTGGGAGACCATCGCCGCGGGCGGCGACGTGGACACCACCGCCGCGATCGTCGGCGGGGTGGTCGCCGCCCGCACCGGCACCGAGGGCATCCCGGCCGCCTGGCTGGCGGCCCGCGAAGCACTGCCCGCCTGGGCCACCCCGGCCCCCGGCGGCGTCGCGGTGGCGCAGCCGTCGCTGCGGCCGATCCTGCTGCCCCGCCCCGCGCCGGTCCCCCCGGTGCGCTGGAGCGAGGAGCGGTGGCAGCGGATCCGGTCCGGGCCGCGCCCCGGGGCCGCGGGTGGCCTGCTGGCCACGTACACCGCCGAGGGCGTGCTCCATGTGCACCGCGGCGCCGGGCCCGGGCTGGCCGAGATCCGGATCGAGCCGCTGCCGGGCGGCCCGGGCGCCGGCTGGCGGCCGGTGTCGGCCGTGGTGGAGGCGCATCCCCGGCACCACGACGGCGAGGGCCCGGCCCTGGTGGCGCGGCTGCTGGCGCTGGTGTGAGCGCGGTCCGGTCCCGGCCGGGTGATTCCGGCCGGGACCGGACCCTGCCGCCGCCCGCGCGGTTCTAGGCTGCGGGCATGGCACATCTGCTCTCCGTCAACCTCGCCCACCCCCGTCCGAACCCGGCGAAGCCCGAGACCACGGCCACCGGCATCGACAAGCGCCCGGTCGACCACCCGGTGGAGCTCCGGCCCCCGGGGCCGAAGAGCGCCGCGCGGGGCGGCGGCCTGGTCGGCGACAGCATCTTCGACACCCGCAACCACGGCGGCGACGACCAGGCCGTCTACGCCTACGCCCGGGAGAGCCTGGACCACTGGGAGCGCGACCTCGGCCGCGACCTGGCCGGTGGCTGCTTCGGGGAGAACCTGACCACCACCGGCCTGGACGTGGACGGCGCGCTGATCGGCGAGCGCTGGCGGATCGGGGGGCAGGTGCTGCTGGAGGTGTCCTCGCCGCGCATCCCCTGCTCGACCTTCGCCCGCTGGCTGGACGAGCGCGGCTGGGTCAAGCGCTTCGCGCACGGCGCTCGGCCCGGCGCCTACCTGCGGATCATCGAGCCCGGGGTGATCCGGGCCGGGGACGAGGTCACCGTCGAGCACCGCCCGGAGCACCGGGTGACCGTCGAGCTGTGCTTCCGGGCGCTGATGACGGACGCTCAGCTGCTGCCCCGGCTGGTCGACCTGGACGCGCTCCCCGAGGAGACCCGCGAGCTGGCCCGCAAGCGGACCGGCGGGGCGCCGCCCTACGACGCGCAGGAGTGGGAGGCCGACGCCTGAGCGTCGGCCGGTGCGGCCGGTCCGACCCGCCCGGTGCCCCGGTCGGGTCGGACCGGCCGCCGGATCGCGGGTCGGGCCGTGGTCAGGCCGCGATCAGTGGGCCGCCGTGTCTAAGACACTCCTGGTTGAGGGCCGGATCCGGCGCGCTCGGCGAGGTGGCGGCCGCGATCCGCAGCTCGATGATGTCGCGGACGGCCTCCCACTCCTCGTCCAGGATGGAGTAGAACGCGGTGCTGCGGACCTCGCCGTCCAGACCCCGCGAGTGGGCCCGGCGGACCCCTTCGCAGGTCGCGCCCAGCCGCTCGATCGCGGTGCGCGAGCGGCTGTTGCGGGCGTCCGCGCGCAGCGAGATCCGCCGCACGCCCCAGGTCTCGAAGGCGTGCCGCAGCATCAGCAGCTTGGCCTCGGTGTTGATGCCGGTGCCCTGGGCGCGCGGCGAGAGCCAGGTGTTGCCGATCTCGGCGGCGTCCGGGACGGCCAGCAGCGGGTCACCGTGCGGCACGCCGGGGGTCGGCGGCCAGACCAGCGGCCCCTGCCAGTAGTCCAGTTCCAGGAAGCGGGTCGACCCGACCACCCGGTCGTCGGCGGTGTTCACCGTCGCGAACGGCAGCGACCGGCCCGCCGCCTGGTCGGCCAGGGCACGTGAGACGTACTCCCGGGCGGCTTCCAGGCCGTGCGGAACGGGGGTGAAGGCGTAGGTCGTACGGTCCTCGGCGCCGGCCTGGGCCAGGGCCGCGGCGTGATGCAGGGCGAGGGGCTCCAGCCGCACGGTGCGGCCGTAGAGGGTGACGGGTACGGGCACGGATCCTTCGGTCCTTCGGCGATCGGAGGGGCCGTTCGCGCCGGGGTACGGCACGAGGGCAGTGGTCTTTCGCCCCGGCCCCGGATACTGCCGCCGCGGCCGCCGCGCCGTCCGGAACGCGGACGTACGGCGGTGCCGGCGGCCCGGAAGCGGGCAGCGCGGTGCCGGAACGGAATCGGGTCGACGGGACCGTACCGGCGGGATGAGCGAGGGGACAGTGTGCGTCCGCGAGATGGCCGAAGGAGGAACGAGAGCGCGAAGGAAGCAGGCGGCCAGGTGAAGGCAAGGTGCGGGAGGAGTGGCTGGCCGAGCACCGGACCGGGTCGTGGCCCACGACGTGACGGACGGCGTGGCGACGACGCGACGATGCGAGGCAGCGAGAGGACGATACCCGCCCGAGGGCGGTGCGTCACCTCGCATCGCGCGAACGGGGGCGCGCGAACCGCGGCGCCCGCCCGGATCCGGCCGGCCGCAGCCGGGGCGGGGGCTCCTACCAGCGGTTTTCCGGACAGGTGAGAAGATTCCCGGGACGGGGCGAAGACACCGGGCGCGGCGGGAATGCCGACGGCTCCGGGCACGCTGGACTGAAGCAGGCGGCCGGGCCGTGACAGGCCACTCCGCCGTGGGCGGGCCCAGCAGGGTCGGCCCGGTGAGACGACGAGACGGAACGGGGTTGGGTGCACCGTGCGTGATCCCAAGGAGCTGTACCAGCTGGAGCCGCTGGGCGTGGCCGCGGTGGCCGCCGCCCGCGACGCAGCCGCGGAGGCCGAGACCGGCCTGGTACTGCTGTACCACTTCGAGGGCTTCATGGACGCGGGCGAGGCCGGCGGTCAGGTCGTGGCACACCTGCTGGAGCAGGGCCACCCCCAGGTGGTCGCCAGGTTCGACCACGACCGGCTGGTCGACTACCGGGCCCGCCGCCCCGCGATGACCTTCGACAAGGAGACCTGGACGGCCTACGACCCGCCGGAGATCCTGCTCCAGCTGGCGCACGACTCCACCGGCGCGCCGTTCCTGGTGCTCACCGGCCCCGAGCCGGACACCGAGTGGGAGCTCTTCTCGGCGGCCGTGCGGGGCCTGGTCGAGGAGTTCGAGATCCGGCTGTCGGTCGACTTCCACGGCATCCCGATGGGCGTGCCGCACACCCGGCCGGTGGGCGTGACCCCGCACGGCAACCGGCTCGACCTGGCGCCGGGGTACCCGAAGTGGTTCGAGCAGGCCCAGGTGCCGGGAAGCGCGCAGGCGCTGCTGGAGTACCGCCTCGGCGAGGCCGGCCACGACGTGCTGGGCTTCGCGGTGCACGTGCCGCACTACATCGCCCGCTCGGCCTACCCGGCCGCCGCCGTGGTGATCCTGGAGGCCGTCCAGTCGGCCACCGGCCTGGTGCTGCCGGGCAGCGAGCTGCGGGCCCGGGTGGACGAGGTCTACGCCGAGATCGAGGACCAGCTGACCCAGGGCGACGGCGAGCTGCGCTCCGCCATCCGGGGCATGGAGGGCCAGTACGACGCGGTGGCCGGCGCCGAGGACCGGGAGAGCCTGCTGGCGCAGAGCGCCGACCTGCCCTCGGCCGACGAACTGGGCGCGCGCTTCGAGGAGTTCCTGGCCGAGCACGAGCGCGGCGCCGAGTGATCGGCGCCTGCTGATCGGTGCTGCCGCAGGTGGTGGCCGGGGCCGGGATCGAATCCAGGCCCCGGCTCGTTGTGCGGCCAGGACGCCCGGGGGACGGGCCGTCCGTCGCTGACGATGACGGCCCGACCCCGGGGGAGTGATGGGTGTGGATCTCAGGCGAGCCGCGGTGGTCGCCGCCCTGGCCGGACCGCTGGCGCTGAGCGGCTGCGCCGGCGGTCCGCGGCCGTCGCCCGCCCCGTCGCGCGCCGCCTCCCCGACGGCCGCACCCGCCACCACCGCCGTGCCCTCACCGTCCGCCGTGCCCGCCGGGCCGTACGCGGCGCTCGGCGACTCGTACACCTCCGGCCTGCAGGTGCCGCCCCAGCAGGGCACCCCGAAGGGCTGCGCCCGCTCCGGGGCGAACTACCCCTCGCTGGTGGCGGCCCGGCTCGACCTGGCCGGCCCGGACTTCCGGGACGTCAGCTGCAGCGGCGCGCGGACCGCGGACCTGACGGCGGCCCAGCAGACCTCGGGCGGCGCCAACCCGCCGCAGCTGGACGCCCTCACCCCGGCGACCCGGCTGGTCACCCTCGGGATCGGCGGCAACGACGTCGGCTTCATGGACGTGCTCGGGCGCTGCGCCCTGGAGAGCGTCAAGCGGTCGGTGGCCTCGGCGCTGACCGAGCGGCCCGCGGCAGCGGCCCCCGGGGCCGAGGCGCCCTGCCAGGAGTACTACACCGGCGCGGACGGCGCCGACCAGGTGGGCCGCCGGATCGAGGCGACCGGCCCGAAGCTGGCCGAGGCGGTGGCGGCGATCCGGCAGCGGGCGCCGCGGGCCCGGGTGCTGGTGGTGGGGTACCCGGCGCTGCTGCCGGCCGACCCGGCGGCCTGCGCGGTCACCCTCGGGCCGGGGGTGGCGCCGGGTGACGTGGCCTTCCTCGCCCGCGAGCAGCAGCAGCTCAACGCGGTGCTCCGGCGGGCCGCGGAGGGCGCCGGGGCCCGCTTCGTGGACACCTACGCGCCGTCGGTCGGCCACGACATGTGCGCGGGCGAGGCCGAGCGCTGGGTCGAGCCGCCGATGCCGTCCCCCGGGCTGGCCGCGCTGCACCCCAACGCCAAGGGCGAGGCGGCGATGGCCGCGGCCGTGCTGGCCGTGGTCACCTCCTCCTGACGCCCGCTCGGGCCACCCTGGCCGGGTGCACGGCGACCCGTACGCCCGAATCCTCCAGGCACTCGCCGGTCGACAGGTCGAAACGCTGCTTGAGCAGCGGCGAGGCGACGTACACCCGGCCGTCGGCGGTGGCGCCGAGCAGCCCCCGGGAGAGCACGTAGGCGCCGGTGAACGGGTCCTGGTTGGCGATCGCGTACACGGCGTCCCGGCTGTCCCGGAAGACCGCGGCCTGCCGGCCGTCGGGCAGCAGGACGGCGACGCCCCGACCGGGGGTGAGCCGGCTCCAGTCACAGACCGCCGTCCAGTCCGCGCCGGCCAGCAGCTCGACCCGGGCGGTGTCGGTGGTGGCGGCGGTGCCGGGGGGTTCGAGGGTGGTGGTCAACGCGAGGCCTCCAGGACGGGGGTGCGGCCGAGGGTGGCGAGCAGCTCGCCCTCGGTGGTGAGCACGGTCAGATCGGGCTTGAGCTGGTCGCGCTCGGGGGTGAACCGGATGCTGGGGTCGGGCACGCCGGGCGCGTTGACGAAGGAGACGAACCGGGCCGTGCGCTCCGGGTCGGCCAGGGTGGCGGCCCACTCGTCCTGGTAGTCGGTCACGTGCCGGGCCATCAGGGCCTCCAGGTCGGCCGCGATGCCCAGGCTGTCCTCCACCACCACGGCCCGGACGTGGTCGAGGCCGCCGTCGATTCGCTCCAGCCAGGCGGAGGTGCGCTCCAGCCGGTCGGCGGTGCGGATGTAGAACATCAGGAAGCGGTCGGTGAGCCGGATCAGATGCTCGTCGTCCAGGTCCTGGGCGAGCAGGTCGGCGTGCCGGGGGGTGGCGCCGCCGTTGCCGCCGACGTAGAGGTTCCAGCCGTTGGAGGTGGCGATCACCCCGAAGTCCTTGCCCCGGGCCTCCGCGCACTCCCGGGCGCAGCCGGAGACCGCCGACTTGAGTTTGTGCGGGCTGCGCAGGCCCCGGTAGCGCAGCTCCAGCCGGATCGCCATGGCGACCGAGTCCTGCACGCCGTAGCGGCACCAGGTGGAGCCCACGCAGGACTTCACGGTGCGCAGCGACTTGCCGTAGGCGTGGCCGGACTCGAAGCCGGCCGCGACCAGCCGGTGCCAGATCTGCGGCAGCTGGTCCACCCGGGCGCCGAACAGGTCGATCCGCTGACCACCGGTGATCTTGGTGTAGAGCCCGAAGTCGCGGGCCACCTCGCCGATCACGATGAGCTTGTCCGGGGTGATCTCGCCGCCGGGGATCCGCGGCACCACCGAGTAGGAGCCGTTGCGCTGGAGGTTGGCCAGGAAGTGGTCGTTGGTGTCCTGGAGCGCGCCCTGCTCGTCGTCCAGGATGTGCCCGGAGACCGCGAGTTCGGGCGCCAGCGAGGCGATCACCGAGGCCACGGTCGGCTTGCAGACCTCGCAGCCCTCGCCGCCCAGGCGGCCGTGCTCGGCGAGCAGCCGGCGGTGGGTGGCGATCCGCTTGACCCGGACGATCTCGTACAGCTCCGCGCGGGTCTGCCCGAAGCAGGGGCAAAGGCCCCGGTCGAGCTCCACCCCGGCGGCCGCCAGCTCCTCGTCCACGACGGTGCCCAGCAGCTTGAGGCAGGAGCCGCAGCCGGTGCCGGCCTTGGTGCACGCCTTGACCTCGGGGACGCCGCCGCAGCCGTGCCCGTTGACGGCGGCCCGCACGGCGCCCTTGGTGACGTTGTGGCAGTTGCAGACCACCGCCTCGTCGGGCAGCGCCGCGCCGCCCAGCCGGACGGGCGCGCCCAGGCCGGCCGGCAGCACCAGCGACTCGGCCGGCACGGGCAGCGGGGTGCCGGTGCCGGCCAGCGGCCGCAGGGTGGCGTACGCTTCCGCGTCGCCGACCAGGATGCCGCCGAGCAGCGCGCCCTCGGGGGAGACCACCAGCTTGCGGTAGAGGCCGGCGCGGGCGTCGGAGTACACCACGTCCAGGGCGCCGGGGGTGCTGCCGAAGGCGTCGCCGAAGCTGGCCACGTCCACCCCGAGCAGCTTCAGCTTGGTGGACAGGTCCGCGCCGGTGAACGGCCGCACCGCCTGCCGGGCCAGCTGCTGGGCGACCGTCCTGGCCATCTCGTAGCCGGGCGCGACCAGCCCGTAGACCCGGCCGTCGGCGGCCAGCGCGCACTCGCCGATGGCGAAGACGTCCGGGTCCGAGGTGCGGCACAGCTCGTCCACGGCGATCCCGCCGCGCTCCCCGACCGCCAGCCCGCACTCCCGGGCGAGCGCGTCGCGGGGGCGCACGCCCGCCGAGAAGACCACCAGGCCGGTGTCCAGCCGGGAGCCGTCGGTGAAGGCCATCCCGGCGGCCCGGCCCCCGGCACAGACCTCGACGGCCGTGGTGCCGACCCCGGTGTGCACCACCACGCCCAGGTCCTCGATGGTGCGCCGCAGCGCCGCGCCGCCGCCCTCGTCCACCTGGACGGGCATCAGCCGGGGGGCGAACTCCACCACATGGGTCTCCAGCCCGAGCCCGAGCAGCGCACCGGCCGCCTCCAGCCCGAGCAGTCCGCCGCCGACCACGGCGCCGACCGTCCGCCCGGCCGCGTAGGCCTCGATGGCCTGCAGGTCCTCGATGGTGCGGTAGACGAAGCAGCCCTCGGCGTCCCGGCCGGGCACCGGCGGCACGAACGGGTACGAGCCGGTGGCCAGCACCAGGGTGTCGTAGCGCAGCCGGTGCCCGGCCGCGGTGGTGACGGCCTTGGCGGTCCGGTCGACGGCGGTGACCTTGGAGGACAGGTGCACCTGGTAGCCGTGCCGGTCGGTGAAGCCCTCCTCGGCGAGCAGCAGGTCCTCGGCGGTGCGCCCGGCGAAGTACGAGGTGAGGGCGACCCGGTCGTAGGCCGGCCGCGGCTCCTCGGCGAGCACGACGACCCGGTAGCGGTCGGCGGCGCCGGTCTCGGCCAGCGCCTCCAGGAAGCGGTGGCCGACCATGCCGTACCCGACCAGGACCAGCGTGGGTTTGGTGGTGGTCATAGGGGAGTCCCTCCGGTGGTGGTGCTCCGGGCGGTGAGCAGGTGCAGCGAGCATCCGCGGCGGGTGTTACCCGGCCGGGGCCACGCTGTTTCACCAGCGGAACTTCGCCCTCAGTGCCCGCGCCGGCGCGCTGTGAGCGGGCTCACGGTGCCGCGGGCGACGTTGTGAGGGCCGGGAAACCGGCCGTGACGGCAGGGCAACGGCGGTGAAACGGCCGTCGTCGAGGCTTCCGGCATGAACCTCGCCCCCGCCGCCCCGCCGAGCTCGCCCGCCCCGCCGAGGACGCTGCACGGGGCCCGGCGCCCCGCGCTGGTGCTGGTCGCCCACGGCTCCCGGGATCCGGCCGCGGCCGCCGAGGTCGGCCGGCTGGCGGCGATGGTGGCCGCGGCCCGCCCGGAGCTCGACGTCCGCCCGGCCCACCTCGGCCTGAACGCCCCGCTGCTGCCCGAGGTGCTGGCCGGACTGGGCGGTGCGGCGGTGCTCGTCCCGCTGCTGCTCGGCCGCGGTTACCACGCCAAGGTCGACCTGCCGGCCGTGCTGGCCGCGGCGCCGCAGGTCGACGGGGTGGTCGCGGCCCCGCTGGGGCCCGATCCGCTGCTCGCCGAGCTGCTCGCGCTGCGGCTGGCGCAGGCCGGGGTGCGGCCGGGCGCCGGCCCGGTGGTGCTCGCCGCGGCCGGTTCGCGGGAGGAGCGGGCGGCGCTGGACACCGAGGCCCAGGCGGCCCTGCTCGGGGCGCGGCTCATGGTCCCGGTCCGTGCCGGGTACGTGACCGGCGCCGGGCCGGGTGTGGCCGAGGTGGCGGCCCGGCTGGCACGGGAGCACGGCGGTCCGGTGGCGGTGGCGGCGTACTTCACCGCGCCGGGGGACTTCGCCCGGCTCGCGGCGGCCGCCTGGGACGGCCCGGCCGCCGCCCCGCTCGGCGCGCACCCGCTGCTGGTCCGGCTGTTGCTGCGACGCTACGCGGCGGCCGCCGGTCGGCTGCCGGCCGTGGCCCGGCCGCACCCGCGGCTCGTCTGACGCGCCGGCAGGCCCGGCGCCGGGCAACCGCGCCGACGCCCCGTGGCCACCAACCTCCGGTCACCGCCCGCTGTTCACCGCCCGCACGCCGGCCCGATAGCGCGGCGACCGGTGCGATGTCGGCGGGCGGGCGTACCGTGACAGTCATATGGACGACACCGCACCGCACCGCACCTCCCCGTACGACCCGCAGGCCGAGGCCCGTTGGGTGCCCGAGCCGGACAAGCGCCCCGGCCGCACCGCGTTCCAGCGCGACCGCGCCCGGGTGCTGCACTCCGCGGCGCTGCGCCGGCTGGCCGGCACCACCCAGGTCGTCGCCCCGATGCGGGCGGACTTCTCCCGGACCAGACTGACCCACTCGCTGGAGTGCGCCCAGGTCGGCCGCGAGCTCGGCGCGGCGCTCGGCTGCGACCCGGACCTGGTGGAGGCGGGCTGCCTGGCGCACGACATCGGCCACCCGCCGTTCGGCCACACCGGCGAGGAGGCGCTCGACCAGGCGGCCGAGGCCTGCGGCGGCTTCGAGGGCAACGCGCAGTCGCTGCGGATCCTGACCAGGCTGGAGCCCAAGCGGTTCGCCCCGCTCGACGAGGCCCCGGCCCGGCTCGCCCCCTGGCCCGGCCGCAGCGTCGGCCTCAACCTCAGCCGGGCCGCGCTGGACGCCGCCACCAAGTACCCCTGGCCGCGCGGCGGCCACCCCACCGACCCGGGCTCCACCAAGTACGGCGTCTACGCCGACGACCTGCCGGTCTTCCGCTGGCTGCGGACGGGGGCGCCCGAAGGCCGCAAGTGCTTCGAGGCCACCGTGATGGACTGGTCCGACGACGTCGCCTACTCCACCCACGACGTCGAGGACGGCCTGCAGGCCGGCCACATCGACCCGGCCGCGCTGCGCTCCGCCGAGGAGCGCGCCGAGCTGTTCAAGATCGCCGAGCGGTACGCCCCCGAGGCGTCCTCCGCCGAGCTGGCCGAGGCGCTGGACCGGCTCCAGGCCCAGGAGTGGTGGCCCCGCACGTACGATGGCTCGGCCCGCGCCAGGGCCGGGCTGAAGGACCTCACCAGCCAGCTGATCGGCCGCTTCTGCCAGGCCGCCGAGCAGGCCACCCGGGCCCGCTACGGCCCCGGCCCGCTCACCCGGTACGCGGCCGAGCTGGTGGTGCCCTCCGACGTCCGGCTGGAGTGCGCGGTGCTCAAGGCGGTCGCCGTCCGCTACGTGATGCAGCGCGACGAGCAGGCGCAGCTGCGCACCCGCCAGCGGATCGTGATCGCCGAGCTGGCCGAGGCGCTGGCCCGGACGGCCCCGCACGGTCTGGACCCGGTCTTCGCCGCCCTGTACCAGGAGGCCGAGGACGACCGCGCCGCGCTGCGCGCGGTGGTCGACCAGATCGCCACCCTGACCGACGCGTCCGCCTTCGCGCTGCACCGGCGGCTGGTCGAGAAGGTGACCGACTGATCCCGCGGCCCGTGGCCGCCCCGGCGGGTGCGTAAACTTCCAGGGTGGCCGGTCGGATCAGGGACGAAGACGTGCAGGCGGTGCGCAACGCGCTGCCCATCGACGCGGTCGTCGGCGACTACGTCCAGCTGACCAGCGGTGGCGGCGCCCAGCTCAAGGGCGTCTGCCCGTTCCACGACGAGAAGTCCGCCTCCTTCTACGTGCACCCGGGCAAGGGCGTCTACCACTGCTTCGGCTGCGGCGAGAGCGGCGACACCATCTCGTTCCTGATGAAGATCGAGCACTGCTCCTTCGCCGAGGCCGTGGAGCGGATGGCCGCCCAGGCCGGCATCACCCTGCGGTACGAGGAGGGCGGCTACTCGCCCCGCCACCAGCAGGGCGAGCGCACCCGGCTGGTCGAGGCGCACAAGGTGGCCGCCGCCTGGTACCAGGAGCAGCTCGGCTCGCCGGAGGCGGAGATCGGCCGCCGCTTCCTGGCCGAGCGCGGCTTCGACGAGGCCGCCGCCCAGCACTTCGGGGTCGGCTACGCGCCGGTGGGCTGGGAGCACCTGGTCCGCTACCTGCGCGGCAAGGGCTTCACCGACAAGGAGATCCTGCTCGGCGGCCTCGCCTCGCAGGGCCAGCGCGGCGGCCTGATCGACCGCTTCCGCGGCCGGCTGGTCTGGCCGATCCGGGACTCCGGCGGCGAGGTGGTCGGCTTCGGCGCCCGCCGGCTGCGCGAGGACGACACCGGGCCCAAGTACCTCAACACCCCCGAGACGCCGCTCTACAAGAAGTCCCAGGTGCTCTACGGCATCGACCTGGCCCGCAAGGAGATCGCCAAGTCCGGCCGGGCCGTGGTGGTCGAGGGCTACACCGATGTGATGGCCTGTCACCTCGCCGGGGTCACCACCGCGGTGGCCACCTGCGGCACCGCCTTCGGCGAGGACCATGTCAAGATCATCCGCCGGCTGCTGATGGACACCTCCACCTACCGCGGCGAGACGGTCTTCACCTTCGACGGCGACGCGGCCGGCCAGAAGGCCGCCCTACGTGCCTTCGAGGACGATCAGAAGTTCGCCGCCCGCACCTCCATCGCGATCACCCCCGGCGGCATGGACCCGTGCGACCTGCGGCTCGCCAAGGGCGACGAGGCCGTCCGCGAGCTGATCGAGAATCCCGTCCCGCTGTTCGAGTTCGCGCTGCGCTCGGCCGTCGCCCGGCACCGGGTGGACAGCGCCGAGGGCCGGGCCGCCGCCCTGGAGGAGGCCGCCGGGATCATCGTCAAGATCAAGGACCGGTCGATCCAGCACGAGTACGCCGTCCAACTGGCCGGCATGCTGGGCATCCTGGACGAGCAGTTCGTGGTCCGCCGGATCGGCCAGCTCGCCCGCTGGCAGCGCGACAACCAGCAGAACGGGCAGCGCCCGACCCGCCGCCCCGACCCCGGGCAGGCCGCGCCGCCCGTCCAGCCCCCGCGCCCGGCCTTCCGGCTGAACCCGCGCGATCCGGCCCAGTTCGTCGAGCGCGAGCTGCTCAAGCTCGCCCTCCAGCACCCGGACCTGGTCAGCCCGGCCTTCGACCAGTACGGCGAGGACGAGTTCCCCACCCCGCCCTACGCCGCCGTCCGTCGCGCCATCGGCCAGGCCGGCGGCGCCGCGTACGGGGCCGGCCTGCCCGACTTCACCGCCACCGTCCGCGAGGCCAGCCCGGACGACCAGGTCCGCGGCCTGGTCACCGAGCTCACCGTCGAGCCGATCCGCTCCCGCCGGGCGGCCGACTCGCTCTACGCCGGCGAGTTCCTGGTGAAGCTGCGTCTGCAGGCCGTCGACCGCCGGGTCAACGAGGCCCGGGCCCACCTCCAGCGCCTCGGCAGCCGCGCCACCCCGGAGGAACTGCACGCGGTGCAGAGCGAGTTGTGGGCCCTCCAGCAGTACGCCCAGCAGCTGCGCTCGCGCGGCGCCGCCGCACTCTGACCCCTCCCCGTGGCGCCGCCCCCCCCCCCGCGGGGGGCGGCGGGGGGGGGGGGGGGCGGGGGGGGGGGAGTGTGTGTGGTTGAG
>NZ_JBFAQT010000040.1:0-59524 GCF_040678895.1 Kitasatospora sp. NPDC049258
GCGGCGAGATCTCGGAGGGCGCCTCCACGCTCACCCAGCAGTACGTGAAGAACGTCTTCGTGGATAGAGGGTGACCTCCACGACCAGCGGGCGTCAGAGGCTGCCTGAGGCCCCGTCGGGCCGGCGGGGCCTCAGGCGCTGCTGACGGCCTGCTGGCCGGCCTGGTGCGGGAGCTGGCAGCCGGTCGGCTCGTACTGCAGCAGCAGCATCGCCGCATCGTCCCCCAGCTTGTGGCCGACGTGCCGCACCACGTCCTCGTGCAGGCGGCGGAGCACCTCCACCGGGCCGCCCACCGCGAGCCCCGGCAGCCGCTCGCCGAGCGGGTAGAAGGCGCCCCGGTCGTCGCGGGCCTCGATCACGCCGTCGGTGTACAGCAGCACGCGGTCCCCCGGCCGCAGGGCCAGCCGCTGGACCGGCGGGTGGACGTCCGCCGGGTCGAGCACGCCGAGCGGCGGCACCGGCTCGGCCGGCTCCTGCAGTTCGAGCTCCCCGCCGGCCCGCAGCAGCATCGGCCCGGGGTGGCCGCAGTTGACGATCTCCGCGGTGCCGTCCGGGCAGACCCCGATCAGCACCAGCGTGACGAACTCCTCCTCCACGCCGGGGTGGTCGTTCTCGTGCAGCGCGCGGTCCAGGCTGTCGGCCAGCCAGCCGGCCACCCGCGGCAGCGAGGGCTCCTGGTGGGCCGCCTCGCGGAAGGCGCCGAGCACGGCGGCGGCCGTCTCCACCGCGTTCAGCCCCTTGCCGCGGACGTCGCCGACCACGGCCCGGACGCCGTGCCGGGTGTTGACCACCTCGTACAGGTCACCGCCGATCGAGGCGTGCGCCGCGGCGGCCGCGTAGTGCACCGCGGCCCGGACGCTGCCGACCCGGTCCGGCACCGAGCGCAGCAGCACCCGGCGGGCGATCTCGGCCACCAGCTGCGCCTCGGCCAGGGCCCGCTCCTGGCGCAGCCGCAGCGTGGCGCTGACCCAGCCGATGCCGGCCACCAGCGCGATCGCCAGCACCGTCGCGGTGTGCACGGACTCGCCGAGCACCCGGTTGTAGGCGGCCATCAGGAAGGCCACCAGTTCGGCCACCGCGCCGATGAACAGCGGGTACCAGGTGCGGCGGCTGACCACGGCGGCCAGCGCGGGGACGGCCGTGAGGGCCGGCTCCACGGTGACCCGGCTGTTGCTGAACCAGTCCAGCGAGGCCACCAGCAGCATGCCGACCAGCGGCAGCGCGTGCGAGAGCCTCGGCCAGGTGCCGGTCGGGGTACCGGGCAGCGCCCCGGGGGCCGGCCCGGCGATCCGTTCTCTGATCCATCCGGTCGCGCTCAACGTCGGTCTCCAGCGAAGGTGGCCGGTGCCGGGGGACACCTGCAGTGATGACGGAAAGTCAGGGACTGCGTCCCTGCGGTTGGGCCCGGATACGGAGGTGACCGGTTACCGACCCCACAATAGGCGCGAAACGTGCACACCGCACAGGTTTCGCATGATCCCGTGACGACTTGGATGCTCTGAGTGACTCATTCTTCACTATTCCCGATCAGAAGCCGGGTCAACTCTTTTCGGTCGGGAAGTCCTGACGGTCTTTCCACCCGGCCGCTGCGGACGTACAGGAAGGAAGCCATGACCTGGTCCACCGGAACGCCCGCCTGTTCCGCCCAGGCCACCCGGTAGATGGCCAGTTGGAGCGGGTCGGCGATCTCCTCCCGGTGGGTCTTCCAGTCCACGACCTCGTAGCGTGACGAGCCCGGTGACGCTGAGCCACCGTCACTCTCCCGGTAGACCGCATCGATCCGGCCGCGCACCACCCGCCCCGCGAGCATCAGTTGGAAGGGCGCCTCGACCCGCAGCGGCCGCCGCGCGGCGTACGGGCTGCGCAGGAAGGCCTCCTTGAGCCGCTCCAGGTCGCGCTCGTCCTCGATGCCGTCCTCGTCCGCCCCGGGCAGCGCGAACGGCTCGATCAGCATCAGCGGCTCGATCCGGGACTGCACCCAGGCGTGGAAGCGGGTGCCGCGGCGGGCGGCCGGCTGCGGCGGGCGCGGCATCGGCCGGGCCAGCTCCCGGGCGAAGCCGTCCGGGTCCGCCGCCAGCCGCATCAGCTGGGAGGCGGACAGCGAACCCGGCAGCGGCACCTCCCGCACGGTGCGCCGGGACTTCTCCAACTCGCCGAGCAGGGAGCCGAGGTCACGGTCCCAGGAGGCCACCGTGCGCCGGCTCTCCGGGGTGAGCTCCAGCGGCTCGGGGCCGGGCCGCCCGGCCAGCCGGGCCTGCACCACCCCGGCGACCCGGCGGCGGGCCGCCTGCGCGTCCCGGTCCAGCGGGAGCGGCCACGGCGTCTCCACCGAGACGGTGAGCACCGGGTTCTCCGCCTGGGGCAGCGGCTCCTCGGCCCACCGCTCGATCTCGCCGCGGCCGGGCAGCTCGCAGAACTCCCGCAGCTGCCGCAGGAAGTCGGACGGGCCGCGGCGGCGCTTCTGGCTCGGCCCCCACCAGTGGCCGCTCGCCAGCAGCAGCGAGCGCGGCCGGGTGAAGGCCACGTAGCCGAGCCGCAGCTCCTCGGTGGCGGAGTGCGCGGCCATCTCCTTCTTGAACAGGCCCATGCCCTTGGCGGTCCACTGCGGATCGGCGGGCAGGGTCGCCGCGTCCCCGCGCAGGGCGTGCGGCAGCACCTTCTTGGTGCTGGTCCAGCGCTCGCGGCCCTTGTTGCTCGGGAAGGCGTCCTTCACCAGGCCGGGGACGGCGACCACGTCCCACTCCAGGCCCTTGGACTTGTGCGCGGTGAGCACCTTCACGGTGTCCTCGCCGCCGGGCAGGCTGTTGTCCAGCCCGCGCTCGTACTCCTGGGCGGCCCGCAGGAAGGCCAGGAAGGCGGACAGGCCCGGGTCGCCGTCCAGATCGGCGAAGCCGGCCGCGACGTCCAGGAAGCTGTGCAGCGTCTCGCGCCGGCGGGCGGCCAGCGCCAGCGGGGAGGCGGACAGCTCCACCTCCAGGCCGGTGGCGGCCAGCACCCGGTGCAGCACGTCCATCAGCGGCTCGGCCAGCGAACGGCGCAGCTCCCGCAGCTCCCGGGCGAGCCGGGCGAAGCGGACCTTGGCATCCGGGGAGAACGGCAGCTCGTCCGGCGGCTGGGGCTCCAGGAAGGTCTCCAGCGCGTCCGCGAGCGAGACCACCTCGGTCGGGTCGGTCTCGGCGACCGCGGCCGCCAGCGGGTCGGCGCCGGGCAGCCGCTCGGTGCGGACCAGCTCGGCGGCCCGGCGGCCGAGCAGGGCCAGGTCACGCGGACCGATCCGCCAGCGCGGGCCGATCAGCAGCCGCACCAGCGCGGCATTGGCCGTCGGGTCCTGGAGGACCTCGCAGACCGCCACCAGGTCGGCCACCTCGGGCAGTTGGAGCAGCCCGCCCAGACCCACCACCTCGACCGGCACCTCCCGGGCCACCAGCGCCGCGTGGATGTCCGGGAAGGCCGCGCCGCCCCGGCAGAGCACCGCGATCCGGCCGGGTGCGGTGCCGGTGCGGACCAGGTGCGCGATCGAGTCGGCCAGCCAGCCGACCTCCTCGGCATGGGTGGGCAGCAGGGCGCAGCGCACGAAGCCGTCCTGCTCGACGCCGGGAGCCGGGCGCAGCGCCTCCACGCCCTCGTGCATCTCCCGCAGCGGGGCGGCGAGCCGGTTGGCGAAGTCCAGCAGCCGGCCGCCGCTGCGGCGGTTCTCGCTGAGCGCGTACCGGGCGGCGCGGGTGCCGTCGCGGCGCGGGAAGTGCACCGGGAAGTCGTCCAGGTTGGCGACCGAGGCGCCCCGCCAGCCGTAGATGGCCTGGCACGGGTCGCCGACCGCGGTGACCGGGTGGCCGGCGCCGGTGCCCCCGCCGAACAGCCCGGCCAGCATCAGCCGCTGGGCGACCGAGGTGTCCTGGTACTCGTCCAGCAGCACCACCCGGAACTGCTCGCGCAGCAGCCGGCCCACCTCGGGGCGCTGCTGGGCGAGCCGGGCGCCGGCGGCTATCTGGTCGCCGAAGTCCATCAGGCCGGCCGCCTGCTTGCGCCGCCGGTAGTCCTCGACCAGCTGCAGCAGCTCCTGCCGGGCCCGGGCCGCGGCGGGCACGGCCCGCAGGTCGTCGTTGGTCAGCTTCACCGTGGCGAGGGTGTCCAGCAGCTCCTGGTCGTAGCCGCGCAGCGCCGCCGGCTCGACCAGGTGCTCGGCCAGCTCGCCGTCGAGCGCGATCAGCTCGGCGACCAGGGTGGAGAAGGTGCCGGTCAGGCCGGGGAAGGGGCCGCGGGCCGAGCGGAGCACCTTGGCGGCCAGCTGGAAGCGGGTGGCGTCGGCGAGCAGCCGGACGTCCGGCTCTATGCCCAGGCGCAGGCCGTGCTCCTTCAGCAGCCGGCCGGCGAAGGCGTGGTAGGTGGAGATCTCCGGCTCGCCGAGCACGTCCTCGTCCGGCTCCAGCACCTGGGCCCGCACCAGGGCCTTGCGCACCCGCTCGGCCAGCTCGCCGGCCGCCTTGTTGGTGAAGGTGAGACCGAGCACCTGCTCCGGCCGGACCGCCCCCGAGCCGACCAGCCAGACCACCCGGGCGGCCATCACGGTGGTCTTGCCGGAGCCGGCGCCGGCCACGATCACGGCAGGCTCCAGCGGGGCGCCGATGGCCAGCATCTGCTCCCGGTTGAAGGGGACGCCGAGCAGCTCCTTCAGCTGGTCGGGGTGGGTGAGCACGGCTTGCACGCCGACAACGCTAACCGGAACCGACGACAGTGCGGGTCACTCGACCAGCTGGCGGCCGTCCCGCTGGGCGGAGCAGCTGGCGCGGAAGGAGCACCGGGCGCAGTTCTCCCCGGCGGTCGGCACGAAGCGCTCGGCCAGCACCCGGCCGGCCGCGTCGGCCAGCAGGTTCTCGATCCACGGCTCGCCCTCCGGCGGGCCCTGGTGCTGGACCTTGGGCCCCTCGGCCTCCTTCCTGGCGGGCTCGCGCAGGTGCACCAGCTCGGCCCCGCCGACGTCCGCGCCCTCGGCGAAGCCGGGCAGCGCGTCGAGCGCTCCGTTGCGGGCGGCCAGCTGGTAGACCGCCAGCTGCTTGTGCTCGGGCAGCGACTTGTCGGTGGGGATCCGCTTGCCGGTCTTGAAGTCGACCACGTACGCCCGGCCGACCGCGTCCTGCTCGACCCGGTCCATCGAGCCGCGGATGCGCACCGCGACGCCGCCCACCGTCAGGGTCAGGTCGAAGTCGTGCTCGGTGGCGACGGTGGTGCGGTCGCGCTCCAGCACGTGCCAGTGCAGGAAGCGCTCCAGCGCCGAACGGGCCTCGGTCTTCTCCTGCTGCGACTTCCAGGGGGCGTCGAAGGCCAGCGCGTCCCAGACCGTGTCCAGCCGCTCCATCAACACCGCGAGGTCGGCCGGGGTGCGCCCGGAGCCGACCTCGTCGGCCAGCGCGTGCACCACGTTGCCGAAGCCCTGCGCGGCGGTGGTGGTGGTCGCCGCCTTCACGTCCTTGTCCAGGAACCACTGCAGGGCGCAGCTCTCCAGCTGCTCCAGCCCGCTGCCGGAGAGCCGGACCGGCACGCCCGGCTCGCGCAGCGGCTCCGGGGCGGCGCTCTGGTCGACCAGCCCCCACCAGCGGTCCGGGTGCGCGGCGGGCACCAGCGGCACGCCGTCCTCGTCGGTGGCGCCCGCGAGCAGGGCGAGCCGCTCGGCGGCGGCCTGCCGCAGGGCCGCCGGCGCCGCGGCGTCCACCGTCACCGAGCGCAGCTCGGCCACCAGGGCGGCCACCGACAGCGGCCGGCGCGGGCGGCTGGTCACGTCCTCGACGGTGACCTGCGGGGTACGGCGCAGCACCCGGCCGGTCCTCGGGTCGATCTCCTCGCGGTACAGCTCGCGCAGGAAGCGGGAGGGCTCGTCGCCGTCCTCGGCCTGGGCCTTCACGGCGGTGACGATCAGGCGTTCCTTGGCGCGGGTGGCGGCGACGTAGAACAGCCGCCGCTCCTCGCCGAGCAGCGCCGCCGGGGAGAGCGGCTCGGCGAGGCCGTCCCGGCCGATCCGGTCCGCCTCCAGCAGCGAGCCTCGGCGCCGCAGGTCGGGCCACAGGCCCTCCTGGACGCCGGCCACCACGACCAGCCGCCACTCCAGGCCCTTGGAGCGGTGCGCGGTCATCAGCCGGACCGCGTCCGGGCGCACCGCCCGCACCGTCAGGGTGTCGGCGGCGATGTCCTGGGCCTCCAGCTCGGCCAGCAGCTCCGCCGCGCCGCGGTGCCCGGCGACCTGTTCCTCGGCCCGGGCGGCGGTCTCGAACAGGGCGCAGAGCGCGTCCAGGTCGCGGTCCGCGTTGCGCCCGCCCGCGCCGCCGCGCAGCGCGGCCCGCTCCAGCCGCTCGCGCCAGCGGCGGCTGCCGTCCCACAGCTCCCAGAGCGCCTCCTCGGCGCTGCCGCCGCCGGCCAGCAGCTCGCGGACCTTGCGCAGCAGCGTGCCGAGCTCGCGGGCCCGGCGGGCGTACAGCGGCTCCATCGCGATCAGCCGCTCGGGCTCGGCCAGCGCCTCGCGGATCAGCTCCTCGGCGGGGCGTGGCGCCCTCGGCACCGGCCCCCGGGCGCCCTCCTGCCGCTGGGCGGGGAGCAGCGGGCTCGACGGGTCGCCCCGGACCTCCGGCCCTGGCTCCCGCCCCTCGGGCTCGAGGTCGGGCTCGAACTCGGGCTCCCACTCCCACTCGGGCTCGGGCTCGGCCAGGTCCCAGGCACCGTCCCCGTCCTGCTGCGGGTCGCGCTCCGCCGCCCGGGCGGCCGCGCGCAGCGCGAGGCGCTCCTCCTCGCGCAGGGCCCGGCCGAGCCGGCGCAGGTCGGAGCCGTCCAGGCCGCCGAGCGGCCCGGTGAGCAGGGTGTGCGCGACCTCCGCGGTCAGCGCCCCGATGGGTTCGGCGCACACCCGCAGCGCCTGCAGCAGCGGGGTGACGGCCGGCTCCTCGCGCAGCGGCAGGTCGTCGCCGTCGATCTCCAGCGGCACCCCGGCCGAGGTCAGCGCCCGCCGCACGCCCGGGATCGAGCGGGCACCGGCGCGCACCAGCACCGCCATCTCGCCCCAGGGCACCCCGTCCTCCAGGTGCGCGCGGCGCAGCAGATCGGCGATCGAGTCCAGCTCGGCGCCGGGCGTCGGGTAGCTGTACACCTCGACCCGGCCGCCCTCCCTGGCGGGCAGCAGCGCCCGGTGCTGGGCGAGCTTGTCGGCCGGCAGCCGTCCCATCGGCATCCGCCGGGCCAGCTCCCGGGAGGCGGCCAGCAGCACCGCCCCCGAGCGCCGGGACACCCGCAGCACCTTGACCTCGGCCGGGGCGCCGCCGGTCTGCCGGAAGGTCTGCGGGAAGTCGAGGATGCCGTTGATGTCGGCGCCGCGGAAGGCGTAGATGGACTGGTCCGGGTCGCCGACCGCGACCAGGTCCCGGCCGTCGCCGGCCAGCTGCCGCAGCAGCCGCACCTGGGAGGGGTCGGTGTCCTGGTACTCGTCGACGAAGACCACCTCGTACCGCTCGCGCAGCCCGGCGCCCACCTCGGGGCGCTCCGCGAGCAGCACCGCCCGGTGCACCAGCTCGGCGTAGTCGAGCACCCCGCGCAGGTCCAGGACGTCCAGGTAGTCGGCCAGGAAGTGGGCGGCGGCGGCCCAGTCGGGGCGCTGCACGCCGTCCGCGAAGCGGGCCAGCTCCGCCTCGCCGAGGCCCAGCTCGCGGCTGCGGGCGAGCACCGCGCGGACCTCGTCGGCGAACCCGCGGGTGGTCAGGCAGGCTCGCAGGTCCAGCGGCCAGCCGATCCGCCCGACGCCCAGCCGGGCGTCCTCGGCGTCACCCGCCAGCAGCTCGCGGACCATCACGTCCTGCTCGGGGCCGGAGAGCAGGCGCAGCGGCTCGGCGTACTCCTCGGGGCTCTGGTGGGCGCGCAGCAGGGCGTAGCAGAACGAGTGGAAGGTGGTGGCCTGCGGGGCGAGGCCGCCCGCGACCCGGGCGGTCATCCGGTCGCGCAGCTCCATCGCCGCCTTGCGGCTGAAGGTGAGCACCAGGATCCGCTCGGGGTCGGTGCCGGCGGCGATCCGCCGGGCGACCGCCTCCACCAGCGTGGTGGTCTTGCCGGTGCCGGGGCCGGCGAGCACCAGCAGCGGGCCCGAGGCGTGCTCGACCACCGCCTGCTGATACTGGTCCAGCGCAGGCGGGGCGGGCTGCGCGAGCGGGCTGCGCACCAGGCGGAAAGGGGAGGTCAATGCGGTCCAGAAGGGTTGTGCCAAGGTCGTGCTTCGGTCTGCTGCACTGCGGTCCCGGGGCGGACCGCAGACAACGAGCCTACGATCCTGCCCCGTCATCCCCGTCCGCGCACCCGGTTCCCCGGGATCGGGGGCGCACCCACGAGCCCGCGCTACCGGCCGTCCCAGCGGGCCTGCCGGAGGTCCACCCGGGGCTCGCCGGCGACGGTGCGCAGCGCGGTGCCCTCCGCCCGGTACTCGGGCAGCGCCCGGTGCTCGTGGCCCGGCAGCGGCCGGCCGTCGGCGCGGACCACCCGCCACCACGGCACCGCCCCGCCGTACAGCGCCATCACCCGGCCGACCTGGCGCGGCCCGCCCTGCCCGAGGTACTCGGCGACGTCCCCGTACGTCATCACCCGGCCCGGCGGGATCCGCTCGGTCAGGTCGAGGACGAGCTCGGCGTACGGCGGCAGGCCGCCCTCGCCGGCCCGATCCGGCGGCTCGGTGGGTTCGCTCATCTGCCGCATTCTTCCGCATCCGGTCGATTTCGGGGCCCCGCGCGGATGATCCGCCGCGCCCGATGCGCCCCCTGTCCAGCACCGGACGCCCGGGCATGGCAGCATCTTCGAGGCAACGCGTGGTGATACAAGGACAAGACCAGATGACCGGGACGGCAGACGTGAACGTGGACAAGGGCTCGGACGAGTCCGCCACCGACAATGCTGCGGGACCGGAGCACAGCGAACCCGAGGCGGTGTCGCTGCACAAGACGCCGCCGCAGAGCGGGCCCGCGGGGCCGGAGCAGCAGGCCCCGCCGACGCCGCCGGAGCACTCCGGGGAGCACCGGCTGGCGGTCGACGAACCGCTGTTGCCGCCCCGCGCGCACCGCCCGTCCGACCTGCTCCGGTTCGTCGCCGGGCTGCTCGGCATCATCGCCGTCTTCGTGCTGGCGCAGATCGCGGTCTCGACCACCACCGGCATCGAGAACGACATCGCCAAGAGCGCCCACAAGGTCCCGAACCTGCTGAGCACGATCGCCGCCCTGGTCTCCAGCGTGGCCGTGCTCGCCGTCCCGCTGGCCTTCGCGGTGGAGCGGCTGATCAAGCGCGACGGCCTGCGGGTCGCCGACGGCGTGCTGGCCTCGGTGCTCGCCTACGGGGTCTCGCTGGGCGTCGACTGGTGGGTCGCGGCGGGCGCCCCCGACACCGTCCGGGACGCCCTCACCCAGTTGCAGAGCGCCTCCGGCGACAAGCTGACCGACCCGGTGCACGGCTATCTGGCCCCGGTGATCGCGTACATGACCGCCGTCGGCATGTCCAGCCGTCCACGCTGGCGGGTGGCGCTGTGGATAGTCGTCATCCTGAGCGGGACCACCGAGCTGATCAGCGGCTACACCACCCCGCTCTCGCTGCTGCTGACCGTGCTGATCGGCTGGTCGGTGGCGTACGGCACGCTGTACGCGATCGGCTCCCCGAACATCCGGCCCACCGGCAAGACCCTGATGATCGGCCTGCGCAAGGTCGGCTTCAGCCCCTCCGCCGCGCACCGGGCCCCGGACGCCCCCGGCGACACCCGCCGCTACCTGGTCACCCAGCAGGACGGCCCGCTGCTCGACGTCCACATCATCGACCGCGAGCAGCAGGCCTCCGGCTTCTTCTACCGGGCCTGGCGCCGGCTGCGGCTGCGCTCGGTGGCCGTCCGGCGCAGCCCGCAGTCGCTGCGCCAGGCACTGGAGCAGGAGGCGCTGATCGCGTACGCGGCCGCCGCCTCCGGGGCGCGCGCCCCGCAGCTGGTCGCCACCTCGGAGCTCGGCCCGGACGCCGCCATCCTGGTCTACCAGAACGTCTCCGGGCGGACCTTGGACGAGCTGACCGAGGAGGAGATCACCGACGATGTGATGGCCTCGCTCTGGGAGTCGGTCGGGGCCCTGCACGAGCGGCGGATCGCGCACCGGCGGCTGACCGGCGAGTCGCTGCTGGTGATGGACGAGACCACCGGCTGCCTGGTCAACCTGTCCGGCGGCGACATCGCGGCGGGCGACCTGACGCTGCGGATCGACGTCGCCCAGCTGCTCACCACCTTCGCGCTGCGGATCGGCCCGGAGCGGGCGGTGGCGGTGGCCAACGAGGTGCTCGGGCCGGAGCGGGTGGCCGCCGCGCTGCCGCTGCTCCAGCCGGTCGGGCTGAGCCGGTCGACCCGGATCGACCTGCAGCGGATGACCAAGGAGCGCAAGGCCGCCGCGCAGGCGCTGGCGCTGGAGCAGGTCGCCGCGGGCGAGCGGACCCAGGAGCAGGCCGAGGAGGACATCGCGGTGGCCGGCGAGGACCTGCTCAGCCGGATCCGCGGCCAGATCCTGCAGATCGCGCCCGAGGCGCCGATGGCCCCCGCCAAGCTGGAGCGGCTGAAGCCCAAGACGCTGATCATGGTGATCGCGCTGACCTTCGCCGCCTACCTGGCGCTCACCACCATCCAGCCGGGCCAGCTGAAGCTGTCCCAGATGAACTGGGCCTGGGCCTCGGTCGCCCTGCTCGCCTCGGCGGCCAGCTACGTCGCGGCGGCGATGAGCCTGACCGGCTTCGTGCCCGAGCGGCTGCCGTTCAAGCGGACCGTGGCGGCCCAGCTGGCCGGCTCCTTCGTCAAGCTGGTGGCGCCCGCCGCGATCGGCGGCATCGCGCTCAACACCCGCTACCTGCAGAAGTCCGGGATCCGCCCGGGCCAGGCGGTGGCCAGCGTCGGCGCCTCCCAGCTGGCCGGCCTGGCCGGCCACCTGATGCTGCTGTTCGGCTTCGGCCTGATCACCGGCACCCAGACCAACGGGGACCTCGGCGCCTCCCGGGCGGTGATCATCGGGGTGCTGACGGCCGCCGTGCTGGCCCTGGTGGTGGCCGCCGTGGCCCCGCTGCGGCGCTTTGTGGTGACCAGGGTGCGCTCGCTGTTCTTCGGCGTGGTGCCCCGGATGCTGGACCTGATGCAGACCCCCCGCAAGCTGGTCAGCGGCTTCGGCGGCATCCTGCTGCTGACCCTCAGCTTCACCTCCTGCCTGTACGCCTCGGTGCAGGCCTTCGGCGGGTCGATGACCTTCTCGGCCGTGGCGGTGGTCTTCCTGACCGCCAACGCGGCCGGCTCGGCGATCCCCACCCCGGGCGGCATCGGCCCGGTCGAGATCGCCCTGATCGGTGCCCTGACCGTCGGCAACGTGCCGGCCTCGGCGGCCACCCCGGCCGTCTTCCTGTACCGGCTGCTCACCTTCTGGCTGCCGGTGCTGCCGGGCTGGATCTCCTACAACGTCCTGCAGCGCAAGGGCGCGCTCTAGCCGGGAACACAGCGAGGGCCGCCGCCTCCTGCGCGGAGACGGCGGCCCTCGGTGGACACGCTCGGTGACGCCCTCGGTGTGCGGCGGCGGCCTAGTAGACCGGCTTGTGCGGCTCGATCTGGTTGACCCAGCCGATCACGCCGCCGCCCAGGTGCACGGCGTCGGCGAAGCCCGCCGACTTGAGCACGGCGAGCACCTCGGCCGAGCGCACGCCCGTCTTGCAGTGCAGCACGATCTTCTTGTCCTGCGGCATCTTCTCCAGCGCGGTGCCCATCAGGAACTCGTTCTTCGGGATCAGCGTGGCGCCCGGGATCGAGACGATCTCGTACTCGTTCGGCTCGCGGACGTCGATCAGGAAGATGTCCTCATCCTCGTCCAGCCACGCCTTGAGCTGCTTGGAGGTGATGGTCGCGCCCTGGGCGGCGGCCTGGGCCTCCTCCGACACGACGCCGCAGAAGGCCTCGTAGTCGATCAGCTCGGTGACGGTCGGGTGGTCGCTGCAGAGCGCGCAGTTCGGGTCCTTGCGGACCTTGACCTGGCGGTAGTTCATCTCCAGCGCGTCGTAGATCATCAGACGGCCGACCAGCGGCTCGCCCACCCCGGCCAGCAGCTTGATCGCCTCGGTGACCTGGATCGAGCCGATCGACGCGCAGAGCACGCCGAGCACGCCGCCCTCGGCGCAGGACGGGACCATGCCCGGCGGCGGGGCCTCCGGGTAGAGGCAGCGGTAGCAGGGGCCGTGCTCGGCCCAGAACACGCTGGCCTGGCCGTCGAAGCGGTAGATCGAGCCCCACACGTAGGGCTTGCCGAGCAGCACCGCGGCGTCGTTCACCAGGTACCGGGTGGCGAAGTTGTCCGTGCCGTCCACGATCAGGTCGTAGCCGGCGAAGATCTCCATCACGTTGGAGTTGTCCAGGCGGTCCTCGTGCAGGATCACCTCGACGTAGGGGTTGATCTCCTTGACCGAGTCCCGGGCGGACTCGGCCTTGGAGCGCCCGATGTCGGACTGGCCGTGGATGATCTGGCGCTGCAGGTTGGACTCGTCGACCGTGTCGAACTCCACGATGCCGAGCGTCCCGACACCGGCCGCGGCCAGGTACATCAGGGCGGGCGACCCGAGGCCGCCGGCGCCGACGCACAGCACCTTGGCGTTCTTCAGCCGCTTCTGCCCGTCCATGCCCACGTCGGGGATGATCAGGTGGCGCGAGTACCTGCGGACCTCGTCGACGGTGAGCTCGGCGGCCGGCTCGACCAGGGGTGGCAGCGACACGGAAACTCCGATGGTCGTCAGTTCGGTATTGCCTACGCCAACAGTGTCACGTGCCCTCGGTATTCCGAGACAGCACGTCCGATGGGCGAGACACCTCCCGCCGGATCGTGGGACCGCCGCCGACCACCCCGACCGGGCCCAACGGGCTTGCCGCAGCGGCCGGTCGGCCGCTCAGACCCGGCAGGCCGTCTCCAGCCAGATGTCGCCGAGCGACTCCTCCAGCGGCACGTGCGTCCGCCAGCCGAGACGGTCCCGCGCGGTCCGGACGTCGGCCTGCCGCCAGGGCACCGGCTCGGTCACCGGACGCGCCTCGGCCGGCCGGTACAGGCCGTCCCCGAGGCCCGGCCCGGCCTGGGCGGGCAGCAGCACCTGCCGGCTGTCCTCCGCCACCGACCCCTCGAAGCCCGAGGCCCGGACCAGCAGGTGGGCCGCCTCCCGGGCCCGGACGGCGTGCCCGCTGCCGATGTTGATCACACCGGTGGCGGCCGAGACCGCCGCCGCCTGGATCGCCCGGGCCACGTCCCGGACGTCCACGAAGTCCCGGTACCCGGACAGGTCCGGCATCCGGACCTGGAGCTCGTCCTGCTCCAGCGCCCGCCGCAGCCCCTCGGCCAGCCGGCCGAACAGCGAAGCGGACGGCGAGCCCGGACCGACCACGTCGAAGATCCGCAGCACCAGCGCGTCCAGCCCGGAGGCCAGCACCAGCTCGGTGCCGGCCAGCTTGGAGACCCCGTACGGGCCGACCGGCCGGGGCTCGGTGCTCTCCGGGATCGGGCCGCCGGCCTGCACCGGCCCGTACTCGGCCGCCGAGCCGATGTGCACCAGCCGGGCCGGCTCCCGGCTGCGCCGGATCGCCTCGCAGACCGTGGCCACCGCCAGCGTGTTGGCCTGGATCAGCAGCCGCGAGGTGCCGTAGGTCGCCCCCGCGCAGTTCACCACCACCTGGGGGGCCACCGCGTCCAGGAACCGGGCCAGCGCGCCCGGGCTGCCCGCCGTCAGGTCGAACCGGATGTCGGCGGAGTCCCGGCGGCCGAGCACGGTCACCTGCATGCCCGGGTCGGCCAGCAGTCGCTCGGCGAC
Organism: Kitasatospora sp. NPDC049258; assembly: GCF_040678895.1. Classification (NCBI taxonomy): domain Bacteria; kingdom Bacillati; phylum Actinomycetota; class Actinomycetes; order Kitasatosporales; family Streptomycetaceae; genus Kitasatospora; species Kitasatospora sp. NPDC049258. The sequence continues at coordinate 13,855 of NZ_JBFAQT010000040.1, forward strand.
GCGGCGGCCGATAAAGCCGTCCGCGCCCAACAGCAGCACCCTCATCGGGGGTGTCCTTCCATGAAGCCCTGGGCCGCGGTGGCCCGGGGCGGTTTCTCTCGGTTGACAGGTCGTACGGCCCGGCCGGCCCCTCAGCCGGGCGGGACCGGTCGGTAGGAACCGGGGCGGCCGAACGCCGCCCAGGCGTACGGGAGCAGCAGCAGCGCGACCGCGCCGCAGGCCACCAGCCGGGCCGCCGCCGCGCCCTGGGCCGTCGGGAGGAGGCCGGTGAGCACCAGCTCGGCCAGCCCCGCGACCGGCAGGGCCGCGCCGGCCAGGGCCGGGTGCTCGCACCGCAGCAGCGCCGTGACCAGCACCAGCAGCAGCGCGGCCGCGGCCTGGGCGGCCCACTGGGCGGCGCCGGCCCGGTGCGCGGCGCCGTGCAGCAGGCCGGTGGCGGGGCCGGGCCGCGGTGCCAGCGCGGTGGCGGCCGCCAGCGCGGCGAAGGTCAGCACCGCGAGCACGGCCAGGTGCAGCAGGGCGGCGACCGGGAGCACCGGCCGCATCCGGGCCCGGAACTCCGCCATCGTGCGGGCCGAGCCGAGGTGGCCCTGCCCCGTCCGGCGCAGCCAGTCGGCCGACCAGGCCGCCGGGCCCAGGCCCAGCACCGCGACGGCGGCCAGCAGGCCGTCCGTGCCGCCCGCGTCGGTGGCGACCGGGGCGATAGCCGGGGCCAGCAGCAGGGCGAGCCCCAGCCCGTAGCCGCACCGCACCGCCGGGCCCCCGACCGGGGCGGCCCGGGCCAGCGGGACGGCGGCGAGCAGCAGCAGCCCGAGGGCGGCCGGCCACCCGAGCCCGCGCAGCGCCGACCCGGCCAGCAGCAGCAGTGCGGCGGGCAGGCCGTGCCGGACGGCGGCCCGCGCGGCCCGGCCCCAGCTGCGGGACCAGGGAGCGGGCCGCTCGGCCGGGCCCGGCTCCGGCGGGCGGCGGGGCACCCGGGCGTAGAGCTCCTCGGCCAGCCCGAAGACGTCCGCGTGGCGGTAGTGGCCGGCCGTACCGGCGCCGATGCCGGCGTCCTCCAGGGCGGCGGCGATCTCCAGCGCGTCCACGGCCTGCTCGCACAGCGCGCGGTGCCGGCCGATCAGCTCGCGCACCGGATCGGCCGGCGGGCCCTCGGCCGGCCCGGCGGCGGGTGGTCGGTCGGTGCTGCCGAGCCGGGGCCCCGGCCGGGGCATCAGACCGCCTCGGCCAGCGCGCCGGGCGCCGCCGCGTCCGTGGCCGGTCGGGCCCGGTCGGCACCGGGTGCGGCCTCGGGCGGCTCGGCCTCGGCAGCCACCCCGGCCACCCAGTATTCGGCGGGCCGGGCGAACGGCTGGAGCCGCTCGCCGGCTCCGGCCGGAAAGGCCGGCCAGCGCGAGACCAGCTCCAGGTAGATGTCCCGGAAGGCGGTGACCACCGGCTCCACCGCGAACCGTTCCTGCGCGCGCAGGCGGCCGGCCAGGCCGAGTCTGGCCCGGCGCTCCTCGTCGCCCAGCAGGGCCAGGCAGGCGCCGGCCAGCGCCAGCGGACTGCGCGGCGGCACCAGCAGCCCGGTCGGCCCGACCACCTCGCGGGCCACCCCGACATCGGTGGCGACCACGGCCCGGCCGCTGAGCATCGCGTCGGCCAGCAGGCGCGGGCTGCGCTGGGCGAGCGCCGAGAAGACCACCACCCGGCCCTGCGGCCAGGCCTCGGCCGGCGCCGCGGGCCGCCCCTCGAAGGCCACCGCGGCGGCGATGCCGAGCCGCTCGGCGATGGCCTCGCAGTGCCGGCGGTACCCGGGCACGCCCTCCTCGCCGTACATCCGCAGCAGCGCGCCGGGCAGCTCGGCCCGGACCTTGGCGAAGGCGTGCAGCATCAGCTCTGGGTCCCGGCCGGGCTCCAGCGCGCCGGCCCAGACCAGGGTGGGCGCCTGCGGCTCGGGCCCGGCGGCCTCCCGGGCGACCGCGGGGGTGCCCTCGTGCACCACCCTGATCCGCGCCGGGTCGGCGCCGCAGCGCTGCTGCCACTGCTGGTCGTAGGAGCTGCCCGGGGTGAGCACGGCGGCCTGCCGGTAGGTCTCCTCGGTGAGCAGCCGGAAGAAGGTCAGCAGCAGCGCCCGGACCGGCCAGCGGTACGGCGCGGTGCGGTAGCTGCGGTACTGCTCGCGCAGGTGCAGCCCGTGCTCGGTGACCACGAACGGGATGCCGTGCAGCTGCTTGGCCACCAGCGCGGGCAGCGCGGCCGGGCCGCCGCCGACCACGTGGCACAGGTCGGCGGCGCCCAGCCCGCCGGGCCCGGTGCCGTACCAGCCGGCCGAGAGCGGGCGCAGGCACTGCTCCAGCAGGTCGGCCGCGACCAGGACGTCCCGCACCAGCGGCTGGCCGGCTGCGGTGTCCGCCCCGGGCGAGCGCCAGGCCTGCTCCAGCACCCGCTGGGCGGCCCCGGAGGCGAGGAAGGCGGGCAGCGCGCCGTCCGCCCTGGCCAGCTCGGCCAGCCGGTGGAGACCTGGCCCGAAGGAGGCCCGCTCGCCCGGCAGCACCAGGGCTCGCACCAGTTGCTCGTACGCCTTGCGGTACAGCCTGCGGCGGTGCGCCGAGGGCGCCCGGCCGGCCGGCCGGCGGCCCCACATCGGCAGCTCGTGCACCGCCGACAGCCCGCGCACCGGCGGCTCGCCCGGGTCGGGCGCGGCGGGCTCCTCGGGCCGGGCGCCGCGGGCCAGCAGGTAGAGCCGGAACTCGTGCTCGACCAGCCCGTCGGCCAATCGGCCGCACCAGCTGTCACCACGCTTCGCGTTCGAATAGGTGCTCTCGGTGAGCAGAGCGATGCGCACGACGCCTCCAGAGCAGAGCGTTCGACCTGGGTTCAACGACTACGACACAGGGAGCCTGATCAACCAGCGACACCAATGCTCAGAAAGGAAACGGCCCCGGGCGGCGCCGCGACCACTCCCCGTGGCCCCGGCACCCGGCTCCGCTGTTCAGCGCCCTCGGACTCCGACGGCCGCTGCTCCCCCACACCTGTTCGGTCTGACACCACGAAGGTAGAACGCCCCGGCGCCATCACCTCGCTCACCTGCCTGGTAGCCACCTGAATGAGTGAACCAGCGTGACCGGGGGGCGCCTGTGGCGTTGCTCAGGCCTCGGCCAGCAGCTCCCGGACGGCCCGGGCCACCCGGTCCGGGTGCTCCATCATCGCCACGTGCCCGGAGTCGGGCAGCACCAGCAGCCGGGCGTCCGCGAACGCCTCGCAGGCCCGCCGGGCGGAGCGGTAGGACACCAGCTTGTCCTTCAGCCCGTACACCAGCAGCACCGGCACCCGCACCTGCGCGGCCTGCCGCCAGAGCGACTGCTCGCCGCGCTCGGTGTACGCCGAGACCACCCCGCGGGCCGAGCCGGCCAGCACCGGCAGCGCGTACGGCAGCGCCATCCGCCGCCGGTACTCCGCCACCGCCCTGGCCCGCTGCGCGGCCGGTATGGCCGACGGGTCCGCGTACACCAGCCGCAGCAGGCTGTCGGTGGCCGCCTCGACGCTGCGCCGGCGGTCCGGGGCGCGGCCGAGCAGGGCGGGCAGCCCGGGCACCGCCAGCAGGCCGGTCGGCCAGGCGCTGCGCTGCGGGGGCAGCTCGGGCAGGGCCGGCGAGATCAGGGTCAGGCTGCGCACCAGGTCGGGCCGCACCGCCGCGACCCGGACCGAGACGGCGCCGCCGAGCGAGTTGCCGAACAGGTGGACCGGCCCGCGGCCGGCCTGCTCCAGGTACCCGATCACCGCCCGGGCGTGCCCGGAGACCGAGAGGTTGCCGTCCTGCGGCGGCGCGGACCAGCCGAAGCCCGGCAGGTCCAGCGCCTCCCCCGCCACCTGGCCGGACAGCTCCGCCATCAGCGCGCTCCAGTTGTCGGCCGAGCCGCCGAGACCGTGCACGTAGAGCGCCGGCGGCAGACCGTCCCGGGCGCCGGCCGAAGGTCCGCGGACCGCCAGCTCGGCCCCGGGCACCCGTACGGTTCGGAACGATTCGGCCTCGGTCTCCAGCTGATCAGCGCTCATGGAGCACGATGGTAGTAAGCCGGTACCCGGCCCCACCGGCCGCCGGGCCGGATCTCACCCTGTGGACAGCGCAGATCCGGACCGTATTGTGGGCTCCCGACAAGGCCGTTTCTACGTTTTACTCGGCTCTGCCGGGAGCAGACCCGGTTACCGAAAAGTAGAATCAATGGCCCTGCCAGCCATGTCCGACCGTGAAGTGAGGAGCGCCGTGACGGCCATCCAGGAGGCGCAGGAGCGCCCGCGCGGTGCTCGCCTGCCGCGAAGCGCCCGCCGTGAACAACTGCTCGGCGCGGCCCAGGAGGTGTTCGTCGCCCAGGGCTACCACTCGGCCGCCATGGACGACATCGCCGACCGGGCCGGGGTCAGCAAGCCGGTGCTCTACCAGCACTTCCCGGGCAAGCTGGAGCTCTACCTCGCGCTCCTCGACAAGCACTGCGACGCCCTGGTCGACGCCACCCGCGAGGCGCTCGCCGCGACCACCGACAACAAGCAGCGGGTCGCCGCCACCATGGAGGCGTACTTCCACTACGTCTCCAGCGAGTCCGGCGCCTTCCGGCTGGTCTTCGAGTCCGACCTGACCAACGAGCCCGCCGTGCGCGAGCGGGTGGAGCGGGCCAGCGACCTGAGCGCCACCCTGGTCAGCAAGGTGATCGCCGAGGACACCGACCTGCCCGAGGCGGAGGCCAAGCTGCTGGCCGCCGGCGTCTGCGGCCTGGCCCAGATCACCGCCCGCTACTGGCTCTCGCAGGGCCAGGAGATCCCCCGGGACGAGGCCGTCCGGCTGGTCGCCAGCCTGTCCTGGCGCGGCCTCAAGGGCTTCCCGATGCACCCGCACGACCAGGACGGCGACCTGGACGGCGAGGAGCCGGCGGACAGCTGATCAGCGGAGCTTCGCCGCGCGGCCCGAGCCGTGCTCTAAGGTGAAGCCGTACGGCGCAAGGACCGCGGACACCTGTTCGAGGTGGTGCGCATGGCTGTTGCAACCCCGGAGGGATGGAAGCCGTGGAGGTCAAGATCGGCGTGCAGAACGCGCCCCGAGAGATCGTGCTCGAGAGCTCGCTGAGTGCTGACGAGGTCGCGAGCGCGGTCGCCAAGGCGCTGGAGGGCACCGAGAAGCTCCTCTCCCTCACCGATGAGCACGGCCGTCGCGTCCTCGTCCCGGCCGAGCGCCTGGCGTACGTGGAGATCGGCGAGCAGGCCGCGCGCAAGGTGGGCTTCGGCACTCTCTGAGGCGCCCGAGTCGAACGGCGGTGCCCGTCCCCCGGAGCAGGGGGACGGGCACCGCCGTTTCGGCGTCCCGGGCGTACCCCGGGTGCGCGGCGGGTAGGGCGACCTACGGCAACCATCGCGCGCCCCCGGGAGGCAGCCCGTGTACGTCGAGACGATCGCCTACGCCCTGATCGGCCTGACCGTCGGCTTCGGCGCCGTGGTGCTGCTGCCGGGCTGGTACCCGGCCGCCCGGGCCCTCACCGTCTCGACCGCGCTGGTGGCCGCCCTGCTGGGCGGGGTGATCTCCCGCTACGCCTTCGACGGGCGGCTGCCGGCCGCCGCCCTCGCCGTCTCCGCGGTCAGCGCGGTGCTGCTGGTCTCGGTGCCGGCCCGGCCGGACCGTGCGCCCCGGCGCGGCGGCAACCACCGCCGGCACCGGCCCGCCTGAGCGGCGGCCGGCTCAGGACGCGAGGCCCAGCGCCGCCATCCGACGGGTGTGCGCCTCGGTGATCCGGTTGAACATCTTGCCGACCTCGACCAGGTCGAAGCCCTGCACCTGGGCGCCGCCCACCAGCAGGTTGGACAGCGCGTCGCGCTCGGCGACCACCCGCTGCGCCTGGCTGAGCGCCTCACCCATCAGCCGGCGGCCCCAGAGCGCGAGCCGCCCGCCCACCCTGGGCTCGTCCTCGATCGCCTGTCGCACCCGGTCCACGGCGAAGGCCGCGTGCCCGGTCTCGGCCATCACCCGCAGCACCAGGTCCCGGGTGTCGTCGTCCAGCCGGACGGCCACCTCGCGGTAGAAGTCGGTCGCGATGGCGTCCCCGACGTACGCCTTGACCAGGCCCTCCAGCCAGTCCGAGGGCGCGGTCAGCCGGTGGAAGGCCTCCAGCGGCTCGACGAAGGGCGTCATCACCTCGGTCGGGTCCGCGCCGACCTCGGCGATCCGGTCGTGCAGCAGCTGGTAGTGCTGGAACTCGGCCGAGGCCATCCGGGCCAGCGCGGCCTTGTCGACCAGGCCGGGGGCGAACTTGGCGTCCTCCGCGAGCCGCTCGAACGCGCTCAGCTCGCCGTACGCGAGCGCGCCGAGCAGGTCGAGCACGGCCGCCCGGTAGCCCGGGTCCGCGGCGCAGCTCGCCCAGTCGCCGATCGAGCCGGCCCCGTCCGCGGCGGTCGAGTCGGTCGGGGTGCCCTCGCCAGATTCCTGAGTCTCCATGGCACGTCACCTTAGACCGCCTGGCCACCCGCCACCCGCTCCGGCCGCCCGGCCGGACCCCCCGCCCACCAGCCCGAGTAAGGCGCGTCACGTGTTCGAGTCGGCGCTGGACTGTATGGTGGTAGTGAGGCCTGGTGTACTCGCGCGGCCCGTCCCTGTGGACAGGCCGCGCAGACGTGCTCCGTACGGAGTCAGGCACTCACGTACGCGGATGCCCGGTCGGAGACCCGATCGGCTCCGACCATGGCCTGGACTTCGGGCCTTGGCACCGCATCAGTGGCCGAGCGAGGGCCGCCGCGGACCGCGCCACGGCGCAGGTCCCGCGCCGACCCCTCACGGGAATCCTCCCCCACGCCGCCGGACGACGCGCCCTTCACCGGGCCGCGCGGGTCAGCAGGCAGCAGGGACCGGCGCGGTGTGCGACCCACAGCTGTGAACCGTGGCCCTTCGACGGCCCGCCGCAGCGGTATGGCCGCCCGCCGCCCTCTCGCTCTCGGCCCCCCATATGGAAGAGGCAGCACCCTGTCCACCACCGCTGAACCCACCAAGACGACGTTCCGGGACCTGGGGATCCTCCCGGAGACCGCCGAGGCCCTCGAGGCCGTCGGCATCGTCCACCCCTTCCCCATCCAGGAGATGACCCTCCCGGTCGCGCTGACCGGGCACGACGTCATCGGCCAGGCCAAGACCGGCACCGGCAAGACCCTGGGCTTCGGCCTGCCGCTGATCGAGCGGGTCGTGGTCCGGGCCGACGTCGACGCCGGCCGCGCCACCGAGGAGCAGCTCTCCGAGAGCCCGCAGGCGCTGATCGTCGTCCCGACCCGCGAGCTGTGCACGCAGGTCACCAACGACCTCCAGACCGCGGGCAAGGTCCGCAACGTCCGGGTGCTCGCCATCTACGGCGGCCGGGCCTACGAGCCGCAGGTGGAGGCGCTCCGCAAGGGCGTCGACATCATCGTCGGCACCCCGGGCCGGCTGCTCGACCTGGCCGGCCAGCGCAAGCTGGACCTCTCGCAGGTCCGCGCGCTGGTGCTGGACGAGGCCGACGAGATGCTCGACCTGGGCTTCCTGCCGGACGTCGAGAAGATCATCACCATGCTGCCGGCCAAGCGGCAGACCCTGCTGTTCTCGGCCACCATGCCGGGCCAGGTGATCAGCCTCGCCCGCCGGTACATGAGCCAGCCGACCCACATCCGGGCGGCGGCGCCGGACGACACCGGCCACACCGTGGCCAACACCACCCAGCACATCTTCCGCGCGCACTCGCTCGACAAGGTCGAGATGGTCTCGCGGATCATGCAGGCCGAGGGCCGCGGGCTCGCGATGATCTTCTGCCGCACCAAGCGCACCGCGGCCGACGTCTCCGAGCAGCTGACCAAGCGCGGCTTCGCGGCCGGCGCCGTCCACGGCGACCTCGGCCAGGGCGCCCGCGAGCAGGCCCTGCGGGCCTTCCGCAGCGGCAAGGTCGACGTCCTGGTCTGCACCGACGTCGCGGCCCGCGGCATCGACGTCGAGGGCGTCACGCACGTCATCAACTACCAGTGCCCCGAGGACGAGAAGACCTACCTGCACCGGATCGGCCGCACCGGCCGGGCCGGCGCGTCCGGCACCGCCGTGACCCTGGTCGACTGGGACGACATCCCGCGCTGGCAGCTGATCAACAAGGCGCTGGACCTCAAGTTCCCGGAGCCGGAGGAGACCTACTCCACCTCGCCGCACCTGTACGAACTGCTGAAGATCGCCCCGGGCACCACCGGCGTGCTGCCGCGCTCGGAGCGCACCCGGGCCGGCCTGAACGCCGAGGAGGTCGAGGACCTCGGCGAGACCGGCGGCCGTGGCGCCCGTGGCGGCAGCGGCGCGGGCGGTCGCTCGCGCGGCGGCCGCAGCGGCGGCGCCCCCGTGGTGGCGGCCCCCGAGCCGGAGGCCGCCGAGCGTCCGGCCCGCAAGCAGCGCGAGCGTCGCCGCACCCGCGGCGCCGCCCGCGGCACCGAGCCGGTGGCGGCCACCGCCGGGACCGTCGCCGAGGCGGCCGTGCCGGCCGTCCAGGCCGCCCCGGCCCCGGCCTCTGCCCCGGCCGAGGAGGCCGGGCGCCGGACCAGGACCCGGACCCGCAAGGCCGCGGAGCCCAAGGCCGCCGCGGAGACCGTGACCGTGGTCGAGGCCGTCACGGCCACCGAGGTGGTCGAGGCTCCGGCCCCGCGCCGCACCCGGACCCGCAAGACCGCGGCCGCCGCGCCCGCGGAGGCCGTGGTGAGCATCCCCGCGCAGGAGGGGGAGCCCAGCGAGGCCGCCCCGCGCCGCCGGACCCGCGCCCGCAAGGTCGCGGAGCCGGTCGAGGCCACGCCGGAGGGCTGAGCCGCAGCCCCACGCAGGACCGCCCCGGGCGGGCCGGATCACCGATCCGGCCCGCCCGGCGGCGTTTCGCCACGACCCGGCGGCCGGTCGCGGCCCACCACCGCCGTAAGCTCGGAACCCCGCCCCGGTACCGGAGGAGCCCGCCCCGATGAGCACCCCGCCGTTCCTGACCCTGCCCGGCTGCGCCCGGGCCCTGCGGCTGTCGACCGAGCGCGGGGAGTTCGCCGCGCTGCTGGCCGAGCCGGCCGGCGCGGTCCGCGGCACGGCGCTGCTGGTGCCCGGCTTCACCGGCAGCAAGGAGGACTTCATCGCCCTCCTGGAACCGCTGGCGGCGGCCGGCTACCGGGTGGCGGCGGTGGACCAGCGCGGCCAGTACGAGACCGGCGGCCCGGCCGACCCCGCCGCGTACGCGGTGCCGGAGCTGGGCCGGGACGTCCGGGCACTGGCCGGGGCACTGGCCGGCGACGGCCCGCTGCACCTGCTGGGGCACTCCTTCGGCGGCCAGGTGGCCAGGGAGGCCGTGCTGGCGGCCGAGGGGCCGCTGCCGTGGGCCTCGCTGACCCTGCTGGCGACCGGGCCCGGCGCGATCGACCCGGCCGAGGCCGCCCGGACCAAGCTGCTGATCGACGCGCTGGCCACCATGGAGCTGGAGCCGATCTGGCAGGTGATGCAGCAGATGGAGAAGCCCCCGGCCGAGCCGCTGCCGGCGGAGATCGCCGACTTCCTGCACCGCCGCTGGCTGGCCAACGTGCCGCAGGCGCTGTCCGCGATGGGCGGCCACCTGGTGTCCGCACCGGACCGGGTGGGCGAGCTGGCCGAGGTCCCGCTGCCCAAGCTGGTGCTGTCCGGTGTCCGCGACTACGCCTGGCCGGTCGAGGAGCAGGCGCGGATGGCGGAGCGCCTCGGCGCCCGGCGGGTGGTCGTCGAGGACGCCGGGCACTCCCCCAACGCCGAGCAGCCGGCCGCCACGGCCGCCGCCCTGGCGGCGTTCTGGGGCTGAGCCGGCCCCGCGCCCGCGCCCTCCGGCTCTCCCCGCCCCACCCTCCCGTCACCGCACTCCCGCGCCCTCCCGTGACCGGGCCCGCTGCCGGGTCCGCGACCGGGCCCGTCAGCGGATCCGGCACCGGTCCGGCTCCCCCGGTTCACCGGGGCGGCACAAGTCACGCGACAAAAGTCGTTAGCTCGGGTAATATTTGATTCTGTCCGGGAATCAGTACGCCCGCCCACCCCTGTCGACCGGCCCTGCCCGGGGCCGATCCGCGCCGCCTCGACGATCTCGACCGCCAGGTCACCCGAAACCAGGACTTTACGGACAGGCAATCGACCGGAAGCACCGGCCGGGCACCGTAGTCACCGAGGCCGTGGCGCCGCATCCGGCGCGCCGAGCAGCATCGCCGGAGCACCACCGGCGCAGCGCGACCGCCGACGGGGGAGCGATGCGGGCACCTGCAGCACCGACCGGACAACCGCCCGTACCAGGGCCGAGCCAGCCTCGGCCGACGACGCCCCGGATCCCGGGGCCAGGAAGGGAGAGGCCCATGCGCTTCGAGATCCTCCGCCTGGACGACGCCCAGGGCGCCGCCACCGACCGCCTGATCGCCGACGCCGAGACCGTCCGCGAGTACCTGAAGGCCGCCGAGCTGACCGGTGAGCGCCTCTACATCCGTCCGTGCAAGGCGATCTGAGCGGAGCCGGACCGGCCGACGCCGCGTCCGACCCTCCGATACCCGACTGACGCCCCGCCCTCCACACCGTGGACGGCGGGGCGTCGGCGCTTCCGGGCCAGGCCCCCCACCAGCCCGGTGTTTGGCACCCCACCTCCCGGGACATGCCCTACCGAGGCCGCACCCGCCGTCGGCCGCACCCGGCCGGCCGGCGCGACGCACCACGTACGGGTGACCGTCCTTGACGCGGCGGACCGGAGGGAGGACCGTTGTCGGCTATGAGGGGCGAGCCAAGCTGCCCGAGGTGCGCCGGTCGGGTCCGCGCCCCAGGCCTCTTCTCCGACACCTGGCAGTGTGACCAGCACGGCGCCGTCTACCCGATGCAGCCGGTGCTTCCCCCCAGCGTGGAGGCCCTGAGCGTGGCCGTGGCCCGCTCCCAGGTGCCGGTCTGGCTGCCCTGGCCGCTGCCGGTCGGCTGGCTGTTCACCGGCATCTCGCACGCGGGGGACGACCTCTCCGGCGCCCGGGCCACCGCGGTGGCCTGCTCGGGTCCGGCGCCGCTGGGCGGTTTCGGCGAGCTGATGCTGGTCGCCGAGGAGCTCGGCGTCGGCCTCGGCGCCCGGTACGCGGGGCTGCCCGGCCCCGACCCGGGCGATTCGGTCTCGCTCTACAAGCCCGCCGACGCCAAGCTGATGGCGGCCGGCCGGCCCACCCCGATGTTCCACGTGCCGGAGGCACCGCCGGATCGCGCGGTGTACGTCGGCGAGGCCCGCGGCCTATGGCTCTGGGCGATCGCCTGGCCCGAGCAGTCCGCCCTGCTGATGCACGACGAGCTGGTCATCACCGACCTCCGGGACGCGGGCGCCGAGCTCGGCCTGCTGCCCTGCGGAGCCCTCTCACCGCGCCTGCTGGGCTGACTATCCTGGGGCCACCCGACCCACAGGAGCCCCGCCCGTGCGCATCGACCTGCACGCCCACAGCAACGCCTCCGACGGCACCGACAGCCCGGCCGAGCTGGTCGCGGCGGCCGTCGCCGCCGGGCTGGACGTGGTCGCGCTGACCGACCACGACACCGTGGCCGGTCACGCCGAGGCCGCCGAGGCGCTCACCGGCACCAGGCTGACCCTGGTGCCGGGGGCGGAGCTGTCCTGCCACACCGACGGGGTCAGCCTGCACCTGCTGGCCTACCTCTTCGACCCCGCGGAGCCGGCCTTCGCCGCCGAGCGGGAGCTGGTGCGCAACGACCGGTTCCGGCGCGGCCGGGCGATCGTCGAGCGCTGCCGCGAGCTGGGCGCGCCGATCAGCTGGGAGCAGGTGGAGCGGATCGCCGGGGCCGGCTCGGTGGGCCGCCCGCACATCGCCAGCGCGCTGGTCGAGGCGGGCGTGGTGGCGACCGTCTCGGACGCCTTCACCGCCGAGTGGCTGGCCAACGGCGGGCGGGCGGACGTCCGCAAGCACGAGACCGACCCGGTGACGGCCGTCCGGCTGGTCCGGGCCGCCGGCGGTGTGCCGGTGTTCGCCCACCCCGGCGCGGCCAAGCGCGGTGACACCGTCTCCGACCAGGTGATCGCCGACCTGGCGGCGGCCGGCCTGGCGGCGCTGGAGGTGGACCACACCGACCACGACGAGCCGACCCGGGCCCGGCTGCGCGGCCTGGCGGCCGAGCTCGGCCTGCTGACCACCGGGTCCAGCGACTACCACGGGCACCGCAAGACGGTCCGGCTGGGCGAGTACACCACGGACCCGGCGGTGTACGAGGCCCTGGTCGCCCAGGCCACCGGGGCCCGCCCGCTCACCGGCTGAGGCGCGGCGGGCCCCGCCGTCCGACTGCCGGGGCCCGCCGGCCAGCCACCGGCCAGCCACCGACCAGCCACCGGTCCCGCCGTCGACCCGTCAGGCGGCCGAATCCCGCCATCTCATGACAGACTCGGACAATCCTCCCCATGGTCCTCCGAGTCGAGAGCCGCGAGATGAGCGAGCAGCAGCAGGGCGGGGCCGAGCGGTGAGCCTCTTCGACACCACCGTCTTCGGGTCGCTCTTCGTCACCCTCTTCGTGATCATGGACCCGCCCGGGACCATCCCGATCTTCCTCGCGCTGACCTCCGGCCGGGCCGCCCGGGTGCAGCGCCGGATGGCCTGGCAGGCGGCGGCGGTGGCACTCGGCGTGATCACCTGCTTCGGCCTGTTCGGCCAGCAGATCCTGGACTACCTGCACGTCTCCATCCCGGCCCTGCAGGTCTCCGGCGGGATCCTGCTGCTGCTGATCGCCCTCGACCTGCTGACCGGCAAGATCGAGGAGCCGACCCAGACCAAGGACGTCAACGTCGCGCTGGTGCCGCTCGGCACCCCGCTGCTGGCCGGGCCGGGCGCGATCGTGGCGGTCATCCTGGCCGTGCAGAAGGCGGACGGCGGCGCCGAGTACGCGGCCGTCTGGACGGCGATCGTCGCCATGCACGTGGTGATGTGGCTGACCATGCGGTTCTCGCTGGTGATCATCCGGATCATCAAGGAGGGCGGAGTGGTGTTGATCACCCGGCTCTCCGGACTGCTGCTCTCGGCGATCGCCGTCCAGCTGGTGGCCAGCGGGGTGTTCGCCTTCATCAAGTCCTACAGCTGACCGGGCATCGGCCCCGCCTGCGGCTCCCGCTCAGTCCAGCGGCACCGCGCGCCGCTGCGGGTCGCGCAGGTCGCTGCCGTGCCGCAGCCAGCGCTCCTCCAGCGCCGCGGCGCCCTGCACCCGCTTGAAGGCGGCCTCGTTGGGGGTCATCGGCAGCAGCGGCAGGAAGCGGACCGGATCGGCCGGATCGGCCAGCTCCAGATCCGCCACCAGGCCGCCGGGCTCGGCCACCAGCACGGAGGTGAACGGCGCACCGGGCCAGAGCGGTGCGCCGAGGTCCAACGAGCCCCCGGGCGCCACCACCAGGCCCTCGACCTGTGGGGTGGCCGCGAAGGTGACCAGCGTGCGGAGCACCTCGTCACGCCCCCCACGAACGCTGAGCACCAACTCGGCCCGCGGCCCGCGGACCGGGTCGGCGACCGCCGCGGCCGGGTCCGCCATCGGCGCGGCCGACATGCCCAGCGTCGCGTACCGGACCAGTCCGTCCCGGTCGGGGCCGAACCGCAGCACCTCGATCCGGTCCGCCCCCAGGAAGGTGACCGAGGCCCGGCCAGCCGGTTCGCCGAAGGTGGTCAGCAGCCTGGCCTCGACGGCGGAGAGCACCGCCGCGCGGGAGAGGTCCGACGGTTCGTCAGGAGAGGAGAAATCACCGAACAGCGGGAAATCGTGCGACATGCACGCGACCTTAGCGCCCTGGCGCGCGGGCAGGTTCGGGCACACTCCAACACGGCCGCACCCATTGCTGTTAGTGTGAGGAGATGGCTACCCGGGTCTTCTGACGCCCGGAGCCGCGGCATGAAGGAGGTGGTTGCGGTGGATACCAGCCGACCATGCAGTACCGGCAGCTCTGCCCGACCTGCTCGCCTCCTCCGCCGCCAGCGCTGACCTCGCGGTAGGTAGGGCGGCGCACGCGCGGTCGGGAGAGCACCTTCCCCGGAGCCGAACCGTCCAAACTCCGCCGCTGGCAAGTTTCCTGGACACCTCGCAGCCTGCCCGCTGCTCCCGGCCCCGGCATCCATCGGTGTTCCCGCCGTCGCACCCGGCCCTCCCCAGCACCGCCGTGCGACGGCCCCTGCCCAAGGAGCCTGCTGCCATGTCGATGATCAACAGCCTGCGCGCCGCAGTCCGTCCGGGCCGCCGCCGGACGGACTCGTACGACCCGATGCACCCCGGCAACCCGATCTCGGCGGTCGTCGACTGCGCGGTCTACCAGCACGGGAAGCGGGCCGGCGAGGCCTGCAGCCCGCGCGAGGCGGCCCGGCTGGTCAAGCTGTTCCGGCAGGAGGACGAGGGCTCGTTCAGCTGGATCGGCCTGCACGAGCCCACCGAGGCCGAGTTCGAGGGCATCGCCCAGCGCTTCGGCCTGCACCCGCTGGCGGTCGAGGACGCGGTGCACGCGCACCAGCGGCCGAAGGTCGAGCGCTACGACAACGTGCTCTTCGCGGTGTTCAAGACCATCCGCTACGTCGACCACGACCAGCTGACCCCGACCAGCGAGGTGGTCGAGACCGGTGAGCTGATGGTCTTCGCCGGCCGGGACTTCGTGATCACCGTCCGGCACGGCGGGCACAGCTCGCTGCACGAGCTGCGGCACCGGCTGGAGGCCGACGCCGACGGCTCCGGGCTGCTCGCCAAGGGCCCGGCCGCGGTGCTGCACGCGATCGCCGACCAGGTGGTGGACAACTACCTGCTGGTCGCCGACCGGCTGCAGACCGACGTGGACGAGATCGAGTTCGACGTCTTCGCCAACAAGGGCGGGCGCGGCGCCGATGTCGGCCGGGTCTACCAACTCAAGCGCGAGGTACTGGAGTTCAAGCGGGCGGTGGCGCCGCTGCTGCGGCCGATGCAGCTGCTCTCCGACCCGCTGCAGCGGCTGGTCGACCCGGACATCCAGAAGTACTTCCGGGACGTCGCCGACCACCTGGCCCGGGTGACCGAGCAGGTGCACGGCTTCGACGAACTGCTCAACTCGCTGCTCCAGGCCAATCTGGCCCAGGTCTCGGTCGCGCAGAACGAGGACATGCGCAAGATCACCGCCTGGGCGGCGATCTTCGCGGTGCCCACCATGATCACTGGCATCTACGGCATGAACTTCGACTACATGCCGGAGCTGCACCACAAGTACGGCTATCCGCTGGTGCTCGGCAGCGTGCTGGTGATCTGCGTCGGGATGTACCGGGGCTTCCGCCGCAACGGCTGGCTGTAGGGCGCCGGCGATCGGCGGCCGGGCCGGCCGGCGGCGGCGCCCTCAGCGGCGGCCGCCGCGGGCGACCAGCACCAGGCCGACCAGGATCAGCGCGACCGCCGGGTACGCGGCCACCGGCGGCCACTGGCCCAGCCAGAAGGCGGCGATCAGTGCCGCCCCCGGGGTCTCCAGCAGGATCGCGGTCGAGGTGACCGAGGGGCCAAGGGTACGGACCACCCGGTTGCTCAGCGAGTGACCGAGCAGCTGGGCGGTGACCATCAGCAGGGCGATCTGCCACCAGACCCCGGCCGGCCAGCCGGACAGCGCGGTGCCCGCCAGCAGGCAGGTGCCGAGCAGGACGACGGCCGTGGTGGCGTAGCAGATCAGGGTGTAGGCGGTGGTGCTGACGGTGCGCCGGACCTCGGCGCCGAGCAGCATGTAGCCGGCCGCGGCGAGGCCCGCGCCGAGCGCCAGCGCGTCACCGAGCAGGGCGCGCGGGGAGAGCGACAGATCGACCCCGGTCAGCACCAGCACGCCCAGGAAGGCCACGCAGGTGCCGAGCCAGACCAGCCGGGGCGGGCGGTGGCCCAGCAGCCGCATCAGCAGGATGGTCCACAGCGGGGTGGTGGTCACCAGCGCGGTGGCCGAGGCCACCGAGGTCATCCGCAGGCTCGGCATCCAGAGTCCGAAGTGCAGCGCCAGCAGCGCACCGGCGGCCGTCGCCAGCAGCAGCGGCCGGCGGCCGATCCCCCGCAGCTCGGCCCGGTGGCGCAGCAGCGCGTACGGCCCGAGCACGCCGACCGACATGACGTTGCGCCAGAACGCGATGGCCAGGGCGGGGGCGGCGGTGGCGCTGATCAGCGGGGCCGAGAGCGAGATCCCCCCGACCGAGACGGCGAGCAGCACCAGGTCCAGGCGAGGCAGTGCGGGCGGCTGCCCGGCGGCGTCGGCGGCCCGGGCCGGGGCGGCTGCGGTGACCTCGTCGGTCGGGGCGGCAGGCACAGCTCTCCTCGGGAGGGGAGGGACGGAACCCGACAACGGTAAGGCCTCTCAGCACCCCATGGCACTGTCGTCCTGCCCGATGAGACGGGCGGCCAACGGCCAGGCCGTACGCTGTCCGCCATGGAGCCTTCGACGACCACGGCAGCTGACCTCCTCGACCGCGCTCTGCTGGAGGAGGCCGCGAAGAAGTCCGGCCTGCTCTGGGTCCGCGCCGAGGGGCAGCAGCAGGCGCGGGCCGTCTGGCACGCCTGGCACGACGGCGCCGTGGTGGTGGTCGGCGACGGGGCGGAGCAGCCGCTGCACGGTCTGGCCGCCGGGTCCACCGCCACCGTGACGGTGCGCAGCAAGGACAAGTGGGGCCGGCTCACCAGCTGGCCGGCCACCGTCGCCGAGCTGGCCCCGGGCAGCGAGGCCTGGCTGGGCGCGGTCGAGGAGCTCAAGGGCAAGCGGCTGAACGCCCCGGACACCGACACCATCGGCGAGCGCTGGGCCCGCGAGTGCCGGGTGCTGCGGCTGGCCCCGGCCGGCACGCTCACCGAGCAGCCCGGCGCGATGCCGGACGGCTCGCTGGTGGCCGAGCCGATGCCGACCCCGGCGACCACCCGGCTGCCGATCCCGGCGGGCCTGCCCAGGCTGCTGCTGAAGCGCCGCAAGCGCTGAGCGCGGGCGCCGGCCGGGGGCGGCGACGGGCCGTCACACCCCGCCGCAGGTCGGCGGGCTGCCCGGGGGCCGCGCGGGTAGCCTGGGGCCCGGCAGGCGGCCGCACCGGTGCGGCGGGGAGCAGCGCAGCGACAGAGATGAGGGTAGGAGCCGATGGCAGGGCCAGGCAGCCGGGTCTTCATCTCCCACCTCTCCGGCGTCGCCGTCTTCGACCCCAACGGCGACCAGGTCGGCCGGGTCCGCGACGTGGTGGTCTCGCTGCGGATCGGCGGGCGCCCGCCCCGGGTGCTCGGCCTGGTGGTCGAGGTGGTCGGCCGCCGCCGGATCTTCCTGCCGATGACCAGGGTGACCAGCCTGGAGTCCGGCCAGGTGCTCACCACCGGCGTGATCAACATGCGCCGGTTCGAGCAGCGCCCCTCCGAGACGCTGGTGCTGGCCGAGCTGCTGGACCGCACCGTCACCCGGGTCAAGAGCGCCGAGGAGGTCACCGTCCTGGACGTGGCCATGGTGCAGACCCGGGTCCGCGAGTGGGAGATCACCAAGGTCTTCGTGCAGGTCGGCAAGGTCGGGCGGCTGCGCAAGGGCAAGGGCGAGACGCTCACCCTGGACTGGTCCGCGGTCACCGGCTTCTCGCTCACCGAGGAGGGCCAGGGCGCCGCCAACCTGCTGGCCACCTTCGAGCAGCTGCGCCCGGCCGACCTGGCCAACGTGATGCACCACCTGTCCGCCAAGCGGCGGGCCGAGGTGGCCGCCGCCCTCGACGACGACCGGCTGGCCGACGTCCTGGAGGAGCTGCCCGAGGACGACCAGGTGGAGATCATCGGCAAGCTCAAGGACGAGCGGGCCGCCGACGTGCTGGAGGCGATGGACCCGGACGACGCCGCCGACCTGCTGTCCGACCTGCCGGAGGAGGCCGCCGAGCGGCTGCTGCGGCTGATGGAGCCGGAGGACGCCGCCTCGGTGCGCCGGCTGCTCTCGTACGAGGAGGACACGGCGGGCGGTCTGATGACCACCGAGCCGCTCGTGCTGGAGCCGGACGCGACCGTGGCGGAGGCGCTGGCCCGGGTCCGGATCTCCGACAACAAGCCGGCCCTGGCCGCCCAGGTGTACGTCTGCCGGCCGCCGACCGAGACCCCGACCGGCAAGTTCCTCGGCACCGTCCACTTCCAGCGGCTGCTGCGCGAGCCGCCGTACACCCTGGTCGGCTCGATCGTCGACGACGACCTCGACCCGCTGCCGGCCGGCACCCCACTGCCGCTGATCACCAGCTACCTGGCCGCGTACAACCTGGTGGCCGCCCCCGTGGTGGACGAGGCGGACCACCTGCTCGGCGCCGTGACGGTCGACGACGTGCTCGACCACCTGCTGCCGGACGACTGGCGCGAGGCGGCCCTGCACGGCGGCGACACCCACGAGCACGAGAGCGAGGCGGCCGGTGGACGCTGACCGGAAGCGGCGGGAGGAGAGCCCGCGCCAGCGGCTCCAGGGCGACCTGCGGCAGTTGCGCCAGCTGCGCGAGCTGCGGGTCCGCGAGGGCACCCGGATGCAGCGCACCGAGAGCTCCAGCGGCAGCGCCCGGATCCGGCTCGACCAGCCGCGGACCGCCCGGCCCGGCCTGATCAGCCTGCCTGCGTACGACCCGGAGGCGTTCGGCAAGCTGTCCGAACGGATCGCGCGCTTCCTCGGCACCGGGCGGTTCATCGTCTGGATGACGGTGGTGGTGCTGGTCTGGGTGGTCTGGAACACCCTGCTGCCGGACACCGTGCACTTCGACGACTACCCGTTCATCTTCCTGACCCTGGTGCTCTCGCTGCAGGCCTCCTACGCGGCCCCGCTGATCCTGCTGGCGCAGAACCGGCAGGACGACCGGGACCGGGTCAACATGGAGCAGGACCGGGCCCGCAGCGACCGCAACATCGCCGACACCGAGTACCTGACCCGCGAGGTCGCCGCCCTGCGGCACGGGCTCGGCGAGGTCGCGACCCGGGACTTCCTGCGGTCCGAACTGCAGGCGCTGCTCAAGGAGCTGGACGAGCGCCAGGGTGCCCCCGAGGTGCTGTGACCGGAGGCACGTTACCGAGGGGTCGGGCGCCTGGCCGGGCGCCGTACCATCAAGGCATGGCCAACGAGACAGAGGTTGCGGCCGGCGTGACGGAGGAGTCCGTACGCAAGGCCCTGGCGACGGTGCACGACCCGGAGATCAACCGTCCGATCACCGAGATCGGGATGGTGAAATCCGTCGAGATCGCCGACGGCGGCGCGGTGCGCGTCGCGGTGTACCTGACCGTCTCCGGCTGCCCGATGCGCGAGACCATCACCAACCGGGTCACCGAGGCCGTCGGCCGGGTGCCCGGGGTGAGCGGGGTCGAGGTCGAGCTGGACGTGATGAGCGACGAACAGCGCAAGGAGCTCTCCCAGCTGCTGCGCGGCGGCGCCCCGGAGCGCGAGATCGCCTTCGCCAAGCCGGGCACCCTGACCCGGGTGTACGCGGTCGCCTCCGGCAAGGGCGGGGTCGGCAAGTCCTCGGTGACGGTCAACCTGGCCGCCGCGATGGCCGCCGACGGCCTGAAGGTCGGTGTGGTCGACGCCGACATCTACGGCCACAGCGTGCCCCGGATGCTGGGCGTGGAGGGCCGTCCCACCCAGGTCCAGGACATGATCATGCCGCCGGCCGCGCACGGCGTGAAGGTCATCTCGATCGGCATGTTCACCCCGGGCAACGCCCCGGTGGTGTGGCGCGGCCCGATGCTGCACCGCGCGCTGCAGCAGTTCCTGGCCGACGTCTACTGGGGCGACCTGGACGTGCTGCTGCTCGACCTGCCGCCGGGCACCGGCGACATCGCGATCTCGGTCGCCCAGCTGGTCCCGAACGCCGAGATCCTGATCGTCACCACCCCGCAGATGGCCGCCGCCGAGGTGGCCGAGCGGGCCGGCACGATCGCCCTGCAGACCCACCAGAAGATCGTCGGCGTGATCGAGAACATGTCGGGCATGCCCTGTCCGCACTGCGACGAGCTGATCGACGTCTTCGGCACCGGTGGCGGCCAGACCGTGGCCGACGCGCTGACCCGCTCGGTCGGCGCCAGCGTCCCGGTGCTCGGCTCGATCCCGATCGACGTCCGGCTGCGCGAGGGCGGCGACGACGGCCGCCCGGTGGTGCTGGCCGCGCCCGACTCCCCCGCCGGCGCCGCCCTGCGCACCATCGCGGGCAAGCTCGGCGGCCGCCAGCGCGGCCTGTCGGGCCTGTCGCTCGGACTCACGCCCAGGAACAAGTTCTGACCGAGCGCTCCGCCGGCCTGCGGCCGAGGAGCACGGAGGCGGCCCCGGGGAGCGTTCCCCGGGGCCGCCTCCGTTAGGATCCCCCGGATCTTGATCGAACCGGAGGATGTCCATGAAGAGCGGTCTGCGGCTGGTGGGGCTGGTCGCCGCGGTGCGGATACAGGCGGCCCTGCTGCTCCCGGTGAGCGTGGTGAGCTGCGTGCCCGCGTTCGTGGGGCACGACCTCATCACCGCCTCGGGCTCGGGCCTGGTGCTCTTCGTGACGATGTTCTCGGCGCTGCTGCGCGGACGCAGGCCCTGGTACGAGGCACGGCTGGAGAAGCTGAGCCCGCCGTCGCCGAGCACCGAGGTGGTCGCCCGGGAGGACACCTTCGACCTGTTCTCGCGGAGCCTGACCGTCCCGCTGGTCCTGGTGCTGGTGATCGGGCTCGCGGTCGGCTACGGCACCGGGGTGCCGATCGGAGCGGCGATGGCGGGCATCGGCGTCGGCATGCTCCGGCAGGCGCGCTGGCTCGCGGCGCAGGAGCGCCTGCTGGGCGGTTGGCTCCTCTGCCCCTTCACCCCGCCCGGCTTCACCGCTTCCGACCCCGACGCGGCCGCCTACCGCGAGTCCCGCTTCTGGCTCGTCCGCGAGAGCGCGCGGGGCTGACCGCGGACGCCGGCGGCTCAGGCGGCCAGGCGCTCGATCCGGTGCCGGGGTGACTGCGGGACCTGCTCCGGAGTCGCCGTCCGCGCTGCGGGGCGGGCCGCCGGGCCGGTGGGTGCGAGCGGGGTGGGGCGGTCGGCCTGCGCCGGGGCGGCGGCCACGGGCGCGGCGGTGCGGCCGCGGGCCACGCAGAGCATCACGTACGAGGTGCGCACGGCGCCCAGGGCGAAGGCCGCCCCGAGCACGGTGCACAGGACCGACCCCGCGGCCGCGCGGTCCAGCGCGTACGCCGCGAACAGGGCGTAGGTCGCGAGGTTGACCGTGAGCAGGGGCCAGCCGGAGTCGGTCCTGGCCCGGTCCAGGCGTTGCCAGGTCGTGCGCGGGCCGCCCAGGGGGTACGGGCCGAATCGCTGCTTGAGCGTGGGTCGGGGAGATCGCTGCGCCATGGCACCCATCACACCGCCGGCGGGCCGGCCCGCGCAACGAACCGGCCGAGGGTTTGGCAGGTGTCGGCGCACGGGCCCGGCGGCGGCCCCTGACGGGGGCTCAGCGGCCGCGGTAGACCGAGAGGTCCGGCACCGCGCCGAACCCCACGCCGTACGCGCTGACGCCCCGCCCGAAGGCGCCGAGCAGGACGCCCGGGGCCTCGCCCGCCAGCACCCAGCCGTACTCGGACTCGCGGTAGCGGAAGGGCTGCGGCAGACCGTTCACCGGAAGGGTGAGCGAGGACCAGCCGGGGCCGTCCAGGTCGTCGGCCAAGTCCCAGGCGAGGTTGGACTGCTGGTCCAGCCAGTCCTGGCGCAGCGTCCGGTCGAGCTGGCCGGGCCAGGTCGCGGCGAGCAGCCCGGAGCCGGCCAGCCAGGCCGCGGAGGAGGCCGAGGTGGCCTCCAGCGTCCCGGTGTTGTCGGCGCTGCGGCGTCCGGGTCTGCGGGCGACCGTGACCACCACGGCGAACCGGCGGACGTCCCGGGCCTCCGGCTGCTTGGCCGGCTCGTCGCCGTGGCCCAGCGTGCCGTAGTCCGCGCCGGTGTCCTGCTGCCCGGCGCGGATCCCCGGGCCCGCGCCGACCTGGCCCAGCCAGCGCCGGCCGGTCCAGCCGTCGTCCAGCCCGTACCAGGGGAAGTCGGCCGCCAGGTAGGGCGCCATCGGGTCCACCGGGACAGCCGGTGCCTTCCTGCCCGTCACCGCTTGCTCCGGCCCGGGCGCACCGGGCGCCCCCGCCGGGGCCGTCCCCACCGTACGACTCGTCGCGTCCATCCGGCCGCCTCCTCCACACAGGTCTCCGTCCCGCGGCGCGCTCCGGATCGGCGCCCCCCGCGGCATTCAGCACAATAGCGGCGGACATGGCTGCGCCCCGCTCAGCCGGGCGGCCGGGCGGGGCGCGCAACGCCCTCGGTCAGGTGGCGTCGAGGTCGAACGGCGGCCGCTCGTCGGCGGCCAGCGGGGTGGCGGGGCTCTTGGTGAGGTTGGCGCCCTGGGACGCGGCGACCGGGGACGCGGCGGCGGTGGCCGCGGCGCCGGCGGGCTCGTCGTTCAGCACGGACTTGATGTCCAGGCCGTCCTTGAGCTCCTTGAAACCCAGCGGGTCCTCGCTGCTCCCGAGCAGCTGCTTGCGGACGAAGGTCTTCGGGTGCAGGTCCTGGAACTCGAAGTCCTTGAACTCCGGGCCGAGCTCGCTGCGGATGTCCTCCTTGGCGCTGTCCGCGAACGACCGGATCTTGCGCACGAACCCCATGGTGTCCTGGATCAGCTTCGGGAGCTTGTCCGGGCCGAAGATCACCACGGCCATCACGAGCAGGGTGATGACCTCCAGCGGGCCTATGTCAGTGAACACGTAAGCTCCCCAGCTCCTGATGGACGAACCCGATGAGCTCTGCGGACAACGGTCAGTACAGCGTAATGGCCACCGGCCGATCCGTGCCCCTTCGCCCGATGAAGCGGTGGTGAAGAGCAACCGCGCCGGGCCCGCCGTCGCCGGGCCGGATCAGCGCAGCAGCTGGTTCGGGTAGCCCACCGGGGTGGCGGCCGGCTGGGCGGGCCGCGGCTGGCCGGCGCCCGGGGAGGGGGAGACCGGCTGGTAGCGCATCGGGTAGTCCACCGGCAGCTCCGCGGTGACCGGCAGGACGGCGCCGGTGCCGGGGCTGCGGACCGGGGTGACGGTGGTGCTGTGCTGCTCGTCGCTCAGGCCGGCGCCCACGCCGCCGAGCGTGACGGCGGCCACCGAGAAGGCCCCGGCGGCGGCGAAGACCAGGCGGCGGCCGCGCGGGGCGGCGGCGCGCAGCAGCGGCAGCTCGGTGGCGGCGGCCAGCGGTCGCACCGAGGGCAGCAGGCCGCGGCGGCCGGTGCCGAAGGGCTGCGGGCCGGGCCGCTCGGCCCGGGGGTCGACACCCGGTATCGGCGCCTCGGCGCCGAGGGCGCCGCCGCCGAAGGAGGAGCCCGCGCCACGGCCGAAGGAGCCGCCGGTCAGCCGGCTGCCGCCGAGCGTGCCGGCCCCGGCCCCGGGGGTCGGCCCCGGCGCCGTCGCCCCGCCGCCCGGGCCCTCGCGGTGCTCGTCGTCCGGCAGGGCGGCGACCGCCATCAGCCGGGACATCAGCGTCGAGGACGGGGCAGGGGTGCCGGTGCGGGTCAGCAGGTGCTTGACCGCCCGGCCCTCGTCGGCCTCGGCCAGGCACTCCGGACAGGTCGCCAGGTGGGCCTGGACGCGCTCGCGGGAGTCGTGGCCGAGCTCGCCGTCGAGGTAGGCGGAGAGGCGGTCCCCCAGGTGGTGCTCGTCCGCCACGGGTTCGGGCGGGCGGACCGGGACGGGGCGCAGCCCGACCGCGGCCTCCTCGCCGCGTCGGCCCAGCTGGAGCCGGCCCGGCCCGCGCCGGGCGCGGCCGGCCTCGGCCGGACCGCCGCCGCTCACGAGCCCCCCCGGTCGCTCTCACCGGTCGGCGCGGCACCGACCGGCAGCGGCTCCTCGGAGCCGCCGCGACGGGCGCGACCGGGCACGGTGCCGGGAGCGCGGTGCTTGAGCGCGGCCCGCAGGTGCGAGCGGCCGCGGTGGATCCGGCTGCGCACCGTGCCGAGCTTCACGCCCAGGGTGGCGGCGATCTCCTCGTAGGACAGGCCCTCGATGTCGCAGAGCACGACGGCGGCCCGGAACTCCGGCGCGAGGGTGTCCAGCGCCAGCTGGACGTCGGCGTCGAAGTGGGTGTCGCTGAAGTGCTGGGCGGGGCTGGGCTCGCGGCTGGGCAGCCGCTCGGCGGCGTCGTCCCCGAGGGCGTCGAAGCGGATCCGCTGCCGTCGGCGGACCATGTCGAGGAAGAGATTGGTGGTGATCCGGTGCAGCCAGCCCTCGAAGGTGCCGGGGGTGTAGGTGGACAGCGAGCGGAAGACCCGGACGAAGACCTCCTGGGTGAGGTCCTCGGCATCGTGCTGGTTGCCCGTCAGCCGGTACGCCAGGCGGTAGACCCGGGCGCTGTGCGCCTCGACGATCTCCTCCCAGCTCGGCGGCGTCCAGCCCTGCGCGTCGGGCCCCTCTGCGAAGGTCGCGCGCGTGGCGGCGACCTCGGCCACCGGGTGGTCGGCTGCGGTCGACTTGTCCAGGGGGGATTGCACAGACTGGTTCATCACGGGCTTCGGCGTACGGGCCGACGTGGTGCCGCGGAAGTGCCGCCGCACAGGGACGTCGCCCTCGGCCACACCTCCTCGGTCGGCTCTTCTGCCCAGCAGGGCCACCACCATATCCACCTCACCCGTCGGATTCGGATAAGAGCGCTCGACTGCCCACCTGACCGGGCAGACTGTCTGCCCGAGTCGGGTTGGTGCGCACTCGGATCGCCCGCTCCCGTGATGGGACAACGGCCGGTCGCCGAACGCGGTTCCCGCCCGGCCAGTAGTGTGTGGCTGAAAATGTCGACATCAGGTCGGCATCCGCCGCTCGGGGAGAGGCAGCCATCACCGACTTCGGGCCCGCGCGCGCGGCCCTCGCGGACACCTACGTGGGCGAGGACGCGGTGCTGACCTACGCCCGGTCCCAGTCCGCGCGGACCGGCATCCGGGCGATCGGGCCGAGCGGCGGTGCGTGCCTGCGGCTGCTGGCCGCGGCGCTGGACGCCAAGGCGGTGGCGGAGATCGGCACCGGCACCGGGGTCTCCGGGGTCTACCTGCTGCGCGGCATGCGGCCGGACGGCGTGCTGACCACCGTCGACTCGGAGCCGGTGCGCCAGCAGTACGCCCGGGAGGCGTACCACGCGGCCGGCTTCGCGGCGAACAGGTCGCGGTTCATCCCCGGCCGGGCGCTGGAGGTGCTGCCCCGGCTCGCGGACGGCCAGTACGACCTGGTGTTCTGCGACGGCGACCCGGCCGAATCCCAGCAGTACCTTGCAGAATCGTTGCGGCTGCTCCGGCCCGGCGGGATGGTCTGCTTCGAAGGGGTGTTCCAGGAGGGCCGGCTGGCCGAGCCCGACCAGCACGACCCGCAGACGCACGCCGTCCGGGAGCTGGTCCGCGACGTCCGGGAGAGCGATCTGCTGCTGCCCGCCCTGATCCCGGTCAGCGACGGGCTGCTCTGCGCGGTCAAGCGCTGAGCCGTCGGGCGCGGCGCGCCCCGGTGCGCCGGGCCGGCAGGCGGGTCGGCCGGGCCGGCCGGGTCCGGGCATGCGAGGAGCCCGCGTCCGGCTCGGACGCGGGCCCCGCACACAGCTCCGGGAGACGAGGGCAGCTCCCGCTAGGTCAGTCGCAGACCTTCTTCAGCGCCTCGCCCAGCTCCTCGGCCTCCTGAGGGGTGAGTTCCACCACCAGGCGCCCACCGCCTTCCAGCGGAACGCGCATGATGATGCCTCGCCCCTCTTTGGTGACCTCGAGCGGGCCGTCGCCCGTCCGCGGCTTCATGGCCGCCATGCTCGTTCCCCTTCCTGCAACCGCGCAGCTTCGTACCGGAAGTCCGTCCACCGCCGGTATCGAACGCATTGATCGGAAGCCATTATCCCGCATGCGGCGCCCCGATGACCAACATCGCCCTCGCCAGCGGGCCCCGAAGGCCCTCCGAGGGGCCCCGCGGGCTCGTCCCGGGGCGCCCCGGGCGGTGTTCGACACGCTGCCGCGGGGTGCGATACCTCACACTCCCCAGCGCACCCCGGGCTCCGTCATGCTGGCCTGGATCCGTGCAAGGTCCGCCCCACGACTCCCGGGAGCCCTCAGCCCATGACCGACTCCGTGCTGTACGAACTCGACAACGGCCTGGCCGTCATCACCATCAACCGGCCGGAGGCGATGAACGCCCTGGACGTGCCGACCAAGGTCGCGCTGCGGGACACCGTGACGGCGGCCGGCCAGGACCCCGCCGTCCGGGCCGTGCTGCTCACCGGCGCCGGCGACCGGGCCTTCTGCGTCGGGCAGGACCTCAAGGAGCACCTGGGCCTGCTCAAGCGCGCCGAGGAGACCGGTGAGGCGCCGCTGAAGACCGTCGCGGAGCACTACAACCCGCTGGTGCGGGCGCTGGCGGGGATGCGCAAGCCCACCGTGGCGGCGGTCGGCGGGGTGGCGGCCGGGGCGGGCGCCTCGCTCGCCTTCGCCTGCGACTTCCGGATCGTCGCCGACACGGCCGGGTTCAACACCGCGTTCGCCGGCATCGCGCTGACCGCGGACTCCGGCGCCTCCTGGACCCTGCCCCGGCTGGTCGGCCACGCCCGGGCCACCGAGCTGCTGATGCTCCCGCGCACCGTCAAGGCGGACGAGGCACTCGGTCTCGGGCTCGCCACCAAGGTCGTACCGGCTGCGGAACTGGCCGCCAGCGCACGGGAGTTCGCGCAGCAGCTGGCCGAGGGGCCGACGGTGGCCTACGGCGCCGTCAAGGAGTCCCTGGCCTACGCCGCCGACCACAGCTTGAGCGAACTGCTCGACAAGGAGGACGAGTTGCAGACCAGGGCGGGCGACAGCGAGGATCACCGGATCGCGGTGCGGGCCTTCCTGGCCAAGGAGAAGCCGGTCTACCTGGGCCGGTGACGCCGGGTCGGCCCCGGCCGGCCCAGCCCCGCTCAGCCCTGGTCGCGGCCCTGGTGCGGCGGGCGACCGGTACGGACGTGGCAGTCGACCAGGTGGTCGTCGACCAGCCCGCAGGCCTGCATCAGCGCGTAGGCCGTGGTGGGACCGACGAAACGGAACCCGTTCTTCTTCAACTCCTTGGCCAGCGCCGTCGATTCGGGCGTCACGGCCGGCACCTCGGCAAGGATCCGGGGGGCCGGCCGGTCCGGGTCCGCCGCGAACTGCCAGACCAACTCGTCCAGCCCGCCGTCCAGTTCGCGGGCGGCCCGGGCATTGGCGATGGTCGCCTCGATCTTCGCGCGGTTGCGGATGATGCCCTCGTCCTGCAGCAGCCGCTCGGCGTCGGCCGGTCCGAAGTCGGCCACCTCGGCGATCCGGAAGCCCGCGAAGGCCGCCCGGAAGCCCTCCCGGCGGCGCAGGATGGTGATCCAGGACAGCCCGGACTGGAAGGCCTCCAGCGAGATCCGCTCGAACAGCGGGTCCTCGCCGTGCACCGGCCGGCCCCACTCGGTGTCGTGGTAGACCCGGTAGTCGTCGGCCGACTCGCCCCAGGGACAGCGCAGCAGCCCGTCCGCCCCGCGCACCGCGCCGCTCAACGCTCGCCCGGCCGGTCGACCGGCTGCTGACCCGGGGCCTCGGCGGTGCCCACCACCTTGGCGAAATCCTCCAGACCCGGCAGCGGCTCCGCGCCCGGCTCGCCCTGCGCACCGGCCTCGACGGCACCGCGGACCACCGCGGCCGCCTCCAGCTCGGCGATCCGCTCGTCCCGCTGCGCCAGCTCGGCGGCGAGCCGGTCGAGCACGTCGTCCACCTCGTCCATCCGGTAGCCGCGCAGGGCCATCGGCAGCCGCAGGCCGTCCACGTCGAACCGGCTCAGCGGCCGGTCCTGCGGGAACCTGACCGTCATCCGGTCGTGCTCCGCCTCCGGCAGCGTGCCGCCGCCGCCCAGCGCCACCAGCGCGGCGCCGCCGACCACCACGGCCATCGCCACCACGATCACCCAGAACACGAGCTGTCCTCCAGAGTTCCCGGTCGGCCCCGACAGAGGTGGGATCATGGACCCCGGTAGGCCGGGGCCCATCATTGCACCCGGAGAAGCTGTGGAGGAGACACCGGTGGCACTGCGCCTTGGGCCGCGAGAGTTCGGCGACGACGAACTGGTGATCATGGCCATCGTCAACCGGACCCCGGACTCCTTCTTCGACAAGGGGTCGACCTTCGCCGACGAGGCGGCCTTCGCCGCGGCCGACCGCGCGGTGGCGGACGGTGCGGCCATCCTCGACATCGGCGGGGTCAAGGCCGGCCCCGGCGAGGAGGTCACGGTCGAGGAGGAGCTGCGCCGCACCGTGCCGTTCGTGGCGCAGCTGCGCAAGCGCCACCCGGAGGCCGTGATCAGCGTGGACACCTGGCGGCACGAGGTCGGCGAAGCGGTCTGCGAGGTGGGCGCGGACCTGCTGAACGACGCCTGGGGCGGGGCCGATCCCAAGCTCGCCGAGGTCGCCGCCCGGTACGACGTGGGGCTGGTCTGCACCCATGCCGGCGGGGCCGAGCCGCGCACCCGGCCGCACCGCAAGGGCTACCCGGACGTGATGGCCGACATCCTGGAGGTCACCGTCGGGCTGGCCGAGCGGGCCGCCTCGCTCGGGGTCCGGCGGGACGCGCTGATCATCGACCCGGGGCACGACTTCGGCAAGAACACCCGGCACTCGCTGGAGGCCACCCGCCGGCTGCCGGAGATGACCGCGACCGGCTTCCCGGTGCTGGTCTCGCTCTCCAACAAGGACTTCGTCGGCGAGACCCTGGACCGCCCGGTCGACCAGCGGCTGCTCGGCACCCTGGCCACCACCGCGGTCTCCGCCTGGCTGGGTGCCCGGATCTACCGGGCGCACCAGGTGGCGGAGACCCGGCAGGTGCTCGACATGGTGGCCTCGATCCGCGGCACCCGGCCCCCGGCGGTCGCCCGGCGCGGACTCGCCTAGGCGGCCGGGGCCCCGGGCTCAAGGGCCGGGGGCCGCGCGCCACGGGGCCGGGGTCGCGGGCTCAGCGCCCGGCCCCGTGCGGTCGCGGGCTCAGGCCTCGGCGCCGTTCGGCCGCCGGCTCGCTTCGAGGATCTTGAGCACCTCGTCGATCTCGTCGGTGACGTGGAACAGCTCCAGGTCACCCGCCGACGCCTTGCCCTGGGCGACCAGGGTGTCGCGCAGCCAGTCGACCAGCCCGCCCCAGTAGGCGGTGCCGAAGAGGATCACCGGGAACCGGGTGACCTTCTTGGTCTGGACGAGGGTCAGCGCCTCGAACAGCTCGTCCAGCGTGCCCAGCCCGCCCGGCAGCACCACGAAGCCCTGCGAGTACTTCACGAACATCGTCTTGCGGACGAAGAAGTACCGGAAGTTCAGCCCGAGGTCGACGAACTCGTTCAGCCCCTGCTCGAACGGCAGCTCGATGCCCAGCCCCACGCTCAGCCCGCCGGCGTCCGAGGCGCCGCGGTTGGCCGCCTCCATGGCGCCCGGCCCGCCACCGGTGATCACCGCGTAGCCGGCCTCGGACAGCGCCCGGCCGATCGCCACCCCGGCCGCGTACTCGGGCGAGTCGACCGGGGTCCGGGCCGAGCCGAAGACGCTGATCGCGGCCGGGAGTTCGGCGAGCGCGCCGAAGCCCTCGACGAACTCGGAGGTGATCCGCCAGACCCGCCACGGGTCGGTGTGCAGCCAGTCGGTCGGGCCGGTGGTGTCCAGCAGCCGCTGGTCCGTGGTGCTGGTGCCGACCTGGTCGCGGCGCAGCAGCACCGGACCCTTCTGCTTCTCCGGCCAGGGCGTCTTGCGCTCGGGCGCGCCGAAATCCTCCGGTCCGGGCCCGTCGTTCCTGTCATCTCCTGTGGCTGTCATGACGAAACCCTACGCCCGTGATGACGTCTTTTCGGGAAACGCCGAAGGGCCTGCGGTGAAACCGCCGACCCCACGCGGGCGGCCCGTGCGGCTCAGCCCAGCCAGCCCCGCAGCCGCTGCTCGACCTCGGCGATCGCGGCCAGCGAGCAGTGCTCGTCGCGCTTGTGCGCGAGGTTCGGATCGCCGGGGCCGTAGTTGACCGCCGGGACGCCGAGGGCGGTGAACCGGGCCACGTCCGTCCAGCCGAACTTGGCCCGGGCCCGGCCGCCGACCGCGGCCAGGAAGTCCTGGGCGGCGGGCCGGCCGAGGCCGGGCAGCGCGCCGGGCGCGGAGTCGGTCACGGTGACCTGGTAGCCCTCGAACACCTCACGGACGTGGGCCTGCGCCTCCTCCTGCGAACGGTCCGGCGCGTAGCGGAAGTTGACGGTCACCACGCACTCGTCGGGGATCACGTTGCCGGCCACCCCGCCGTCGATCCGCACCGCGTTCAGCCCCTCGCGGTACTCCAGGCCGTCGATCTCCACCGTGCGCGCCCGGTAGCGGTCGAGCCGGGTGAGCACCTCGGCGGCGTGGTGGATGGCGTTGTCGCCGAGCCAGCTGCGGGCCGAGTGCGCCCGGGTGCCGGTGAGCGTGACCTGCACCCGCAGGGTGCCCTGGCAGCCGCCCTCGACCACGGCGCCGCTGGGCTCCAGCAGGACCGCGAAGTCGGCCTTCAGCCAGTCCGGGCGGTGCGTGGCGAGGTGGCCCAGGCCGTTGCGGGAGGCCTCGATCTCCTCGCAGTCGTAGAAGACGTAGGTGAGGTCGCGGTTGGGCTCGGGCAGCGTGGCGGCCAGCCGCAGCTGCACGGCGACGCCGGACTTCATGTCGGAGGTGCCGCAGCCGTGGAGCAGGTCGCCGTCCACGTACGAGGGCAGGTTGTCGGCGATCGGCACGGTGTCCAGATGGCCGGCCAGCAGCACCCGCTCGGCGCGGCCGAGCATGGTGCGGGCGACCACGTTGTTGCCGTACCGGTCCACGGTGAGGTGCGGGTAGGCGCGCAGCGCGGCCTCCACCGCGTCGGCGAGCGGCTGCTCGTCGCCGCTGACGGACGGGAAGTCGACCAGCTGCGCGGTCAGGGCGCCGCCGTCGAGGGTCAGGTCGAGGCGCGGGTTCGGGCTGCTCATGGTCGCCCAGCCTATCGGTGGACGCCCGCCCGGCGGCCGCCCGGACGGCCACCGGGACGGTCGGTGCGCAGGTCGGCGGGGTCGGCCGGCAACCGGAGCGGGGCGCCCGGGCGTCCGACTGGGTACGGTGTGCGGGCGGTGTGATCGGACGAGAGGAGCTGACGTGTCCGAGGAGACGAGCGGCGGACCGGGCGGCTCCGGGGCGACCGGGCGGCGGGGCCGGCCGCTGCGGCGGCTGGCGACCGGGTTCGTGGCCCTGCTGGTGGTGGCCGGGCTGGTGCTGTACCTCAACCGGGACAAGATCGTCGCGCCGCCCGAGGGCTGCACGATCGACACCGCGGCCGGCTCGGGCACGCTGGACCTGACCCAGGCCGCCAACGCCGCGACGATCGCCGCGGTGGCGCTCTCCCGCGGGCTGCCGGAGCGGGCGGTGACCATCGCGCTGGCCACCGCGATGCAGGAGTCCAAGATCCACAACCTGGACGGCGGTGACCGCGACTCGGTCGGGCTGTTCCAGCAGCGCCCGTCCCAGGGCTGGGGCACCGCGGCGCAGAT
Source organism: Kitasatospora sp. NPDC049258 (assembly GCF_040678895.1). NCBI lineage: Bacteria > Bacillati > Actinomycetota > Actinomycetes > Kitasatosporales > Streptomycetaceae > Kitasatospora > Kitasatospora sp. NPDC049258. The sequence continues at coordinate 45,353 of NZ_JBFAQT010000040.1, forward strand.
CAAGGACCCGGTGTACGCCACCAACAAGTTCCTGGACAGCCTGGTCAAGGTGCCCGGCTACGCCCGGCTGCCGCTCACCGACGCGGCCCAGCAGGTGCAGAAGAGCGGGTTCCCGCAGGCGTACGCCAAGCACGAGACCAACGCGACGCTGGTCGCCGCCGCGCTGACCGGCCGTGAGCCGGCCGCGCTGACCTGCGTGGTGCACGAGCTGTCCGCCCCCGCGCCGGCCGTGACGACCGCGGCGTCCACCGCGGCCACGGCCCCGCCGGCCACCGCGCCGGCGGCCGCCTCCCCCGCCGCCGGGCAGCAGCCCGTCGGGCTGACCGAGCGGGTGCGCCGCGAGTTCGGCCGGGCGGTGGCCGTGGCGCCCGCCCCGAAGGCCGGCAAGGACCCGCGCGAGATGCTCGCGCTCACCCCGCAGCCGACCGCCACCGCCGACTCCGGGCCGAACGCGACCCGGCAGGCCGGCTGGGCCGTCGCCCAGTGGGCGGTGGCGCAGGCCCAGGACCTCGGGATCGGCAGCGTGCTCTTCGACGGCAAGGTCTGGCGGGTGGACCGGCCGAAGGACGGCTGGAAGGCCCAGCCCGAAGGCTCGGGCACCGACCAGGTGCTGGTCGGCCTCGGCACGCCCGCCAAGAAGTAGCCGGGCCGGCCGGCCGGATTGACGGACTGGTGAGCGGGTTACCGCCCAACGGGTGATTCGCGTCAATGCGGGGTTACCCCCACAGGCGCCGGAGGCCTGCCGGGCACCGGTCCGCGCGCGGCCTTGCGCGGACCTGCCACGCCAAGGGAAGTGACGATTCTTCGACGGCGCTCGACCGGGGCGATATGTCCGGAATGCCAGAAAGAGGATCGTCCGATCTTTAGCAACCCTTTACCTTGACGGCCCGAAACCTTCTCGCTCCTCTAGCGGTAATCACGTCGTCCGCCCGACAGACACCCGTCGCCACCGACATCCGTCGCCGGGGGCCGCGCCGGGCATCCTCACCTCTTAGGAGCACCATGTCTCACCCCCTCAAGCGCCGGATCGCCCAGGCCGCGCTGCTCGTCGCAGCAGCCGGTGCGGCGCCCATGGCAGTCGCCGGGAGCGCGTCCGCCGCCGACCTGGTGCCGCAGACGGACCTGGGGGCCGGCCTGACGTCCACGCTCGACAACGCGCCCAGCTCGTCCTCGACGGTGCAGGACACGGCCCACGAGTTCGGCCAGGTCGCCGGTGCGACCGGTGCGCAGACCGTCGCGACCGGTGTCCCGCTGGCCGCCGACGCGGCCGGCAAGACCGTGGCGCACGCCCTGCCGGACACCAACGAGGCGCTCGGCAAGGTGACCTCCCCGGCCGCCAAGACCGCCGCCACGGCCGGCACGGTCTCCAAGCTGGCCGCCGTGGCCGGCCCCGCCCTGGTCGACCGGGTCGGCCCGGCGCTGACCGACAAGGTCGCGCCCGCCGTCACCGACAAGGTGGTCCCGGCCACCACCCGCAGCGCCTCCGCCGCCGGCTCCCCGCTCGGCGCGGCCACCGGGCTGCTGCCCACCAACGGCCTGCCCACCAGCGGCCTGCCCGGCACCGACGCGCTCACCGGCCTGACCCACGCCGTCCCCGGCGCCGACGGCCTGACCTCGCTGGCCCACCCGGCCGCCGAGAACCGGCTGGGCGGCGTCCCCGGTCTCGGCAGCTCCCCGCTGGACGGCCTGACCGGCGGGCTCGGCCCGATCGGCGGCCTGCTCGGCGGGATCGGCGGCGGCGGCCTGGGCGGCTGACGCGGCCGCCCCTCGGGTACCGCGAAGGGGCGGGCGCACGGTGTGCGCCCGCCCCTTCGGCATGCCGTCCTCAGGCGGTCAGCCGCTCCACCGCCGCCGCCACCCGCTCGTCGGTGGCGGTGAACGCCACCCGGACGAACCGGTCGCCGGCCGGGCCGTAGAAGTCACCGGGCGCCACCAGGATGCCCAGCCCGGCCAGCTCGGCCACGCTCTCCCAGCACGGCCGGTCCTGGGTCGCCCAGAGGTACAGGCTCGCCTCGGAGTGCTCGATCCGGAAGCCGTACGCCTCCAGCGCCGCCCGCAGCGCCGAGCGCCGGGCGGCGTACCGCTCGCGCTGCTCGGCCACGTGCGCGTCGTCGGCCAGCGCCGCGACGGTCGCCGCCTGCACCGGGGCCGGCACGATCATCCCGCCGTGCTTGCGGATCTCCAGCAGCTCGCGGACCACCACCGGGTCGCCCGCCACGAAGGAGGCCCGGTAGCCCGCCAGGTTGGACCGCTTGGAGAGCGAGTGGACCACCAGCAGACCCTCGTGGTCGTCGCCGCACACCTCGGGGTGCAGCACCGACACCGGGTCGGCCTCCCAGCCGAGCTCCAGGTAGCACTCGTCGCTGACCAGCAGCACCCGGTGCTCGCGCGCCCACCGCACCGCGCGGCGCAGCTCGGCGGCGGGCAGCACCCGGCCGGTCGGGTTGGACGGCGAGTTCAGCCAGAGCAGCCGGACCCGGGAGCCGTCCAGCTCGTCCACGGAGTCGTACGCGACCGGCTCCGCCCCGCACAGCCGGGCGCCCACCTCGTAGGTCGGGTAGGCCAGCCGCGGGTACGCCACCTGGTCGCCCGGGCCGAGCCCGAGCTGGCCGGGCAGCCAGGCCACCAGCTCCTTGGAGCCGATGGTCGGCAGGACGGCCTGCGGGCCGATCCGCGCGCCGAGCCGGCGGCCCAGCCAGCCGGCGATCGCCTCGCGCAGCTCCAGCGGGCCCCAGACGGTCGGGTAGCCGGGGCTGTCCGTGGCGGCGGCCAGCGCCTTCTGGATCAGCTCCGGCACCGGGTCGACCGGCGTGCCCACGGAGAAGTCGCACAGTCCGCCCGGATGGGCCAGTGCGGTGTGCTTGTACGGCTCCAGCTTGTCCCAGGGGAAGACCGGCAGGAGGTCGGAGACGCGGCGCGCCGCCCCCGGGTGGCCCGGGAGCGGCGCGCGCTTGCTGTTCTCGATGCTCACAGCTGTGCTGCCACCGATCAGTGCTCGGCGTTCTGCGGCGGCAGAGCGGCGATGAACGGGTGGTCGGAGTCGATCACACCGAGCTTCGAGGCACCACCGGGCGAGCCGAGGTCGTCGAAGAACTCGACGTTCGCCTTGTAGTAGTCCTTCCACTCCTCCGGAGTGTCGTCCTCGTAGAAGATCGCCTCGACCGGGCAGACCGGCTCGCACGCACCACAGTCGACACACTCATCCGGGTGGATGTAAAGAGAGCGCTGGCCCTCGTAGATGCAGTCAACCGGGCACTCTTCGATGCACGCCTTGTCCTTGACGTCGACACAAGGCTGCGCGATGACGTAGGTCACGCTGTCGTTCCTCCTCGGAAGGGCTGCCGCCCTACTGTTTACTCGGTCGCGCGGGTGAGCGCGGCGTCGTCGATGCCCGCCCCTAGTATCGCGGGTCTAGGACCACAAATGCACAGGAGGTGCCCTTGATGACAGGTGGGATCCCGGCCACGGGCCGTCCGGAGGTCCGGATAGACCGTTCTGACGTGGGGCGACGGGTGTCCGTCCGCCGCCTGTCGGAGGTCGTGGACGGCCGCCCGGTGTTCCGCGATGCGATCGGGGTGCTCCAGTCCTGGAACGATCATGGCCTGACCGTGGTTCCGCGCTCCGGGGAGTCGGTCACCTTCCCGGAGGACCTGCTGGTGGCCGGCAAGGCGGTGCCGCTCTTCCCGGCCCGCCGGGCGCCGCTGCCGGAGGTCTCGCCCACCGAGCTGCAGCGGATCGCGGCGGCCGGCTGGCCCGCGGTCGAGCAGCAGCCGCTCGGCGGCTGGACGCTGCGCGCCTCGGCCGGCTTCACCCGCCGGGCCAACTCCGTGCAGGCCCTCGGCGACCCCGGGATGCCGCTGCCGGCCGCCCTGGACGCGGTCCGGGCCTGGTACGCGGCCCGCGGGCTGCCCGGGTACGTCGAGGTGGTCACCCCCGGCTCGCCGGCCGGGCTGGCGGCCGAACTGGAGCGGGACGGCGCCGCGCTGGCCCCCACCCAGGTCCGGCTCGCGCCGCTGGCCGCGCTCGCCGCGCTGGCCCGGGAGCCGCAGGCCGTCCGGCTGTCCCGGACGGCCGATGCCGGCTGGCTGTCGCTCTACCGCCGGGTGACCGGCGACGCCGAGGTCGAGCGGGCCGCGCGGCAGGTGCTGCACGGCGGGCCGTCGGTGTGGTTCGCCGCCGTGCCAGGCGCCGTGCCCGGCGCACCGCCGCTGGCGATCGGGCGCCTGACCGTGCACGGCGCCTGGGCCTGCTTCGGCGCCGTCGAGGTCGCGCCGGCCGCCCGCCGCCGCGGCCTGGCCACCACCGTGATGGCCGTGCTGGCCGCCCGCGCCGCCGAGGAGGGCGCCCGCGGCGGTTTCCTGCAGGTCGAGGCCGAGAACGACGCCGCACTGGCGCTCTACGACCGACTGGGCTTCACGACCAGTCACACTTACCACTACGCCCGTCTCTCCCAGCGGTAGCCCGAGGCCCCCGCCGCACCACCCCGACCCGCACCAGCCCGCACCAGCCCGCACCGCCCCGACCCGCACCACCCCGAGCCGCGCCGGGGGACCCACCCCGCCCACCCCGCCCATCCCGTACCGACGAAGGCTGCTGTGACCGAGCAGAGCAGATCCCGCTTCCGCACCGCGGCCAGGGCCGAGCACCCCGACCCGGTGCTGCTCTGCCTGCTGGCCGCCGCCGAGCACACCCTGGGCGAGCTCGGCCGCCCGGAGGGCACGGAGGAACCGCCGACCCTGGACGCCCTGCTGTCGGCCTGCCACGCGGCCCTGGACCGGCACGCCGCCGCGATCCGGCACGCCGTCCTGGAGCGCGGGCCCAACGGGCCGGAGGAGACGGCCGCGCTGCTGGCCGCGGTGCTGGGCGGCCGCGAGCGCTTCCACGGCCGGCAGGCGGACTACCGGCGGCTGGAGTCCTCGCTGCTGCCGGACGTGCTGCGGCGCCGGCGCGGGCTGCCGATCACCCTCTCGCTGGTGTGGAGCGAGGTCGCCGCCCGGGCCGGGCTGACCGTGCACGGCATCGCGCTGCCCGGGCACTTCATCGTCGCGGTCGGCGCCCCGGAGGGCGGCAACGACTTCGTACTGGCCGACCCGTACCACGGCGGACGGCTGCTCGACCTGGCGGACGCGGCCAAGCTGGTGCACGCCGCCGGACAGCGGTTCAGCACCGAACTGCTCACGCCGGCCCAGCCGTTGGACATCGTGCTGCGGGTACTGGGCAACATCCGCAGCTGGGCGGCGGACCGGCCGGAGCAGGCCCGCACCCAGCTCTGGGCCACCGAGCTCGCCCTGCTGCTCCCCCGGCACCCGGCCCAGCTCCGCCTGGAGCGGGCCGAACTCCTGGTCCGCACCGGCGACTTCCTGGCCGGCGCGGCCGAGATGGACTCCTACGCCGAGATCCTGGACGCCTTCGACCCGGAGGCCGCGACCCGGGTCCGGCACGAGGCCAAGGCGGCCCGCCACCGGCTCAACTGACCGGCCGTCAGGACCGGTCGGTCAGAGCCAGCCCTTCTCCCGGGCGACCCGGACCGCCTCCGCGCGGTTGCGCGCGGCGGTCTTCTGGATCGCCATCGACAGGTAGTTGCGCACGGTGCCCTCGGACAGGTGCAGCCGCCTGGCGATGTCCGCGTTGACCGAGCCGTCGGCGGCCGCCGCCAGCACGTCCCGCTCCCGCCCGGTCAGCGGATTGGCGCCCTCGGCCAGCGCCGCCGCGGCCAGCGTCGGGTCGATCACCCGCTCCCCGCGCAGCACCCGGCGGATCGCCTCGGCCAGCTCGGCGGCCGGCGCGTCCTTCACCAGGAAGGCGTCCGCGCCCGCCTCCATGGCCCGGCGCAGGTAGCCCGGCCGGCCGAAGGTGGTGGCGATCACCACCTTGGTCCGCGGACGCTGCCGGCGCAGCTCGGCGGCCGCCTCGATCCCCGTCATCCCGGGCATCTCGATGTCCAGCACGGCCACGTCGACCTCGTGCGCGACGGCGGCCGCCACCACCTCGTCGCCGCGCGCGACCTGCGCGACCACGTCGATGTCCCCTTCGAGCCCGAGCAGCGCGGCGAGCGCCTCCCGGACCATCCCCTGATCTTCCGCCAGCAGAACTCTGATCACTTCGGCAGACTATCGGCCGCGCCCACCGGCACGGTCCGCAGCGGCACCAACGCCCGCAGCCGGAAGCCCTTGCCGCGCGGCCCGGCCCCGCTCTCCAGCCGGCCGCCGACCAGTTGCAGCCGCTCGCTCAGACCGCAGAGCCCGTTGCCCGGCGAGGACTTGCCCGGCCCGCGCCCGTCGTCGGCGATCTCCAGCACGGCGTAGCGCTCGCCCTCGCCCTCCCAGACCTCGTCCAGGGTGACGGTGCAGACGGTCGCCCCGGCGCCGTGCCGGACGATGTTGGTGACGGCCTCGCGCAGCGCCCAGGCCAGCGCGCCGGCCTCCTCCGCGCCGAGGGCCAGGTGACCGTCGGCGACCGTGGGGCTCGCCTCGACGGCGATCTGGGCGGTCGACAACGCCGTCCGGGCGGCGGCCAGTTCGACCGCCAGGGTGGGGCGCCGGAAACCGCTGACGGCCTCCCGGACGTCGATCAGCGACTGCCGGGCCACCTTCTCGATGTCGGCGACCTGCGCCCGTGCCTCGGGCTGCTTGTCCTGGTCGAGGAAGCGGCCCGCCAGCTCGCTCTTGATGGTGATCAGCGACAGCGAGTGCCCGAGCAGGTCGTGCAGGTCGCGGGCGAGGCGCAGCCGCTCCTCCGAGGCCGCCAGGTGCGCCACCGTGGCCCGGGCCTCGCGCAGCTCCCGCATGGTGGAGATGAGCCGCTGCAGGCCGGTCATCGCGAGACCGCTCAGGAAGCACGGCAGCAGGATCGCGACCAGGGTGTCGCTCTCGGCCCGCACCAGCAGGGCGATCACCAGCGTGAGCAGGGTCACCGCGACCACGCCGCGCACCCCGAGGGCGCTCGGCAGCACCGTGGCCACGCAGACCGAGGCGTAGGTGAACAGCGTCAGCCACGCCTCGCCCAGGGTGAAGGAGGTGACGATCGCGATCGCCAGCATCCCGGCGACCACCACGTACTGCCCGTACCAACCGCCGGGCCTGGTCGAGCGGATCACCACCAGCGCGAGGTAGGAGCCGACGAAGACCGCCAGCGCCAGCGAGCCGGCCACCACGGCCGCGGTGCCGTGCCGGCCGCCGGTCAGGTCTTTCACCGGGTAGATCAGGTAGACCATCCACAGCGTCATCCAGCTGAGCTTGACCAGCAGCTGCCGCCGGTTCTCCACCGGCTGCCCGGGCGCGATCGCGAACGTGCCGGAGCCCCGGCCCCGCGCCGAGGGGTCGGCGGAGGGCAGGGGCTCGGAGGGCTTCGACATGGTGGCCATCATGCCGCCTTGCCGTCCTTGCGGTACAGGTAGGCCGCGGCGGCGACGAACACGGCCAGGAACCCGGCCAGACCGGCCACCGCGACGGTGTCCAGCCCGTGCCCGGGCCGGGTGAAGGAGGCCAGCTGGTTGTACAGGTACACCGGGTTGAAGCGGGCGAAGCTCTTCAGCGAGTCGGAGACCGGGAACCAGGTGCCGCCGAACAGCGCCATCAGCATGTAGACGATCATCACGATCGGCTGCACCGCGTCCGGCTCGGCCGCGTAGCCGAGCGCGACACCCAGCGCGGCGAAGACGAAGCTGCCGAGCCACAGCGCCAGGGCCAGCCCCAGCCACTGCCCGGCGGGCAGCCGGACGCCCTCGATCGCGCCGATCGCGAAGACCACCCCGATCGCCGGGAGCGTGGTCACGGCGCAAGCCGCGATCTTGCCCACGGTGTAGGCCCGGCCGGGCAGCGCGGTCAGCCGCAGCTGGCGCACCCAGCCGCTCTTGCGCTCCAGCGAGATCTTCTGCGCGGAGCCGGTGAGCACCGCGCCGACCGCACCGAAGGTGGCCATCGAGACCATGAAGTAGGACTTGGCGGGGATCCCGCCGGCCACCTCGCCGCCGCTGTAGGCGTTGATGAAGAAGACGTACAGCAGCGCCGGGTAGAGCAGCGTGAACATCAGGTACCGCTTGTTGCGCAGGGTGCGCATGATCTCCAGCTGGATCAGGGTGGTCATCGCGTGCTCTCCTCGAGGGCGTCGTCCTGGGCGTCCTTCTCACCCGTGATGGTCAGGAAGGCCTGCTCCAGGCCCAGGCTGGTGACCTCCAGCCCGCGGGGGTACAGGCCGGCCCGGTAGAGCCCGGCCACACCCGCGTCCGCGTCGGTGGAGCGGATCCGCACCGTCCGCACGCCGCCCGGCTGGCCGGTGACGTCCAGCCCCACGGTGCCCGGCAGCGCCCGCAGCACCGCCTCCTCGAACGCGCCGTCCTCGGGGTGCAGTTCGAAGCCGATCCGGCGCGCGCCGGCCTTCGCCTTGATCTCGGCCGAGGTGCCGTCCGCGATCAGCCGGCCCCGGTGCAGCACCAGCACCCGGTCGGCGATCGAGTCCGCCTCCTCCAGGTAGTGGGTGGCGAACAGCACCGTGCGGCCCTCGGCGGCCTGCGCCCGCATCGAGGCCCAGAAGGCCTGCCGGACGGAGACGTCCATGCCGGTGGTCGGCTCGTCCAGCACGATCAGGTCGTTGGCGCCGGCGATCGCCAGCGCGAACCTGACCCGCTGCTCCTGGCCGCCGGAGAGCTTGTCGACCCTGCGCTCGGCCAGCTCCGTGATGCCCGCGTCGCTCAGCACCCGGTCCACCCGGTGGCCGCGCGGGTGCACGGCGCAGGCGAACGTCACCAGCTCGCGGACCTTGACGTCGGCCATCAGCCCGCCGCTCTGCAGCATCGCGCCGACCCGGCCGGCCGCCACGGCCGCCCGGGGGCTGCCGCCGAACAGCGAGACGCTGCCCCGGTCGGGGTCGCGCAGGCCGAGCAGCAGGTCCAGGCTGCTGGACTTGCCGGCGCCGTTCGGCCCGAGCAGCGCCACCGTCTCCCCCGGCCGCAGCACCAGGTCGAGGCCGTTCACCGCCCGGACCCGGCCGTAGCTCTTGCTCACGTCCCGGAAGGCGGCGACCTCGCCCCCGGGTGTCCGTGCCACCGTGCTCATCCGTCCCGGTCCTCTCCGACTCGGCCGCTGGTCGGCCTGACTCCTCAAGACTCCTCGGAACGCGGATCCGCGGTCAGTGTGCGCCGTCGTGTCCTCGGCATGACGGATGTCATGGGTACGGCCGGGACCCGCGGGCGGGTCCCGGCCGTCGAGGAGCGGCTGCTCAGCGGGCGAGCGACTGCTTCAGGAAGTCCACCTGGAGCAGCAGCAGGTTCTCCGCGACCTGCTCCTGCGGCGTCATGTGGGTGACGCCGGAGAGCGGCAGCACGGTGTGCTGGCGCCCGGCCGCCAGCAGGGCGGAGGACAGCCGCAGGGTGTGCGCGGCGACCACGTTGTCGTCGGCCAGCCCGTGCACGATCATCAGCGGCCGCTCCAGCTTCGGCGCGTCCTCGATCAGCGAGTTGGCCCGGTACACCTGCGGCCGCTCGGCCGGGTGGCCCAGGTAACGCTCGGTGTAGTGGGTGTCGTACAGCTGCCAGTCGGTCACGGGCGCACCGGAGACCGCCGCGTGGAACACGTCCGGGCGGCGCAGCACGGCGAGCGCCGCCAGGTAGCCGCCGTAGGACCAGCCCCGGATCGCCACCCGGTCGAGGTCCAGCGGGAACTCCTCGGCCAGCGCCCGCAGCGCCTCCACCTGGTCGTCCAGGGTGACCTCGGCCAGGTCGAAGGCGATCGCCTTCTCCCAGGCCGGGCTGCGCCCGGGGGTGCCGCGCCCGTCCGCGACGACCACCGCGAAGCCCTGGTCGGCGAACCACTGCGAGGTCAGGTGCGGGTTGTGCGCCTGGACCACCCGCTGGCCGTGCGGCCCGCCGTACGGGTCCATCAGCACCGGCAGCCGCCCGTCCCGCTTGGCCTCGTACCCGGTGGGCAGCAGGACCGCGGCCGGGATCCGGCGCGCGCCGGCGAAGCGGAACACCGGGCGGGCGGTGAGCAGCGGCGTCTCGGCGTACGAGGCGATGGTGGCCAGCTCCTGGTCGCCGCGCAGCACCCGGACGGCCGCGCCGGGGCGCTCGGCCGAGCTGGTGGCGAGCACCGTGACGCCGCCGCCGTGCACGGCCGAGGCGGCTCCGTCGCCGTTCGGCGCGAACGGCCGGACACCGCCTCGGTCGGCCCGGAACAGGCCCTGCCAGCCGGGCGGCAGCTCCTGGTCGGTGGCGCCCGCGCCGGCGCTGAACAGCACGGCCTCGTCGGTGATCCCGAAGACCGAGCGCAGGTGCAGGCCGGAGTCGGTGACGGTCCGGTCGCCGACCACCAGGGCGCGCACCCCGCCGTCGTCGGCGATCCGGACCAGCCGGCCGTCCGGGGTCCAGGCCGGGACGCCGGGGAAGAGGTCGAGCCAGACCTCGTCCTGCTCGGCCAGCAGCAGCTCGGTGGCGCCGGTGGCCGGGTCGACGGTCCGGATCTGCTGGCTGCGCTGGTCACGGGCCTGCACCAGGAGCAGCGGCGGCCCGCCGGCCGACCAGTGCACCCGGGCCAGGTACGGGAAGGCCTCGCGGTCCCAGCGGACCTCGGTGCGCCCGCCGTCCAGGTCGATCAGCCACAGGCCGACCTCGGCGTTGGGGGTGCCGGCCGCCGGGTAGGCGACCTCGGTGGGCACGGTGGCCGGGTTGGCCGGGTCGGCGATCCACCAGCGCTGCACGGGCGCGTCGTCGGCCCGCGCGGCGAGCAGCCGGTCGCTGTCGGGGGACCACCAGTGGCCGCGGTCGCGGTCCATCTCCTCCTGGGCGATGAACTCGGCCTGGCCCCAGGTCACGCCCGCCCGCTCCGGGGTGGCCAGCGCCCGGTCGTCGGCGCCGTCGGTGCGGGTGATCCGCAGCTCGCCGGTGGTGGTGGCGTAGGCCACGTACGCGCCGTCGGGTGAGGGCCGCGGGTCGAGCAGCGACCCGGCCGCCGGGAGCTCGCGGGCCCTGCCGGCGGTGAGGTCGGCGGCGAACAGCCGGCCGGAGAGGGCGAAGGCGGCGAGCTCGGCGGCGCCGTCCAGCGCGTACCCGACGATGCCGGCCGAGCCCTCGCGGCTGCGTTCGCGGCGGGCCTTCTCGGCCGGCGAGAGGTGCTCCTCGCCGCCCCCGAGCAGGGCGGCCGGGTCGGCGGCGACCTGCTCCCGGCCGGTGGCGGTGTCCACCGTCCAGAGCAGGTTGGCCCGGCCGGTGCCGGGGCCGGACCGGAGGAAGACGACCCGGGAGCCGTCGGGTGCGACGGCGAAGGAGCGGGGCGCGCCGACGGTGTAGCGCAGGGTGCGCGCGTACTGCCGGGGGAAGGTGTCCGCGGGGTTCTCGGTGGTCATGGCACCAGACCCTATGCGCTGGCGCCGCGGTGATCACTCGTTCGGCGCAGCCGGCCGCGGCCGGTCCGAACGGGCTCCCGCCCCCTGCGGCGCCGGGCCCGGGAGCGGCCCGCCCGGCGGCTCGCCGCCCGGGCCGCGCTCACGGAACGTCATGCCGCGCTCACCGATCGGGTATGTGTTGTCCCATCGATCCGGATCCGGAACGTCCTGTTCCCACCGGCTCCGGAGCGACCGCAGGTCCCCGCAGGTCCCGACCGCCGCCCCGCCCGCGGGCGGCGCACCCGAGAAGGGGTGTGAGCCGTCATGGCTTTGTCCATCTCCGCCGCCGTCCTGATGCTGGTCGTCGTCTGGCTGCTGATCCGCCGGTCCGGTCTGAAGCCGGTGCACGCGATCATCTGTGCGCTGCTCGGCTTCTACCTGGCCTCCAGCTCGATCGCGCCCTCGATCCAGCAGGTGACCACCAACGTCGCAGGGATGATCAATGGCCTGAAACTCTGACCGCGCCCCTGCTCGATAGGCTGCCGGGCATGACCGCTGCCGACGACCAGCCATCGCGACGCCTGCTGCTGGTGCACGCCCACCCCGACGACGAGTCGATCGTCTCGGGCGCCACCATGGCGCGCTACGCCGCCGAGGGTGCCCAGGTCACGCTGGTGACCTGCACCCTCGGCGAGGGCGGTGAGGTGATCGGGCCCGAGCTGGCCCACCTGACCGCCGACCGGGAGGGCACCCTCGGCGAGTACCGGATCGGCGAGCTGGCCGCCGCGATGCGCGAGCTCGGGGTCACCGACTTCCGCTTCCTCGGCGGCCCCGGCCGGTACCGGGACTCCGGGATGATGGGCGTGGCCGAGAACGAGGACCCGGCCTGCTTCTGGCAGGCCGACGTGGACGAGGCCGCCGGCCGGCTGGCCGCGGTGGTCCGCGAGCTGCGGCCGCAGGTCCTGGTCACCTACGACGAGCGGGGCGGCTACGGGCACCCGGACCACATCCAGGCGCACCGGGTGGCGGTGCGCGCCTTCGAGCTGGCGGCCGACCCGGAGTTCCGGCCCGAGCTCGGCCCGGCCTGGCGGATCGTCAAGGTCTACTACGCCCGGATGCCGCGCTCGGTGATCGAGCAGGGCCTGCGGGACGCCGCCGCCAAGGCCGCCTTCCCCGGGGTCGCGCAGGTCGGCGACGTGCCCGGGGTGGTGGCGGACGGGGTGGTGACCACCGTGCTGGACGGGACGGCGTACGCCGGGGCGAAGGCGGCCGCGATGCGGGCGCACGCCACCCAGATCACCGTGGACGGCCCGTTCTTCGCCCTCAGCAACAACCTCGGGCAGCCGCTGATCGCGACCGAGTACTACCAGCTGGCCCACGGGGAGCTCGCCGGAGAGCGGCCGGAGAGCGACCTGTTCGCCGGCATCGAGCAGGAGGAGCAGCGGTGATCAGGCGATACGTACGGGCCCTGCTGGGCAGCCGGGCCGAGCGGCTGGCCGAGCCGATGCCGCCGCGCGGCGGGCGCCTGGCCGCCTACGTGCTGCTGTTCGTGCTCGGCGCACTGGTGTCGCTGTGCGGAGCGTTTGTGCAGGCCTTGTGGCCGCCGGCAGGGCTGCTGCTGGCGCTGGCCGCGACCCTGGCGGTGTTCTACGGCGGGCTCCGGCTGACCGGCACCAAGCTGGGCGCGGGCATCCCGATGGCCGGCTGGTTCGCCGTGCTGCTGGTGCTGATGACCCCGCGCCCGGAGGGCGATCTGGTCATCTCCACGGCGGTGACCTCCTACCTCTACCTCTTCCTCGGCTCGGTCGGCGGCGTGATCTGCGCGACCCTGCCGACCAGGTCGGGCTACGGCTTCGGAGTGCCGCGGACCGACGGGCAACGGGCAGTCAGGGCGCCCCGCCCGTAGTCTCATACCGGAGGATTCGGACGTATCGGGTTCTATCCGATCCAGGTCGCCGGGTGCCACTTCCCAGTAAGGTGGTCCCGCGGCAGCGGCCCCCGGTGCCTCCGGAGGCCGGTCGGGAAGGTACCTTCGACCCCATTCCCGCGGTGGCCCGGTGCCACCGCCGCAGCCCACACGTGAACAAGCTGGTGTCGGAGGGGTCGCTCCGCTCCCTCGCGCGGCGGCAGACGCCGTACGACAGGGCGGACACCCCACAACCCGCGGTCGGCGCCCCAGGCCCGAGCGCGAACCCGGAGCAGAGCAGCATTGAGCAGCCGCGAATCTGACAGCGCGAACCCGCAGCCCCGCCGTACGGGCCCGGACGCCTATCCGTCGGGCACCCCGCCGTACGGCACGGGTGTGCCCGGCGGCTTCGGCGCCGACCAGTTCAGCCAGGCCGGGCAGCCCGCCGCGGCACCCGAGCTGCCGGCGGACGACGACCTGCCGAAGACCGAGACCACGCTGACCACCCGGGTGCGGATCAACATCCCCGGGTCCCGGCCGATCCCGCCGGTGGTGGTGCGCTCCCCGGTCAAGAACGAGGACGGCCCCGCCGAGCCGGAGGCCGCCCCCGCGGGGCAGCCGCCCGGTGCCCGGCACCGTTCGGACGCCGGCTCCTCGCCGGTGCTCGGCGTGATGGACTCGGGCGCCCGGGCCGGCTCGGCGCCGAACCTGCCGCCGGAGTGGCAGGACCGCCCCGCGGCCGGTGCCGCCCCGGCGCCCGGCGCGACCAGTGAGGCCGAGTCGACCGGCGAGTGGTTCAAGCCCCGGCAGAAGGGCGCCCCCGCTCCCGTGGCGGCCGGAGCGGGCGCACCGGTGGGCCGCGGCGCACAGAAAGAGGCCGGTTGCAGCCTGTTGGGGTCCGTCGGTCCCGAAGTCGTGTATAGAAAACTTGACACCAGGTCCAGGCTGCT
>NZ_JBFAQT010000041.1:0-59372 GCF_040678895.1 Kitasatospora sp. NPDC049258
GAAGCGCGGCGCACGGCGGGTGCCGTGCGCCGCGCAGGGGCGGCTCTGGTGCGTCGGGCCTCAACAGGCCTCGTACGTCCGGCGTCAGGCGCAGGCGCAGGCGCAGGCGTCAGGCGGCCGGCGCGGGCTCGGGCGCCGGCCCGGTGGCGGTCGCGGCGGCGTCGGTGAGGGCCGGGGCGGAGCGCACCGAAGGGCTGAGCGCGGCGGTCGCGGCCAGCAGGACCATCCAGGCGGCGAGCAACCACACGGTGGAGTCCGCGCCGAGCCGGGCGAGCAACTGGCCGCCGATCAGCGAACCGAGCGGGACGGCGCCGAAGGCGACCAGGCCGACCGCGCCGAGCACCCGGCCCTGGATGGCGTCCGGCGTGACGGCCAGCTGGTAGGCGGAGATGACCACGTTCCACACCGGGCCGACGAAGCACATCAACGCGTACACCAGGCCGATCAGGTACGGGTCGCGGACCACCAGCAGCACCGGCACCAGCAGCGCCCAGGCCCAGTTGGCGCCGATCACCACCGTCCGCATCGACAGCCGGCGCTCCACCGCGGGCGCCACCAGGGAGCCGAGCACGCCGCCGACCGCCGCCACCCCGAACATCACGCCGATCGCGGCGGACGAGCCGTGCTGCCCGCGGGCGATCACGATGACCGTCAGGAAGAGCGCCTGGAAGAGCAGATTGCTCCCGGCGATCAGGAAGGTCGTGGTGCGCAGGAACGGCTGGCGCCACAACCAGCGCACGCCCGCCGTGAGTTCGCGGTGCAGCGGGCCGCCGCGCGGGCGCCGCTCGGCCTGGAACTCCTGGCGGATCAGCAGCAGGCTGACCAGCGACCACAGGTAGCTGGCGGCGTCGAAGACGAACGGCACCGCCCGGCCCAGGCCGAACAGCAGGCCGCCCAGCGGCTGGCCGAGCATCGCGGCGCCGCGTGCCCGCGCCTCGTTGCGGGAGAGCGCGGCGGCGAGCTGGGAGGGGTGCACCACATTGGGGACGGCCGCCGAGGCGGCGATCCGGAAGCACACCGTCAGGGTGCCCTCGACGAAGCCGGCCGCGAGCACGTACGGCAGCGACAGCCGGTCCAGCAGGAGCGCCGCCGCCACGCCGGCGACGGCCAGGCCGCGCAGCACGTCGCAGCAGATCATCGTCCGCCGGCGGTTCCAGCGGTCGACCAGTGCCCCGGCGGGGAGCTGGAACAGCAGCTGCGGCAGCAGGGCGACGAAGCCGGTGAGCCCGGCGTCGGCCGGGGAGCCGGTCAGCACGAGGATCAGGAGCGGATACGCCACGCTGGTGGCGTTGGAGCCCAGCCCGGAGACCGCCGCCGCCTGCCAGAGCAGCACGAAGTCTCGGTTGCGCAGCAACGGCGTGACGGTCCGGGGGGCTTCCTCGCGCACGGTGTCGGTCATGGCTCGATGCTGGGAGTCCGCCCGCCGCCGGCCCAGAGAAGGACCGGCAGTCACGCGCGCAGTCCGCGGCCGAAAGTTCGCCGCGCTGACCCTGCCCCCCGCTCGTCCCCCGTCGGCAGGCTGTGCCTGGCCGGTGGACCGCCGCCGGCCGGCACCCCGTCGCACGCACAGGAAGGCGAAGGATGAGCACGAGCCCGAGCTCCCGCACGGAGCTGCTGCAGCGACGCCTGCGCGGCTTGACGAAGAAGCGGCAGGACGGGATCGCCCCCGTGCCCCGGGACGGCGCTCTCCCGCTGTCGTTCGCGCAGCACCGGATGTGGGTGCTCGACCAGCTCCGGCCGGGCGGCACCGAGTACCTGATGCCGCTGCTGCTGCGCCTGCCCGGCCCCCTCGACCCGGACGCGCTGCGGCGCGCCCTGGACGGGCTGGTGGCCCGGCACGAGGTGCTGCGCACCCGCTACCCGGCCGTGGACGACGAGCCGGTGCTGCTGATCGACGAGCCGGGGCCGATCGCCCTGACCACCGTGGACCTGCGCGACGCAGACCCGGAGCAGGCGGAGCGGCGGCTCGCCGAGCTGGTGGACCAGGACGGCCGGCGCCCCTTCGACCTCGGCTCCGAGCACCCGGTCCGGGCGCTGCTGGTGCGGCTCGGCGACGGCGCCCACGCACTGCTGCTGACCCTCCACCACATCGCCTCCGACGGCTGGTCGGAGGGCGTGCTGCTGGGCGAACTCGACCGGCTCTACCAGGCCTTCGCGGCCGGACGGCCCGCACCGCTCGAACCGGTCACCGTGCAGTACGCGGACTTCGCCGGCTGGCAGCGCGAGCGGCTCTCCGGCGACCGCCTGGCGGCCCAGCTCGCCCACTGGCGCACCGCGCTGGCCGACCTCACCCCGCTGGCGCTGCCCACCGACCGGCCGCGCGGCCCGGTCCGGGACGCCGCCGGCGCCGTCGCGACGTTCACCGTCCCGGCCGAACTGGTCGGCCCGCTGGTGGAGTTGGGGCGCACCGAGGGCGCGACCCCGTTCATGGTGTTCCTGGCCGCCTTCCAGCTGCTGCTCGGCCGCAGCTGCGGACAGAGCGACGTGGTGGTCGGCACGCCGGTGGCGGGCCGGGAGCGCGCCGAGACCCACGGCATGGTCGGCCTGTTCGCCAACACGGTCGCGCTGCGCACCGATCTGTCCGGCGACCCGTCCTTCGTCGAACTCCTGGCCAGGGCCCGGGAGACCGCCCTCGAGGCGTTCACCCATCAGGAGACCCCGTTCGAGCGCCTGGTCGACGAGCTGGCGCCCGAGCGCGACCCCTCCCGCAGCCCGATCTTCCAGGTGGTCTTCCAGCTGGCCGCCCACACCCCGGCCGAGCCGGGTGCGCTGCGCGCCCGGCAGCAGCCGGTGGACTGGCGCACCGCCAAGTTCGACCTCGGTCTCGCGCTCGCCACCACGGCCGACGGTGCCATCACCGGCCAGCTGGAGTACGCCACCGCGCTGTTCGACGAGGCGACGATCCACCGGACGATCGAGCACTACCTGCGGCTGCTGGCGGACATCGTCGCCGACCCCGGCAAGCCGGTCGACCGGCTCGAACTGCTGCCCGAGGCCGAACGCGAACTCCTCGCCTCCTGGAGCGGAGCGGGCCACAGCTACCCCGCCGAGGACACCCTCCCCGAGGTCTTCCGGCGCTGGGCCGAGCGCACCCCGGACGCGGCCGCCGCCACCTGCGACGGCGTCTCGCTCACCTACCGGGAGCTCAACGCCCGGGCCAACCGCCTCGCCCACCGGCTGCGCGCGCTCGGCGCCGGCCCCGAGACCCTGGTCGGGGTGCGCTTCGAGCGCGGGCTCGACCTGGTGGTGGCGCTGCTCGGCGTGCTCAAGTCCGGGGCGGGCTACCTCCCGCTGGACCCGGGCCAGCCGGCCGAGCGGCTCGCCTTCATCCTCGCCGACGCCGGGGTGAGCGCCGTGGTCGCCGACCGCCGCACGGGCGAGGAGACCGTCACCACCCTGCTGCTCGACGAGGACGACCAGGACCGGCCCGACACCGACCCCGCCCCCCTGGCGAGCTCCGGCAACACCGCCTACGTCATCTACACCTCCGGCTCCACCGGCGTCCCCAAGGGCGTCCCGGTCACCCACGCCAACGTGCTGCGCCTGCTGGGCTCCTGCCAGGAGGACTTCGGCTTCGGCCCCGACGACGTCTGGACGCTGTTCCACTCCTACGCCTTCGACTTCTCGGTCTGGGAGCTGTGGGGCGCGCTGCTGACCGGCGGCCGGGTCGTGGTGGTCCCGTTCGCCCTCTCGCGCTCGCCGCAGGACTTCCTCGACCTGCTGGTCACCGAGCGCGTCACCGTGCTCAACCAGACCCCCTCCGCCTTCCGCGGCCTCCAGGAGGCCGTGGCGCTGGCGGACCTGCGGCCCGAGGCGCTGGCGCTGCGGACCGTGGTCTTCGGCGGCGAGGCCCTGGACGTGGCCGAACTGCGCCCCTGGTTC
This sequence comes from Kitasatospora sp. NPDC049258, assembly GCF_040678895.1. Classification (NCBI taxonomy): domain Bacteria; kingdom Bacillati; phylum Actinomycetota; class Actinomycetes; order Kitasatosporales; family Streptomycetaceae; genus Kitasatospora; species Kitasatospora sp. NPDC049258. The sequence goes on from NZ_JBFAQT010000041.1 coordinate 3,883, forward strand.
GACCGGTTCGGCGACCAGCGGCCCGTGCTGGTCAACATGTACGGCATCACCGAGACCACCGTGCACGTCACCCACCGCCCGGTCCGGGCCGCCGAGAGCGCTGGCACCCGGCGCAGCCCGATCGGGCGCCCGCTCGGCGACCTGCGGCTGTACCTGCTGGACCAGAGCCTCAACCCGGTGCCGATCGGCGTCCCGGGCCAGCTCTTCGTCTCCGGCGCCGGCCTCGCGCGCGGCTACCTGGGCCGCCCGGCCCTGACCGCCGAGCGGTTCCTGCCCGACCCGTTCGCGACCGTGCCGGGCGCCCGGATGTACCGCACCGGCGACCTGGCGCGCTACGACGCCGACGGCGAGACGGAGTTCCTCGGCCGGGCCGACGACCAGGTGAAGATCCGCGGTCACCGGATCGAACCCGGCGAGATCGAGGCGACCCTCGGCGACCACCCCGACGTGGAGAGCAGCCTGGTGATCGCGCACCGCCGGCCGGGCGAGCGGGAGGCCCGGTTGGTCGGGTACGTCGCGCCGCGGGCCGGGCGCGTCCTCGACGTGCCGGAGCTGCGCGCCCGGCTCGGCCGGACGCTGCCCGGCTACATGGTGCCCGCGATCCTCGTCCCGCTGGACGCCTTCCCGATGACCGCCAACGGCAAGATCGACCGCCGGGCCCTGCCCGACCCCGACGCCTACCTCGCCCTCGGAGCCGGCGACTACGTCCCGCCCCGGACCAGGACCGAGCAGATCGTCGCCGAGACCTGGGCGGAGGTCCTCACCCTGCCGAAGGTCGGCGCCCTCGACAACTTCTTCCAGCTGGGCGGCGACTCGATCCGCGCGATCAAGGTGGTCGGCGCGCTCCGCCGCCGCGGTGTCGACCTGACCGTGCAGCACCTGCTGCTGCACCAGAGCGTCGAAGCACTGGCCGGGTGCGCGGACGCGGCCACGCCCGGCCGGCCGGCGAGCGTCGAGGAACAGCGGGTGGCACCGTTCGCCCTGCTGTCGCCGCCCGACCGCGCGGCCCTGCCGCCCGGCCTGGTGGACGCCTACCCGCTCGCCATGGTACAGGCCGCGATGGTCTACCAGATGCTCGCCGACCGGGACGAGAGCCCGTACCACAACATCACGCTGTTCCCGTTCATCGACGACGCGCCGTTCTCGCTGCCCGCGCTGCGCGAGGCCGCCGCGCAGCTCACCAGGCGGCACGAGATCCTGCGCACCAGCTTCGACCTCGACGGGTACTCCGAGCCGCTGCAACTCGTCCACGCCGAGGCCACCGCGCAGGTCGGCTACGACGACCTGCGCGGACTCGACGAGGAGCAGGCGCGGGCCGAGCTGGCGCGGTTCACCGCCGACACCCGCCGCACGCCCTTCGACATCGGCCGGGCACCGATGCTGCGCTTCCACGTCCACCAGACCGCCGAGGACCGCTGGACCTTCTCCTTCATCGAGTGCCACGCGATCCTCGACGGCTGGAGCCACCACTCGCTGATCGACGAGGTGATGCGCGACTACCGGGCGATCCGCGCCGGGCAGGCCCCGGCCGGCCCCACCGGGCACACCGTCCGGTTCGCCGACCACGTCGCGCTGGAGCGGCGCTCCCTCACCTCCACCGAGGACCGGGCGTTCTGGCAGGAGCGGGTCGCCGGCTTCGACCGGGTCGCCCTGCCGCCCGCCTGGGCCGCCGACCCGCAGGCCGCCGAGCGGCCGTTCCAGATCACCGTCCCGTTCCGGGACCTGGAGCCGGGCCTGCGCCGGCTGGCCGCCACCGCCGGCGTCCCGCTCAAGAGCGTGCTGTTCGCCGCCCATCTGAAGGCGGTCGCCACGATCAGCGGCAGCCACCGCTTCCACAGCGGGCTGGTCTGCAACGGCCGCCTGGAGACCGACGGCGGCGAGCTGGTCCGCGGCATGCACCTCAACACCCTGCCGCTCGGCGTCGAGCTGACCGGCACCACCTGGAGCGAACTGGCCGGCCAGGCCTTCGCCGCCGAGGTGGAGGCCTGGCCGCACCGCCGCTTCCCGCTCCCCGAGATGCAGCGGGCCTGGGGCGAGGGCACCCCGCTGGTCGACGTCGCCTTCACCTACCTGGACTTCCACGTCCTGGACAACCGGCAGATCGACTCCGGCAAGGTGGTCGACGTCAGCCCCAACGAGTTCGCGCTGGACGTGTGGACCTTCCCCGGCGTGGTCTTCCTCTCCGGCCGGCCCGAACGGATCAGCCGCGCCAACGGACGGCGGCTGGCCGCCCTGTACCGGCGGATCCTGGAGGCGATGGCCGCCGACCCCCGGGGCGACGCCCGCGGCGCCGTCCTCGACGCCGAGGAGCACGCGCGGCTGGCGGACTTCGCCACCGGCCCCGAGGCCACCTACCCGAACGCCTGCCTGCACGAGCTGTTCGAGGCGCAGGTCGAGCGCACCCCCCGGGCCACGGCGCTGCGCTGCGCCGACGGCGACACCCTCGACTACGCCGAACTCAACGCCCGCGCCAACCGGCTGGCCCGGCGCCTGGGCGAGCTCGGGGTCGGCCAGGAGTCCCGGGTCGGCGTGCTGCTGCGCCGCGGCCCGGACCTGGTGGTCGCACTGCTGGCGGTGCTCAAGGCGGGCGCCGGCTACCTGCCGCTCGACCCGGGCCACCCGGCGCCCCGGCTGACCGGGCTGCTCGCCGAGACCGGCGCCCGGGTGGTGGTCACCCAGACCGAACTGGCCGGCCTGCTCGCGCAGAGCACCGTCGAGCGGCTCCTGGTCGACCAGGACGCGGGCATCGCCGGCCAGGACCGGGCGAATCTCGGCCCGCTGGCCACACCCGACTCGCTGGCCTACGTGATCTACACCTCCGGCTCGACCGGAACGCCCAAGGGCGTGATGATCGAGCACCGCAACCTGGTCAACTACGTGTGCTGGTGCCTGGACGGCTACCGGCCGCTCGGCGGCACCGGTGCCCCGCTGTACTCCTCGATGGCCTTCGACCTCCCGGTCACCTCGCTCTTCCCCGCGCTGCTGTCCGGCCAGCCGGTCACCCTCACCGAGGACGACGGCACCCCGGGCATCGACGCCCTGGTCGCGGAGCTGGAGCGCGGCGGTTTCGGGATCCTCAAGCTGACGCCCTCCCACCTGGCCCTGCTGAACCAGTCGCTGTCCCCGCAGGCCCTGCGCCGCGCGGCCGGGCGCCTGATCGCCGGCGGCGAGGAGCTGACCCGGGAGATGGTCTCGCGCTGGGCCGAGCACGCGCCGCACACCGTGGTGGACAACGAGTACGGCCCGACCGAGACCACCGTCGGCTGCTCGCACCTCGAAGGCGCACCGGGCGAGCTGCCGGCCGGCGTGCTGCCGATCGGCCGTCCGTTCGCCAACACCACCATGCGGGTGCTGGACCGCGACCTGGAGCTGGTGCCGGTCGGGGTGGTCGGAGAGCTGTACATCGGCGGGGCACAGCTGGCCCGCGGGTACGTCGAACGCCCGGGGCTGACCGCCGAGCGCTTCGTACCGGACCCGTACGCGGCCCGCCCCGGCGAGCGGCTCTACCGGACGGGCGACCTGGCCCGCTACCGCGAGGACGGGGTGCTGGAGTTCGCCGGCCGGGTGGACCACCAGATCAAGATCCGCGGCTACCGGATCGAGCCCGGCGAGGTGGAGGCCGTGCTGCGCCGCGAGGCCGACCTGCGCGAGGTCGCGGTGCACGTGGTCACCACGCCGGGCGGGGAGAAGGAGCTGGCCGCGTACCTGGTACCGGCCGGTGACGGCGTACCCGATCCGGTGGCCCTGCGCGACCGGTTGGCCCAGCTGCTGCCGGCCCACCTGGTGCCGTCCCGGTACCTGGTGCTGGACGAGCTGCCGATGACCGCGAGCGGCAAGGTCGACCTGGCGCGGCTGCCGAGGACCACCGAGCCGGTCTCCGCCCGCCCCTACCGCGCCCCCCGCACGGCCGTGGAGAACATCCTGGCCCGGGCCTGGGCCGCGGCGCTGGGCCGCGAGCAGGTGGGCATCGACGACGGTTTCACCGAGCTGGGCGGTCACTCGCTGACGGTGATGCAGGTGATCACCAAGCTCCGCGCCGAGCACGGCTACAAGCTGACCTTCCAGGACTTCTACCGGCACCGGACGGTGGCCGAGCTGGCCGCCGTGGTCACCGACGCCAAGGCCGGGGACACCGCCGGCACGCAGGCGGCGGACTCGATCGTCTGGCTGCGCCGCACCGGCAGCCGGCCGCCGCTGTTCTGCGTGCACCCCGGCAGCGCGCACTGGTTCGCCGAGCTGGCCGACCACCTGGACCAGGACCAGCCGGTGGCCGCCTTCGAGTGGCCGGGCCTGACCCGCCCGTGCCCGGCGCCGGAGAGCGTCGAGCAGGTCGCCGAGCTGAACCTGGCCGAGCTGCGGCGGATCGCCCCCAGCGGGCCGTACCACCTGCTCGGCTGGTGCGGCGGCAGCCAGATCACCACCGAGATGGTGCGCCGCCTGCACGCGGCCGGCGAGGACGTCACCTTCCTCCTGCTCGACCCCGCACTGGACACCTACGAGCGGGAGAACATGCACGAGTTCGTGCGGCGCTTCGAGCGGGCCGAGGCGGCGTTCGCGGAACTCGCGGCCGCGGCGCGGGCCGGCGCGGACCAGGAGCGGGTGGCCGAACTCCAGCGGCAGGCCGCCGACCGGCTCAACACGATCCTGGACGAGGGCGAGGTCGCCCTGCCGGAGCCCGGCGACGAGTTCTGGCCCGGCCGGATCCGGGTCTGGCGGGAGCTGCTGCAGACCCGGCTGGCCTACCGCCACACGCCCTACCAGGGCCGGTTGCACCTGATCGCGGGTGACGAGGTGGCGGCGGGCGAGCACGAGGTCGCGGTCGGGGTCAGCTTCGAGGACTTCACCGCGCGCTGGAGCGAGCTGGCGGCCGAGGGGCTGACCGTCCACCGGGTGAGCGGAAACCACCTGGGTGTGCTGAAGGCGCCGCACGTCGGCGGGCTGGCGAAGCTGCTGACCGGCCTGCTGGCCGGCGCGCAGCAGGCGTAGGGCCTGCACGCCCCCGGGCGGACGGCCGAGCCGGCCGAGCACACACGTACCGCGGCGGGCGCCGGCCCGGAGGGACCGCCGGCCCACTCCGGCCCGCCGCAGACCACGGACCCGATCCCGACCAAGGAAGTGAACCGATGCCCCCCGTTCTCACAGCGGATTCGCACGACAGCGTGGTGACCGTGGACCCCAGCGTGTCCATGGCCGTCGAGAGCCTGGCCGCCGACCTCCTGCCCTTCGCGGACGGACGGATCGACGACCCCGCCTGGATCCGGCAGGCCGGCCGGCGCTGCCACGACCTGCCCGCCGCCCTGCGCAGATCCCTCGCCGCCTTCGGCCGCGACTCCGGGCCGGCCGGCGCCCTGCTGCTGCGCGGCCTGCCGGTCGACGAGGAGCTGATCGGGCCGACGCCCATGGTCAGCGGCTCCGTCCGGGCCGAGGCCACGATGCCCGCGGCCGTCCTGATGCTCCTCACCCACGCGCTCGGCCAGCCGATCTCCTTCCGGCCCGAGAAGTCCGGCGCGATGGTCCACGACGTGGTCCCGGTGCCGGGCAGCGAGGAGTTCCAGGGCAACGAGGGTTCCGCCCTGCTGACCTTCCACAACGAGAACGCCTTCCACCCCCACCGGCCCGACTTCGTCCTGCTGCTGTGCGTGCGCGCCGACCACGACCGGGTGGCCGGGCTGCGCACCGCGTCCATCCGGCAGGTCCACCACCTGCTCGACGCCACCCACCGGGAGACCCTCTTCAGGCCGGAGTTCACCACCGCGCCGCCGCCCTCCTTCGCACTGCCCGCGGCGCAGTCCCAGCCGCACCCGGTGCTCAGCGGCGCCCCCGACGACCCGGACCTGCTGGTCGACTTCGCCGCCACCGAGCCGCTCACCGAGCGGGCGGCACAGGCCATGCTCGAACTCCAGCACCTGTTCGCCGCGCACGCCCTGACCCATCACCTGCTGCCCGGCGACCTCGCGGTCGTCGACAACCGGGTCACCGTGCACGGCCGTACCGGCTTCGCCCCGCGCTACGACGGGCGCGACCGCTGGCTGCACCGCACCTTCGCCACCCAGAACCTGCGCCGCTCGCGCGTCCACCGGGCGGGCGACGGGCACATCCTGACGGGCTGACGGCCACGGCAGTACCGGGGAGGACCCCTTGGAGCAGCCGATCGTGCGAGGTGTCACCGCCTCGTTCTCCGATGTCCTGATCACGGTCGCGGGCGGCGCCGGGCCGCCACCCGCGGCCGCCCACATCCTGCGGCTCGCCGCCGGACTCGGCGTCCCGGTCGCTGCCGTGGCGTCCTGCGGGGGCTCGCGGGCGGTGGCGTTCACCGTGCCGAGGAGCCACGGGCCGCTCGCGGCCGCGACGCTGGCCCGGGCGCTGGCGGGGGCCGGCCAGGTCCGCCTGGACGACCAGGTGGTCGAGGTGGCCCTGCTCGGCGCCGGCCTGCGTTCGGCGCCCGCGATGACGGCGACCTTCTGCGAGGCGCTGGCCCGTGCGGGGGTGCGCCTGGCCGCCACCTCGTTCGAGTCCCGGCGGCTCGCCGTGCTCTGCCCGCGCTCGCAACTCGCCCGGGCGGTCAGGGCGTTGTGCGAGGTCTTCGAGATCGGCGTGATCGGCGTGATCGGCGCCGGCGCACCGCAGGCCCCGCCCGCCGCGCCGGCCGACCGGCTCGGGCCGCAGCCATCGTGGTACCTGCCGACCGGCGGGTGAGCGCACCTTGACGGACCGTCGGCGCCTTGGGCGCCGGCGGTCCGTCGCCGTCTGTCGCGGCTGCCCGGCAGCGCGGTGCGGACACGGCGACGGGCCGCCCCCGGAGCTCTCCGGGGGCGGCCCGTTCGGCCGGCGTCAGTCGCCGAGGGCGACGAAGCGCAGTTCGCTGGTGTAGCGGTTGCCCTGGTCGTCGGTGAGCCAGGTCTGCTCCGGGCTGGGCAGCATCTCGGTGACCGTCAGGCGGCCCTCCTGGTCCTGCCGGGCGAGGCGGCGGACCGCCTTGGCGAACAGGTTGACGTACGCCGGGCTCTCGAAGTCCACGAAGAACGGCCGGGGTTCGGTCGGCGTGGTGACGAAGACGAACCTGGGCAGCCCGCTGGTGGCGTGCCAGCGGCGGACCCGCACGAAGCGGCGCGCCTCGTTCTTGTCCTGGGCGCAGTCGAGGGCGGCGCCGACGTACCGCCAGGTCTCCCGGGCCAGCACCAGCCGGTCCACGGTGATCCGGGGCGTGTGGTCGGCTTCGGGCAGCAGCCGGCAGAGGTCGATCACCAGGGTGGTCAGGACGTGCGCGAAGACGTCGAGCACGCCGAAGACCGCACCGTCGGGCAGCCGGACCACCAGCCGGCCGTGCTGCCGCTCCACCACCGCCTCGGCGCTCGGCACGGTCCGCTCCCGGTACGGGTCGGCGCCGTGGTCCAGCAGGGCGATCTGGTAGTCCTCGGGGCGGACCAGGGCGTGCCGGACCCGGGTGGAGAGCCGGGCGCGGTGCTCCTTGGGCAGCAGCGGCATCAGCCTCGGCCCCGGGTGGTCCCGGCCGGTCTGCTCGAACAGCTCGGCCGGGTCCGGGTGCTGGTGGACGAAGAGCGAGGCGCCGAGCGTGTTGATGGCCACGTGCAGCTCGCCGACCACCAGCGCGAACTCGCCCCGCTCGAAGGCCTCCCGGCCGTCGGCGGCGAGCATCACGTCCGGGCTGAGGTAGCGGGCCGCGGTCCAGCCGGCGGGCCGTCCGTCGAAAGCGGCCCGGACCGCCTCGGCGATGTCCGCCGAGGTGACCTCGACGTTGCCGCCGTGCTCCGGCAGGCGGAGGATCGCGGACCAGCGCTGCCAGAACTCGCGCTGCAGGGCGGCCGTCTCGGCGACCGCGTCGCCGTGCAGGATCGGCATGCAGGCGAACCAGAACGACGCCAGGTCCACGGCTGCACCGCCGGCCGGGCCCGGTCGCTCCTGGCTCAGCCGATCGAAGACCTGCTCGGCCAGCTCCAGCACCCGCGCTGCCAGCCGGGAGGTGAGCCAGGTGGCGCTGGTCATCAGGAGGTCCAGCGGCGCCAGCGCCTCCAGGACCTCGGTGCCGACCGTCGCCGTGGCGGCCCGGATGCTGTCGGAGTAGACCAGGGTGCGGCAGGGCGCCGTGGTGCTGCCCTTCTCACGGGCCGCCGCCGTGGCGGTCAGCTCCCGGAAGTCGGACTCCAGGGCGGCCAGCGCCGCGGCCAGCTCCGGCCCGCCCGCCGCCGCGGCGACCCTGGCCCGGCCGCGTTCGAGCACCTCCAGCAGGCCGAGGCCGCGCAGCCGCGCGGTCTCGTCGCCGACCCGCTCCAGCCAGTCGCGCAGGTGGCGCTCCGGGTGGGTGCCGGCCGGCACCTCCAGCTTGCGGACGATCCAGCGCCGCCGGACCAGCTGGTCCAGGAGGTGCTCGACCTCCTGCGGCGCGGCCCGGTCGGCCAGCTCCCGCCGGATCTCCCGGACCGGGCGCCGGCCGTCGCACAGCCGCAGGGCCGCCAGCTCCGGTTCGCCGGCCGGCTGGGCGGGCCGACCGGGCAGCAGGACCTCCGCCGCGCCGATCCGCAGGTACGGCATGCGGCGCGGGGCGACCCACTCGCGCAGCTGCGGGTCGGCCTCCAGGACCTTCGCCAGCTCGTCGATCGACCAGCTGGAGAAGTACACCTCGGTCCGGGCGACCAGGCCCGCGCCGGGCTCGACCGTGACCCCGCGCCGGTCCGGGTCGAGTGCGCCCCAGCCGACCGGGCCGAAGAAGCCGATGGTGTCGTTCTTGACGCAGAACCGCTGCCAGTAGTGCGCGACCAGTTCCTCGCGCTGCCGATGGCTGCTGGTCCGCCCGGCGGCGCTCGGCTCCCAGCGCACGAACGGCTCCACGGCCCGGCCGACCACGGCGCGGTTCTGCCAGGCCACCGCGGCCTGGAAGTCCGGCCGGGCGGCGATCCGTTGCAGCTCCCGGGCGCTGTCCACCGCCGCCTCGGCGAAGGTCGCCTCGAAGGCCTTCCAGGCGGGCCCGGTCAGCGCGGCCCGCGGCCCCAGGGCGTCGGCCGCGCGGGCGAGCCCGGGCGCGGCCAGCCGTAGCACCCCGTCGGCCGGGAAGCCCGGCCCGCGCAGGGCGAACTGCCGCCACAGCTGCCATTTGTCCCCCAGCGGGACGGTTGTCCCGGCCATGGTCCGCCTCCTTCTAGCTCAGGCCGGCGTCGGCGATGACGACCTCGGCGAGGTCCTCGGGCGACGGGTAGGTGAAGACCAGGGCGACCGGGATCTCCACGCCGACGGCCTGCTGCAGCCGGGCGGTGATCTGGAAGGCGCTGAGCGAGTCGCCGCCGGCCTCGAAGAAGTCGCTGAAGGTGTCCAGCGCCTCGTCGCCCAGCGTCTCCCGGTAGAAGGAGGCGATCAGTTCGGGGAGTGCGGCCGCTTCGACCTGCGGGCTGTGCGTGCTGGTCATCCGATACCTCCGAGTGAGTGGATGCTTGCGGGACGGGAGAATTGACGGCATGTCAGCCGCGGGTGGGGCGGGCCGGGCCCTCCGGCGGGCGGCCGCCCGGCCCGGCCGCCAGGGCGCCGGGGGTGTTGCCCCCCGACACCACGACGGCGACGCGGCCGCCGCGCAGCGGGCGGCCCGCCCAGGAGAGCGCCCCGGCCAGGGCGACGCTGCCGCTGGGCTCGGCGGGGACGCCCGCCCGGTGCAGCAGGCGCATCGCCCGTACGATCGCCTGGTCGGTGACGTCGACCAGCGCGTCCACCCGTTCCTGCACGATCGGGAACGGCACGGCGCCGGGCCGCTGCCCGCGCAGCCCGTCGGCGACGGTGGTCGACGGCGGCACCGAGACCGGCCGCCCGGCGGCCAGCGAGCGGGCGTAGCGGTTGGCCCCGGCCGGCTCGACGCCGATGATCCGCACCGGGTGCCTGGCCGCCCGGGCGGCAAGGCAGATGCCGGCGAGCAGGCCGCCGCCGCCGGTCGGGACGAAGACGGTGTCGACCTCGGGCGCCTCCTCGAAGATCTCCAGGCCGACGGTGCCCTGGCCCGCGACCACCAGCTCGTGGTCGGAGGAGGGCACGAGCAGCGCGCCGGTCCGCCTCGCGTGGGCGAGGGCCTGCCGTTCGCGTTCCGCCACACCGCCGTCCACCCGGACCACCTGCGCGCCGAGCGAGCGGATCACCCGCTCCTTGTCCGCGCTGGCCCCCGCCGCCATCACCACGGTGACCGGGACGCCGAGCGCCCGGCCGTTGCGGGCGACCGCGATGCCGTGGTTGCCCGAGGAGCCGGTGACGATCTCGCCCGCGCCGGCGCCGGCCATCGCGTTGGCGGCGCCGCGGACCTTGAACGAACCGCTGTGCTGCAGGTGTTCGGCCTTGAGCAGGAGGCCGGGCAGCGCGTCGAGGGCCAGCAGCGGGGTGCGGCGCACCTGGGCGGCGATCCGGTCGGCCGCCGCCCGGACGTCCGCCAGTTCGAGCCGGGTCTGCAGACCTGTCATGGCGTCCGGTCCAGGGCCGGGGAGCTCAGCGCGCGGCGGTCGGCCTTGCCGGTGCTGGTGGTGGGCACCCGGTCGATCCGGGTGAAGCGGCGCGGCATCAGGTGGAACGGCAGGGTCCGCGCCAGATGGGTGCGCAGCGCGGCGTCGGCCACCTCGGCCAGCGCTCCGGCGACGTGGGCGACCAGATAGGTGCGGCCCTGGTCGTCGGTCTCCGCGGTGACCACGGCGCCGGTCACCGCGGGGTGGCCGAGCAGCTCGCCCTCGATCTCGGCCGGGTCCACCCGGTAGCCGCGGATCTTGATCTGCCGGTCGCCGCGGCCCAGGTACTCCAGGGTGCCGTCGGGCCGCCGCCGGGCCAGGTCGCCGGTCCGGTACATCCGGCTGCCGGGCGGGCCCGCCGGGTCGGGCCGGAAGCGGTCGGCGGTCAGCCCGGGGCGCCCGCAGTAGCCGCGCGCCACGCCGGCGCCGGCGATGTGGATCTCGCCGGCCTCGCCGTCCGACGCCGGGGCGAGGTCGGCGTCGAGCAGCCGGACCGCGACCTCGTCGATGGGCGTGCCGATCAGGTCGGCGGTGGTCTCCGGCTCCTCCGGGAGGTGCAGCCGGGTCGAGGTCATGGTGCACTCGGTCGGGCCGTACTGGTTGACCAGCCGGCCGCCGAGCACCCGGTGGCCGCCCGCGGCGAGGAAGGGCCGCAGCGACTCCCCGCTGGAGACCGTCAGCCGCAGGCCGCCCAGCTCCTCGGCGATCGCCTCGTGCCGGGTCAGGAAGGTGAGCAGCGACGGCGTGGCGCTGAGCACCGTGTCCACGCCGAACTGCCGTACCGTGGCGGCGAATCCCTCGGCCCGCAGCAGCACCGAGCGGTCCGCCAGGACCAGCCGGGCGCCCGCGACCAGTGGGGCGAAGGTGTCCCGGACGGACGCGTCGTAGCCGAGCGGCGCCAGTTGCAGCGCGGTGGTGTGCGGGCCGAGCCCGTAGTCGCGGGCCACGAACCGCAGGTAGCGGGTGAGCCCGTGGTGCTCGATCAGCACCGCGTTGGGCGTGCCGGTCGAGCCGGAGGTGTGCGACACGTACGCCAGCGAGCGCGGTGCGACGTCCGGCAGCGGGACCCGCGGAGCGGGCCCCGAGGCCTGGGCTCCGTCGATCAGCACGACCGGGCCGGGGACGGCCGGTCCGAGCCTGGCGGCGAGGGCGGAGGTGGTGAGCAGGAAGCCGACCCGGGCACTGTCGGCCATCGCCCGCAGCCGCGGCGCGGGTGCGTCCACGTCCAGGGTGAGGAAGGCGCCGCCGGCCCGTGAGACGGCGGCCATCGCCACCACGGCGTGCACGCCGCGCTCCACCGCCACCGCGCAGACCTGCTCGGGCCCCACCGCCCGCGCGGCCAGCAGCCGCGCCAGCCGGTCGATCCGGTCCGCCAGTTCGCCGTACGACAGGACGGTGTCCGGGGTGACCAGGGCGGGCGCCCCGGGGGCGCGGGCGGCGTGCGCGAGGATCGCGTCGACGTAGCTCGACGGTACGGTCATGCGGCACCGCCCGGGAGCTTGGAGCGGTCGACGGCGACGAAGCGCAGTTCGGAGCTGTACCGGTTGCCCTGGTCGTCGGTGAGCCAGGCCTGCTCCGGGGTGGGCAGCATCTCGGAGACGGTCAGCCGGGCCTGCGGATCGCGGGCGGCCAGCCGACGGATCGCCTTGGCGAGGATGTTGACGTACACCGGGCTGTCGAAGTCCACGTAGAACGGCCGGGGTTCGGCGGGCGAGACCACGAACACGTGCCGCGGCAGCTCGGTCGCGGCCTGCCAGCGGCGGGCCCGGACGAAGCGCCGCGCCTCGTTGCGCTCGGTGGCGAACGGCAGCTGCCCGGCGGCGACACGCCAGGTCTCGCGGCAGAGGACCATCTTGTCCACGGTGACCCGGGGGGAGTGGTCGGCGTCCGGGCGGATCCGGAAGCGGTCCATCACCCGGTTGGTCATCGCGTGGCAGAAGACGTCCAGCAGGTCGAACACGGCGCCGTCGGGCAGTTCGGCGACCAGCCGCCCGTCCCGCTCCTCGACCGTCACGTCCGCGCAGCGGACGGTGCCCGGCCGGCGCGGGTCGGCCGTGTGGTCGACCAGCGCGACGAAGTAGTCCTGCGGGCGCTCCAGCGAGGGCCGGCTGCGCGCCGACCAACGGATCAGCGGCAGCTCCTTGGGCAGCATCGGGATCAGCCGGGGGCCGGGGAAGTCCGCGGTGGTCTCCGCGATCAGCTCCTCGCGGTCCGGGTGCTGGGTGACGAAGAGCGAGGCGCCCAGCGTGTTCATCGCGACGTGCAGCTCGCCGAGCACCAGCGAGAACTCGCCGCGCTCCACCGCCTTGAGGTCCTCGGCGATGAGCATCACGTCGGGGCTGGCGTAACGGGACAGCGACCAACCGGTGCCCGGCTCCCCGAACGCCTTGCGGACCTGCTCGGTGATGTCGGCCGAGGCCCGCTCCACCCGGCGAGCCCCCTCGGGGGCGGCGATGATGCCCGCCCAGCGCTCGCGCAGCTCCGCCTGGATGACGTCGATGTCGGCGATCGAGCGGCTGTGCGGGGCGGGCAGGCACTCGAACCAGAGCGAGCCCAGGTCGACCGTCGGCGACTGCGCGCGCAGCCGCCGGTACGCCTCGGTGATCCGGGCGCCGACGACCTCGGCGAACCGGTCGGTCATCCAGCGGGAGGCGGTCAGGCACAGCTCCAGCGGGGTGAGCGCCTCCAGCACCGCACTGCCGACCCGGGCCGTCGCCGAGCGGCGGCAGTCCGCGTACACCAGCGCGCGGTTCGGCGCCGTCCGGGCTCCCTTCTCGCGCTGCGCCGGGGCATCGGTCAGGCCGGCGAAGTCGGTCTCCAGCGAGGCGAGCGCCGAGACCAGCGCCTCCGCGTCCGTCCCGGCGGCCTGCACCCGGTCCCGGCCGCGTTCCAGCACGGCGAGGCCGGCCAGGGCGGGCTCGCGGACCGCCGGGTCGCCGACCCGCTCCAGGGTCCGGCGCAGGTGGCGCTCCGGGTAGGCCGTGGCGGGGATCTCCAGCCGCCAGGTGATCCAGCGCCGCCGGACCAGCTGCTCCAGCACCTGCTCGACGAGCTCCGGCGCGGCCAGGTCGGCCAGCTCCCGCTGGATGTCCCGGGCCGGGCGCACCCCGTCGCAGCGCAGCAGCACCTGGCGCTCCAGGGCCGACACCGGCTGCGCGGGGCGCCCCGGGAGCCGTACCTCGACCTCCCCGATCCGCAGGTACGGCAACCGGCGCGGCGCCAGCCAGGGGCGCAGGCCCGGATCGCGGTCCAGGGTCCTGGCCAGCTCGTCGATCGACCAGCTGGAGAAGAACACCTCGGAGCGGCTGATCAGGCCCGTGCCGCGGTCCACCTCGACCCCGCGCAGCTCCGGGTCGAGGGTGGCCCAGCCGACCGGGCCGAAGAAGCCGATGGTGTCGTTCTTCACGCAGAACCGCTGCCAGTAGTGCGCCACCAGCTCCTCCCGCTGGCGGGGCATGCTGGTCCGGCCGGTCGCGCTCGGCGTCCAGGCGAGGAAGGGCGCGATGCCGGAGCGCAGCACGGCCCGGTTCTGCCAGGCCACCGCGGCCCGGAAGTCGGGCCGGCCGGCGATCGTCTGCAGCTCCCGGGCGGTGCCGACGGCGGCGTCGGCGAAGGCGGCCTCGAAGGACTGCCAGTCGGCCCCGGCCAGCTCCGCCGCGGCGCCGAACCGGTCGGCCGCCTCGGCCAGGCCCCGCGGCGCCAGGCGCAGCACCCCGGTCACCGGGAAGCCCGGCCCGCGCAGCGCGAAGTGTCGCCACAGGCGCCAGCTGCCGTCCGGCAGCAGGACGGGCTCACTCATCGCCGTCTCCCGCCGGGTCGCCGCCGACGCACCACTCCAGCACCGCACGGGCGCTGTGGTACTTGTTCTCGGCCTGCTCGAAGGCGATCGAGGCGGGCCCGTCGAGTACCTCGGCGGTCACCTCGTCGCCGCGGTGCGCGGGCAGGTCGTGCATGAACAGCGCACCGGGGGCGGCGTCCAGGACGGTCTTGTCCACCTGGAACGGCTCGAAGGCGCGCCGCCAGTCGGGGTCGGCCTTGGCCGTGCCGGTGGTCTGCCAGCGGGTGGTATAGACCACATCGACCTCGGGCAGCTCGGCCATGTCGTGCCGCTGCGCCACCAGCGCGCCGCTGCCCGCCGCGTACTCGGCGGCCCGGTCGAGGTAGCGCTGCTCGACCCCGTAGCCGCCCGGGGTGCGCAGGTGCAGCTCCGTACCGGCGTAGCGGGACAGCGCCAGCGTCAGCGCCGAGGCGGTGTTGTTGCCCTCGCCGACGTAGAGCACCCGCAGGTCCTCGATCCGCCCGAACCGGCGGAGCAGCGTGGTGAGGTCGGTGAGCGCCTGGGTGGGATGCTCGGCCGCGCTCATCGCGTTGACCACGGCCATCCGCCGCTGGGCCGCGAAGGCCCGCAGCTCGGCCTCGTCGCCGGCGGTCCTGGCCACCAGGACGTCGAGCATCCGGGACAGCACGGCGGCGGTGTCCTCGACCGTCTCCCCGGTGTTCTCCTGGAGGTCGTCGGGGCCGTAGCCGATCAGCCGGCCGCCCAGGCGCAGGGTGCCGGCCGAGAAGGCGGTGCGGGTGCGGGTGGAGGTCTTGCGGAACAGGATGCCCACCACCGCGTCACGCAGCGGGCGGGCGTCCTCGCAGCGGCCGGCGGCGAAGTCGGCGCCCCGCTGCACGATGCGGTGCATCTCCTCGAAGCCCAGGTCGTCGATCGAGATCAGATGGCGGCGTAGCGGACGGGACATTGCGTCTCCTTGCTTCCTTGGCGGGACGTCAGACCGACTGCAAGCCCTGCCGCAGCACGTCGAGGCCGCGGTCGAGGACGGCGGGATCGACGGTCAGCGGAGGCAGCAGCTTGACCACCTCGTCGTGGCGGCCGCACAGTTCGACGATCAGCCCCCGGTCGAAGGCGTACCGCTGCAGCCGGTCGGCGCGCTGCGGACCGTCGCCGGCACCGAGGTCGATGCCGAGCGCCATCCCGCTCCCGCGCGTCACCAATCCCTGCTCCAGCGCGTCCAGTTCGCCGCGGAACTGGCCAAGCCGGTCGATCGCGGCGGCGAGCTGGGCCTGGAAGGCGTCCTGCCGCCACAGCTCGCAGGCCGCGGTGGCGGCGACGAAGGCCAGCTGGTTGCCGCGGAACGTCCCGGTGTGCTCGCCCGGTTCCCAGGCGTCCAGCTCCCGCTTGAACAGCACCATGGACAGCGGCAGCCCGTAGCCGCTGAGCGACTTGGAGAGCGTCACCACGTCCGGGGTGATCCCGGCGTGCTCGAAGCAGAAGAACCGTCCGGAGCGGCCGCAGCCCGCCTGGATCTCGTCGAGGATCAGCAGGATCCCGTGCCGCTCGGTGAGTTCGCGCAGGGCGCGCAGCCACTCGGCGCTCGCCGGGTAGACGCCGCCCTCCATCTGCATCGGCTCCAGGATCACCGCGGCGGGCACCTCGACGCCCGAGGAGGGGTCGGCGAGCAGCCGTTCCAGGTAGCCGATCGAGTCGAACCGGCCCTGCGGGCCGTCCTCGAAGGGGATGAACGTGACGTCCTGCCCGCCGACCCCGCCCGCCCGGCGGGCCCGGCGGCTTCCGGTCACCGCGAGCGAACCGCGCGACATGCCGTGGTACGCGCCGGTGAACGCGACCAGGCCGGAGCGGCCGGTCTGCTTGCGGGCGAGCTTGAGCGCGGCCTCCACGGCATCGGTGCCGGTCGGGCCGGTGAACTGGGCCTTGTAGTCCAGCCCGCGGGGCCGCAGCACCGTGTCGGCGAAGGTGGTCAGGAACTCCCGCTTGGCCACGGTGTACATGTCCAGGCCGTGCGCGATGCCGTCGGCGGCGAGGTAGTCGGCCAGCCGGGCCTTGATGAAGTCGTTGTTGTGCCCGTAGTTGAGCGTCCCCGCGCCGCAGAAGAAGTCGATGAACGACCGGCCGTCCTCGGCGAACAGCTCGGCGCCCTTGGCCCGCTCGAAGACGGCCGGGAACGTGCGGCAGTACAGCCGGACCTCCGACTCCAGCTCCTCGAAGATCTTGAACTCGGGCTCCGGCAACGGCTCCTGGCCGGTGGTCGGGGTGTCCTCGGCGATGTCCATCAGGTCCTCTCGGCAGGGGTCGGGCCCGCGGCGGCCGCTCGTGGCAGTGCCCGCAGGTGGAGGGAGGGTCGCCATGCCCGCCGGGCGGACATGGGCAGGAGCAGCGTGCCGCCGGAGCGTGGCCCGGCACCAGGGAACGAATGGCAGCCGCGGGGCCGGGTCGCTGCGCGTTTGTCCCGGCCCGGCGTCCCGGGGCCGGCCCGCGGGTCAGATCAGCCCGGTCCGCACGGCGTGCGCGACCGCGTGGGCCCGGTTGCGGACCTGGAGCTGGCCCATCAGCTCGTAGATCACGTTCTTGACGGTGTGCTTGGAGCAGCCGAGCGTCCTGGCGATGGCCTCGTTGCCGTGGCCGTCCGCCATCAGCCGCAGCACCTCGATCTGGCGGTACGTCAGGGTCGAGCCGCCCGGGCGCCGGCCGGGATCGGCCGGTTCCGGCGACCCGTTGAGCAGCCGGGCCAGCACCAGGTGGGAGAGCCGGCCCTCGCCGCGGTGGGCCGAGTGGACGGCCGCGGCCAGCCGGTCGGGCGTCGCCTCGGCGGACAGCAGCATGGCCCGCGCGCCCGCCCGCAGCGCCTGCAGGGCGCCGTTGCGGGACAGCACCCCGGCCACCACCAGCAGCTGCTCGCCGCTGCCCGGCAGGGCGGGCCGGCAGGCTTCGATCGCACCCTCCACGGTGTCGCCGACGGCCACCAGGACGTCCTGCGGCGAGGGATCCGGCGCGTGGGCCGGCCGGAGCCCCGCGATGATCAGCTTGGCCTCCACCACCGCGCGCGCCGCCGCGTCGCTCGACCGCACCCTCACCCGGGGCCCGCTGGCGGGGGAGGCGCCCGTGACCGCGGCCGCGGCGGGGGCCGCCATCGTCGCGATCACAGCAGGCCCGCCCGCAGGGCGAAGGCCACCGCGTGCGCGCGGTTGCGGAGCTGGAACCGTCGGGTGACGTCGTGCACCACGCTGGTCACGGTGCGGGGGGAGTAGCACAGTTCATGGGCGATCTCCTCGGTCTCGCGGCCGTCGGCGACCAGTTGCAGCACCGCCCGCTCCCGCTCCGACAGCGCCGACCCGCCGGGCGCCGCCGCCCCGTTCGCGGCCGCCTCGTTCGCGCCCGCCCCGTTCGCGCCCGTGCGGCGGGCGCCGGCCCGGTGGCCGTGGTCGAGGAGCCCGTCCAGCAGGTCCGGCGGCAGCGTGCAGTCGCCCGCGGCGGCCGCCACGACGGTCGACGCCAGGCGCTCGGCGGTGGCCTCGGAGCGGCGCAGCAGCCCTCGGACACCTGCCGCGAACGCCTGGACCGCGTCGCCGGCCGCCAGTTCCGTCGCGACCAGCACGACCTCCTGGCGCTGGCCCGCCGCCCGGGCGGCCTGCACCGCGTCCATCACCCGCGGGGTCACCCGGTCCACCATCATGACCGCGACCTGCGCCTGTTCCCCGGGCAGCGCCACCGCGATGTCGGCGTGGCACTGCAGGCTGATCCGCGTACCGGCCTCCAGCACCGGGTCCTGCGCGACGATGCCGACCTTCACCGGTTCGCCCATCAGCTCCTCCTGGAATGTGGCCTGGGTCCGACTCGAAGAGCATCGGGCGCGCGGCCGCCCGGCGGCATCGGGTGACGGCACCCAGGTTTCCCGACCCACCGGCGGCCCGGGCCGCCGGCGCCCGCCACCGACCCGTACCGCGCCCGACGTGGCCCCACCGCCCGCCCGGCCCCGCCTCCCGCGCCTGCCGCCCGCACCGCCGTGGCGCCCGCTGCCACCGGGCTTCGGCGTCCACCACCGGGCTCCAGCAGGACTCGACCGGAAACATGGGGGCGATCCCCCCATGCCCGGCCCGGCCGTCGTACGGACACCGGTCCGGGCCCGGGCGGCACCTGTGGCCGCGGTGCGCGCTGCCTGTTTTTCTCTCGTGCGGCTCCCCACCGACCTGGCAGCCTGACCGAGGCGATCCGCCGCAGCGCTGCGCGACGAGCCGATCGCTCAGGCCGGCAGTGCGGAGCGGCCCGGTGCAGTGCCGCCCGGTGCAGTGCCGCCGACCCGGTGCACCGTCCGGCCCGGGCGGTGACACGTTCTGACGAGGAGGCACCCCATGACACCGACCGCCCCGATCCCGCGCGCCCCCGAAGCGACCTCCACCGCCCCCGCGCCGCCGCAGCTGCCCTGTCCGCGCGACGCCACCCGGCCCGACGGGGACTGTACGGTCACGCGCCGGCTGCCCGCCGACGCGTGGTGCGCCCTGCTGGCCCGAGCGGCCGCACACGACCTGCCGGCCCCGGTGGTGCTCGCGGCGGCCTTCGCCCGCACCGTCGCCGACTGGTCAAAGGAGCCCCGTTTCACCCTCGACGCGGACGGCGTGCCGCTGCCCGTCGACGCCGACCCGCACCGCGGCCTCCTCGACTGCGCCCGCGCCCTGGGCAGCGCCCGGCCCCGGCCCGAGCTGCCCCTGCGGCTGCGGGCCGGACTCCGGTACGAGGCCGCCGCGGACGCCGCCGGCGGCCTGCTGCTGACCTGGGACGCGGCCGGCCTGGCCCTGCCCGAGGGCCTCCTCGAAGACCTGGCGGACACCCACCTCCTGCTGCTCCAGCAGCCCGCCGAGGCCTGGCAGGAGGCGCCCGGCGATCCGCTGCCGGCCCGTCAGCAGCTGGTGCGCGAGCAGGTCAACTCGACCGGCGCCCCGCTGGCCGACGACCTGCTGCACGAGCCGTTCTGGCGCCGGGCGGAGCTCACCCCCGACGCCCCGGCGGTCATCACCGCCGCACGCACGGTCAGTTACCGCGAACTGCGGGCCGCGGCGACCCGGGTGGCCGAGCAACTGCCGGACCACCGGGCCCGGCCGGCGATGGTCGCGGTCGTCCTCGACAAGGGCTGGGAGCAGGCCGCCGCCGTCCTGGGCACGCTCGCGGCCGGCGCCGCCTACGTGCCGATCGCCCCCGACCTGCCCGCCGAGCGGTTCCACCACCTGCTCGCCCACGCGCAGGCGGCCGCGGCCGTCACCACCGCACAGCTCGCCCGTACGCTGCCCTGGCCGGACGGACTCCCGCTGATCGTCCTGGACGAGTCCGACCTCGCGGGAGAGGGCGAGCGGGCACTGCCCCGCAGGCGCGGGCAGCGCGACCTCGCCTACGTCATCTACACCTCCGGTTCGACCGGTCGCCCCAAGGGTGTGATGATCGACCACCGCGGCGCGCTCAACACCATCACCGACATCAACCGCCGCTTCGCGATCGGCCCGACCGACCGGGTGTTCGCACTCTCCGCGCTCTCCTTCGACCTGTCGGTCTACGACATCCTCGGGCCGCTGAGCGTCGGCGGCGCCCTCGTCATGCCCGGCCTTGGGAGCAGCCGGGCTCCCTGGGAATGGGCCGGGATGCTCGCCGAACACCGGGTCACCGTGTGGAACACCGTCCCCGCGCTGATGGAGCTGCTGGTCGAGTACACCGCCTGCCGGCAGCAGCGACTGGCCGGGTCGCTGCGCCTGGTGCTGATGAGCGGCGACTGGATCCCGGTCTCGCTGCCGGACCGCATCCGGGCCCTGGCGGCTCCCGGCATCGAGGTGATCGGCGCGGGCGGCGCGACCGAGGCCTCGATCTGGTCGAACTGCTACCCCATCGGCGAGGTCGACCCCGCCTGGCCCAGCATCCCGTACGGCAGGCCGCTCACCAACCAGCACTTCGAGGTCCTCGACAGCGCCCTGCGCCGCCGCCCCGACTGGGTGCCGGGCGAGCTGCACATCGGCGGCCACGGCGTGGCCATGGGCTACTGGCGCGACGAGGAACGGACGAAGGCGTCCTTCCTCACCCACCCGCGCACCGGCGAGCGCCTCTACCGGACCGGTGACCTGGGGCGCTACCTGCCCGACGGCAACCTGGAGTTCCTCGGCCGGGAGGACTTCCAGGTCAAGATCCACGGCTTCCGGGTCGAACTCGGCGAGATCGAGGCCGCCGTGCTCGCCCACGAGCAGGTCGCCGCAGCCGTCGTCACCGCCGTCGACGCCCCCGGCGGCGCCAAACGGCTGGTCGCCTACGTCACCCCGGCCCACACAGCCCCCGGCGAGCTGCGCGAACACCTCGCCGCCAAGCTCCCCGCCTACCTGGTCCCCGACCAGTTCGTGGCCCTGGACGCCCTCCCCCTGACGGCCAACGGCAAGGTCGACCGCACCGCCCTGCCCGTACCGGGCGCGGCCGGCCGCCGATAGCCGACAGCCGATCGCCGCCCGCTCCGGCCGCCGCGACCCCGGCGGCCGGGCGGCCGGACGGCCGGAGCGGGTGCCGGAACTGTTACGTCGACTGATGAAGTGACAGGCGCCCGACGGGTCCGCTCCAACGCGCGAAATTCGTTTTCCCTCGTCAGGGACATGCCGCCTTTTCTTCAAAACTTGAAGGCAAGCAGACCGCTTGACAGTCCATCAGCCTCGCTGGCTTCATGTGTTGCAGTGCGAGTGAGCCCGTGCGGCTCACCTGTCGCGCACCGGTCCCACCATGCGAACCGGCCCTGACGGAGCCGTCCCGCCCCACGTGCCCCACGTGCCCGCCGGTCACCCCCGGAAGGAGCGGGCGTCCGCACAACCGCTCGCGGGAGCGCTCCCACGCCTCCGTCCGATGCGCAGCCCCCACCGCCCGGGTGCGGCACCGACCTGCCCGGCGATCGAAAGGATTCCCATGCCCGGATCCCGTACCAGGCCGCACCGCGGAGCCGCAGTGCTCGCCGCCGTCGTGGCCGCGCTGCTGATGGCCGCCCTCTCCCTGGCCGGCGCCTCGCCGGCGTCCGCGAGCACCACCCTCTGCGGCCGGACCGACAGCGTGAAGGTCTCGGGCGGCAAGTACGTCGTCCAGAACAACGAGTGGGGCGACTCGATCGAGCAGTGCATCGACGTGAACGACGACGGTTTCAAGGTCACCAAGGGCTGGCACAACGTCTCCACCGGCGGCGCGCCCGCGGCGTACCCGTCGATCTACGCCGGCTGCCACTACGGCAACTGTTCCAGCGGCAACGGTCTGCCGCTGCAGGTGTCGGCCTTCGGCAATCCGCAGTCCAGCGTCGACTTCTCGACCGCCGACGGGCAGTGGGACGCCGCGTACGACCTCTGGTTCGACACCGGTGCCAACCCGTCGGGCCAGAACAACGGCGAAGAGATGATGATCTGGGCCAACCACGCCGGGCCGCCCTCGCCGTTCGGCTCCAAGGTCGCCACCGTCCGGATCGAGGGCGCCGACTGGGACGTCTGGTACGGCCGCCAGAGCAACGGCGTCTCCTGGAACACCGTCTCCTACGTCCGCCAGCAGCCCACCAACACCATCACGGTGAACATCAAGGACTTCACCGACGACTCGATCGGCCGCGGCTATCTGTCGCCGGCCTGGTACATGACCAGCGTGCAGTTCGGCTTCGAGCCCTGGGTCGGCGGCCCCGGCCTGGCCGTGAACTCCTTCTCCTACGAGGCCAACGGCTCCGGCGGCGGTCCGTCCGGCACGGTCGCCGGCCAGCAGAGCGGCCGGTGCCTGGACCTCAAGGACTGGGGCACGGCCGACGGCACCCCGGTCCAGCTGTGGGACTGCGGGGCCGGCTGGAACCAGAGGTGGACGCGGACCGGCGGCACCCTCGTCAACCCGCAGTCCGGCAAGTGCCTCGACGTGGCCGCCGGTGCCACGGTCAACGGCGCCAAGGTGCAGCTCTGGTCGTGCAACGGCACCGGCGCGCAGCAGTGGCAGCTCAACGCCAACGGCACCGTCGTCAACCCGGCGTCCGGGAAGTGCCTGGACGCTGGCGGCTCCGGCAACGGCGCCCTGCTGCAGATCTGGGACTGCTACGGCAGCGGCACCCAGGCCAACCAGGTCTGGACGCTGCGGTAGCCCGTCCGGCCGGCGACCCACGGCGGCGACAACGCCGTGGGTCGCCGGCCCGGCCGCCGACCCCGGTCCCACCGCAACCACGCCCGAGGAGCATCGACATGAGGTACCAGCCCCGACCCGTCCTGCCCCGACCCGGCACCGGCCGGCGCGCCGCAGGCGTCCTGCTGGCCGCGGCCGCCCTGCTCGCCACAGCGCTTCCGTCGGCCTCGGCCCAGGCCGAACCCGGTACGACCGCCGCCGGTGCCAGGCCGCCCTACCTCAACCCCGGTCTGCCCACGTCGCAACGGGTCCGCGACCTGCTCGGCCGGATGACCAGGGAGGAGAAGATCGGCCAGATGACCCAGGCCGAACGCGGTTCCGTCGACGCCGACCCGACCCGGATCACCGCCCTCGGCCTCGGCTCGCTGCTGTCCGGCGGCGGCTCCACCCCGACGCCCAACACGCCGCAGGCCTGGGCGGACATGGTCGACGGCTACCAGCGGCAGGCGCTGAAGACCCGCCTGCACATCCCGCTGCTGTACGGCGTCGACTCCGTGCACGGGCACGGCAACCTCGTCGGCGCGACGATCTTCCCCCACAACATCGGCATGGGCGCCACCCGCGATCCCCGGCTGGTGGCCGAGGCCGAGCACATCACCGCCGCCGAGACCCGGGCCACCGGCCCGCAGTGGGTCTTCGCCCCGTGCGTGTGCGTCACCAGGGACGAGCGTTGGGGCCGGGCGTACGAGAGCTTCGGCGAGGACCCGCGGCTGGTGCAGCGGATGACGACCGCGGTCGACGGCTTCCAGGGCACCCGGGTCGAGGATCTGGCCCGGCCGGACCGCGTGCTGGCCACCGTCAAACACTTCGCCGGCGACGGCGACACCACCTACGGCACCTCCACCACCGGCGACTACACCATCGACCGCGGCGTCACCGTCACCGATCACCGGCGCTTCGACGCCATCGACCTCGCGCCGTACGTCGCGGCCGTCCAGGTCCACCACGTCGGCAGCATCATGCCGTCCTACTCGTCCGTCCGGTGGACCGACGTCCCCGGCAGCGGCCCGGTCAAGATGAGCGCCAGCAAGGAGCTGCTCACCGACGTCCTGAAGCGGAAGATCGGCTTCGACGGCTTCCTGATCAGCGACTGGGACGCCATCACCGAACTCCCGGGCGACTTCGCGACCCAGGTCCGCACCTCCGTCAACGCCGGTATGGACATGTTCATGCAGCCGTACGAC
This sequence comes from Kitasatospora sp. NPDC049258, assembly GCF_040678895.1. Taxonomy (NCBI): domain Bacteria; kingdom Bacillati; phylum Actinomycetota; class Actinomycetes; order Kitasatosporales; family Streptomycetaceae; genus Kitasatospora; species Kitasatospora sp. NPDC049258. The sequence goes on from NZ_JBFAQT010000041.1 coordinate 27,504, forward strand.
GCGCCGCAGTTCGAACAGGCCCTCGCGGCCGAGGTCCAGGCCGGCCGGGTGCCGATGTCGCGCGTCGACGACGCCGTGTCCCGCATCCTACGGGCGAAGTTCGAACTCGGCCTGTTCGAGCACCCCTTCACGGACCGCACCAACATCGGCGGCATCGGCTCACCCGCCCACCGGGCCGTGGCCCGCCGCGCGGTCGCCGAATCCCAGGTGCTCCTGAAGAACGACCACCACGCGCTGCCGCTCGCGCCCTCCCAGCGGATCTACGTCGCCGGGGTGAACGCCGACGACCTCGGCAACCAGGCCGGCGGATGGACCGTGACCTGGCAGGGACAGTCCGGCAACACCGCGTTCCCGGGCACCAGCATCCTGAACGGCATCCGGCACGTCGCCGGGAACGTCACCTACAGCGCCGACGCCGGCGCCCCCACCGCCGGCTACGACGTGGGCATCGTGGTCGTCGGTGAGACCCCCTACGCCGAAGGCTTCGGCGACGTCGGCACCCGCGGCCGCACGCTGGAGCTCTCCACCACCGACCGGGCGAACATCGACCGCGTCTGCTCCACGATCACCACCTGCGTCGTCCTCGACGTCGCCGGCCGCCCCCAGATCGTCACCGGCCAACTGCCCGAGGCCGACGCCTTCGTGATGTCCTGGCTCCCGGGCAGCGAAGGCGACGGGGTCGCCGACGTCCTGTTCGGCCAGCGCCCCTTCACCGGGAAGCTCCCCGTCACCTGGCCGCGCAGCGAGGCCCAGGAACCGATCAACATCGGCGACCCGCACTACGACCCGCTGTTCCCCTACGGTTTCGGCCTGACCACCACGGGTTGATCCGCGATGGCCGCGCGGCCCCGGCGCGGCGGCCCGGAGGCCGATCCGCCGCCGGATGGACGCGTTCTCGAGCGGGCTCAGCCGTTCGAGCGCGGGCGGTTCGGACGCGACGGCACGGACGTCCCGGGGCGCCCGGTCGGGGCCGTGGACCCCTGACCGTGAACCGGTCGGCGACGGCAGTGACCTGCTCGGGTGGAGCGGAGGCTCGGCGACCCCGCGGTCACCGCGGCTGCCTGTGGAGCGGCCGCCACGACGGTGACGGGCCGGGCCGGCGCCGTCCCGGTCAGGCCAGCGACGCGCCCCAGGCGGCGGCCCGCTCGCGCTCGCCCCCGCGCAGCGGGCCGCCGGTGCCCTCGACGACGAAGCCTTCGGGACCGGCCACCAGGTGGTAGCGGTGGTGAGCCAGCCGGCGGGCGATCCCGTGGGCGGCCCCACCGCTGATCAGCATGTCCGCGCGGGTGTCGAAGGCAGCCGCGCGGGTGCCCGGCGGCGCCTTCGGGAGTGAGCGGAACCAGGTGCGCAGCCCCGGGCCGGCGTCGGCTTTCGGGCCGTGCGCCCGCGGCTCGTCCCCCTCGGGCGCCCCGGCCGCGGCGAACCGGGCCATCCTGCGGCTCGGCCCCGTGCTCATGCCGTACACATGGGTGGGCCCGCCGACCACCAGGAGGTCCGCGGCGCCGGTGACCTCGGGCCCCGCCCCGGCCACCGGAACGCAGCTCACCACCGCGTCGGGCCGGGCACCCCGCAGGCCCTCGGCGATCGCCTCGGCCACGGTTCGGGTGTTGCCGTAAACGCTCTCGTACACGATCACTGCCTGCACGACCACTCACCTCTCGGGAGACCGGCTGGGTCCGTCCACCACCGTCCGACACCCCCTTGCCGGGCCGTCGGACGTCAGGGGCGTCCTGGGTACGGGACGACGGAGACGGGGCAGGGCGCGTGGTGGATCGCGGCATGCGCCACCGGGCCGAGCCGCGGGCCGACCGCCGCGCGCCGGGTGCGGCGGCCGATCACCAGCAGCCCGGCCTGCGCGGCCGCCTCCAGGAGCGTGGCGGCGGCGTTGCCCGGCGTCACCTCCTCGACCACGTCCACCTCCGGGTACCGCTCCCGCACCGGGCCCAACGCGTCCGCGAGCGCCTGGCGTTCGACCGCGGCCAGATCCCTCTCCAGGGAGCGGGCCGCTACGGCGGCCAGGTACTCGCTGCCGTGCGGCGGGGCCCAGGCGTGCACGACCCGCAGCGGCGCCGACCGCAGGGCGGCGCTCCGGAAGGCGAAGGCCACCACCTCGTCGCAGCGGTGCCGCAGGTCCAGCCCGAGGACGACCTCCCGCAGCGCCGTACCGGTGGAGGGGCCCCCGCCGGCCGCCGGGAGGTGCTCGCCCGGCGCGCTGTCGTCCGCGCGCACCAGTACCACCGGGCAGCCGGCCCGGCCGAGCACCTCCTGGCTCACCGAGCCGATCAGGAACCCCCGGAGCGGGCCCAGGCCGCGCGAGCCGAGCACCAGCATCGCCGCCGTCCTCCCGGCCGCTTCCAGCACGGCGGGTGCGGCGTCCGGAACGTGGACGGCGCTCACCTCGATCCCCGGCAACGCCGTCCGGAGTTCGGCCTCCCGCGCGGCCAGCCGCTGCCGGCCCCACCGCTCGGCCTCCTCGCTCCCGAGGACGTAGGGCTGCGTCCACGGCCAGGCCTGCACCAGCTCCAGCGGCAGCCCGCACCGCAGGGCCTCGCGGGCCGCCCACTCGGTGGCGGCCAGGCTCTCCGGCGATCCGTCGAATCCGACCACGATGGCCTGTCCACGCTCAGACGTGCCTGCCATGACGGACCTCCTTGCTCCGGTGCCGCGCCGGGTGGGTGGTGAGCGTGGCCAGCTGAGGCAGGGCCTCGAGGGCGTCGTGGTCCTGAGGACCCAGAGCGGCTGCCGGGATCCCGTCCGCCGCCGGTTCCTCCAGCCGCAGCCAGGCGCGCGTCCCGGCCATTCGCGCCAGGTCGGGGCCGGTGCGGCGTTCGGCGTCAGCGGTCAGCTCGCCGAGGCCAGTCTCGGGGACGTCGCGGTTGGCGAAGGGCTGGCGGCAGTGGCGCTGCCAGATCGCCTCGAAGAGGTTCCGTCCGTACGGAGGTGCCGCGGGAGTGAACATGCTCCCTCTCCTGCCTCGGGCCCCCGGGTCCGGCCGACAGCCGACAGCCGTCGCCTCTTCACTCTCATCGTTCGCCGGGCCGGGGGCCCGGTGCCAGGGCCGTTCGGGCCCCGAAGACGATGCAACGGGCCCCACGGGGCGGTCCCGGCTCGTCGGCGGGCTGTCCGAGCCGACCGGCCCTGGCGCGGCACCGCGGTGCGGGCGGACGCTGGCGTCAGCCCGCCACCTGGCGCCTGCCGTGGCCGGGCCGGACCGAGGGCGGCGCAGATGTCCACCGCCCCCCGCTTGCCGTCCGCTGCTGCTCTGAACCGGGTGGCGGCTCACACGGCCCGGCACGGGTGGGCGTGGTGCGGTCGTGGCCGCAACGTCATGCCGAACCCGCTCGGTGAGACCGGATGACCGTGCCGGTCGACCCATGCGGTGCGGCAGGGCCCGACACTTTGCCAGGCGCATGCCATGTCGGTCATGGCTGGCCTGTTGGGTGCGGCGGACTTCCCGGCCACACCTCGAATGCCTGGGAGATCCCCGCCGGAGCTCCGGCGCGGAAGCGGCCGCGGATCAGCGCCGCGACCTTGACCACGGCATCGGCTCGACCGCCGAGCTCGACCTTCACCGGGCCGGCGCCGGCATCCGCGAGGGGGACCGGCCGTGCGGCGTTTTCTTCGATCGGCGCCGACGTGTCCACCTGCCAGCGGGTGCGGACCACCTGATCGCCGGGCGAGACATAGTCCCCTGCTGCGCCAGGACCAGGGACGACGATCAGCTTGAACGACTGCCCCACCGTGTCGGCGACCACGTTCGCCACGGGCGGCGCACCGGAGATCGACATGTGCACCATGGCGCTCGGTTCCCGTGAGCCACTGGTACTGGTCATCGCTCTCCTCCGAGGTCGGCTCCTCTCCCAGGGTCTGCCAGTGCGGGGACTCCCGCATCTGTTCAGCAGGGGAGTCCGCCCGTGTTCGCGGCCGACGGCGGCCCGACCCGACCGAGGCGCGTACGGGCGCCACACCCACGCCGTTTCGTGTCCGGTTCGGCTCCCTGGCTGCGGGGTCCGCTGCGGTGTGGTTCCGAAGTTCTCGCCCGACCAGTGGGACCGATCAGTTCCCACGAAGGAGAAGCGCACGGCCACCGGCACCGTCAAATGGTTCAACGCCGAACATGGCTTCGGCTTCATCGAGCAGGACGGCGGCGGCCCCGACGTGTTCGCCCACCACTCGAACCGGGCCCGTCGAGTGCGCAGGCCTGCCGGCAAACCGACAATGAACTCGACGACCGACAGGAGCGGCTGACCGATGACCTTCTTCGACCGGCCCAACCCGCACCAGGAGAGCCACAGCGCGGGCCGGGCCGGCTGGCTGCGCGCCGCCGTGCTCGGCGCCAACGACGGTCTGGTGTCGGTCGCGAGCCTGATGGTGGGCATCGCGGCCAGCGGTGCGAGCACCTCGACGGTGCTGACCGGCGGCCTCGCCGGGTTGTCGGCGGGGGCGATGTCGATGGCCGCCGGCGAGTACGTCTCGGTCAGTTCCCAGGTCGACGTCGAGACCGCCGACCGTGCGAAGGAGCAGCGCGAACTCGCCGAGAACCCGGTGGCCGAGCTCGCCGAACTCACCGCCATCTACCGGGCCCGCGGCGTTCCGCCGGATCTCGCGCGGCAGGTCGCGGTCGCCCTTCACGAGGCCGATCCGCTTCAGGCCCACCTGCGTGACGAACTCGGCCAGAGCGAGCACACCGCCGCGAAGCCGCTGCAGGCCGCCGTGGCCTCCGCCACGAGCTTCCTGGCCGGCGGACTCGTTCCCTTCCTCGGTCTCCTCGCCGGGAGTACCACCGCCAGGATGTGGCTGATCGTCGCCGTCACCCTCCTCGGCCTCGCCACGGCCGGCGTGCTGGCTGCCCGCGCCGCCGGAACCGGTGTGCTGCACCCGACCGTGCGCGTCGTCCTCGGCGGCGGGCTGGCCATGGCCATCACCGCGGCGGTCGGGCAGCTCGCCGATGTCTCCGGCATCTGACCGCCACGGCGGGCGACGCCCCACCAGGTGCCGCCGGCAGTTCCTCGGCGGCCCGGACCCGCAGGGTGCCGGGCACGGACGACATGGCAAGGCGCGCCTGCCCTGACGGTTGTGGGCGCGGGCGCATTCCTCCTGCCGAGAGGTCCTGCCGCCGGCTCGTCACCGAATCCGGCGGTCCTGACGGTCCGCCGGTTCATCCCGGGCGAGGACCACACCGAGCAGCTGAACCATGTAGCCCAGGCGATGAAGGATCTGCGGGAGGATAAGCGCCGCGGCCTGTTCGACTACCCCGGCGGGGACGACGAGTACTCCGAAGCCCTCGAAATCGTCGTCGACGAACGACGCCGCCTTGCTGCCCTCCCGCAACGCCCTGCCGCTTGGGTCGACGTCGAAACCGGCCAGACCCTCGCCGATGCCTGGATCCGAGCAGACCAGGAACACCGCCGCCAACTGCTCATAGTCTCAAGGCCCGCCTCTACATGGCGCCGGCCATCGAAGGCTGGTACCTGTCCGCTGAACTTGAGGCTCGAGTGCGGCCATAATGCTCATGATGCGGGAGGGCGTATGAGTCTGTCGTTTTCCAACCAGTTCGACGTGCAGGCAGTTCTGAAGGGAGGGGCGCGGCACGCCGACTTCGGGCCGAACGTGCTGGCCCCTCATCGATGGGATCGACAGGCCCCGGCCGCTGAGCGCGCCCCCCATGCCGACGAGCGCCCGATCCCCCTCGGGATCAGGTACTTGCGCTGTGTGCGGGCCGCCGTCGACCGCTCCCGTTGAAGCCACCGAAAGTCGATGGACAGCGCCACTACCGTGGGGCGCATGGGTTGGGCGCTTGGATATCTGACACCGTGTGAACCCGAGCTCTTGGAAGGGCTGTTATGTCGGCAGGCCGGGCGCTGCACCTGGCCAACTCATTCTGAGCCTTTTCAGCGTTGCCTCTCCAGAGTGAGGACTGCCTTGGCTGCTGACGTCAGACGGGTCGGGCTGCAGCGGGCGTGGTGGAAGATACGCCAGCGCTTGACGGTTGCCACGCCGCGTTCGACGGGATACCGCAGCCGGGCGTGGGCCCGGTTGACCGATCTCTGCCCGGCCGTGAGCTCTTGGCGGGGCGAGCGCCTGGCCGGCAAGGCGAACGTGCCGCCCGCGCTGGTGTAGGCCATGTCGGCCAGGACGGGGACGCGGAGCCGGACGCAGGTCTTCACGATGCGGTGGGAGCGGGCCGCGGTCAGGTCGTGGGTGCGACCGGGCAGGGCTCGAGAGATCCACACGAGCTTCCCCTGAGGACCGGCGATGACCTTCCGGGTGGTGGCCAGGTCCGCGAGGCGTGCTTCGGTCTCGGTGAGGGCGGCGGTGAGGCGCTTCATCTTGCCGCGTACTTCGTGGGCGCGGTCGGTGGCCTCGTCCTGCCGGCCCTGGAGGTCCGTCAGGAGTTCGGTGACGTTCACGCGGTTGCCCGGAGGATGTCGCGCCAGGCCGGGGTGGGTATGGTGAGGCGGCGGGTCATGCTCGCGGTAGCTGCCCAGTAGACCCGCGAGGCGGAGTTGTCGGGCCGGAGGTTGTTCTCGCGGGCCAGGCGCTGGTGCAGCCTTAGCGTGCCGTTGACCTGCCCGACCACCCACCGCTTGGCTGCGGGACGAAGCCCCTGCCCTGGTCGGCCTGGTAGCGGCGGACGACCTCGACGGTGATGGCCAGCAGTGCACCGTGGATGATCACTTCGTCCTTGAAGCTGGCAGCGCAGAAGCTCCTGGATCCGCTGGTCGAGCTCGTCCCGGCGGCACAGAGTGAGATAGTAGAACACCGCCGACCAGGTCGGCAGGTCATGGGGCAGGTAGCGCCACTGACAGCCCGTCCGGTTCTGGTAGAAGATCGCGTTCACGATCTCCCGGAGATCATAGGCCCCGGGGTGTCTGGTCGCCGATCGCCTCACACGGTCCTGTTTCGAGGCTGTGATCGTCGGCTCGATCAACACCCACTGCTCATCCGATAAGTGACCGGGTTGTCGCACTCCACGGTTCAGCCGGGAATCGTGGTGGCGGCGGTCCGGTCCTTGGTGCAGAACCCGGGCTCGGCGTGACCGTCGACAATCGGATTCCCGCTGGTGGCCGCCGCAGCGGTGGGAGGGATCGAAGTGGCGGCTCGGAGTGCGTCGAGGACGGTCGGAACGCTGCCGAGGGATCTCTACAGCAGTCGCACGGGGTGCCTCATTCCGTGGATGCCGGAGGAGAGGATGTGTGGACATCTCATGCTCACTCTGCCGGATCCATTGTTCAGAGAAATCGTCGTGCTCGTTCCGCCGTCCGTTGCCGGGCGGCGGAACGAACACGGGTACCGTTAGCGGTAGGTGAGCCGGTCGACCAGGAGGTACTGGCCCGAGGTCTTCACGAGCTTGATCGTGTGGACACCGTAGGGCAGGTTGTCGATCGTGTAGACGCGCTGTTGGGCGGTACGGGTGGCCGCGTTGGCGCTTACCGTCCCGCGCGACTGGCCGTCCACGTACACCGTGATGGTGCCCTCGTCGCTGTTGGTCTCGGTGACCACGTCGGCGCCGGTGCCGTTGAAGGTGGCGGTGACGGAGTCGCCGTTGAAGGGGGTGAAGTGGACGTCGTTCTTGAAGTCGCCGAACCCCCGGTTGGCGAGCGGGCCCCAGCTGCCGTTGTAGACGAGCGAGGGGTCGTCGTCGTTGACCGAGCGGTCGAGCTGGAAGGCGTCGATGGTCGCGTAGGTCCCGCTGTTCTTGGTGAGGGTGAGCGTGTGGCTCCCGTAGGGAAGGTTCGCGCTCTGGTAGATGACGGCCTGGGCCCGGCGCGCGCCGGTGGTGGAGGTGTCGACGGTGCCGGCGGCGGAGCCGTCGAGGGTGACGGCCAGCTGTCCCTGGTCCGAGGAGAGTTCACCCAGGGCCCGGATACCGGTGCCGGTGAAGGCCACGGTGACCGAGTCGCCGTTGGTCTTGGTGTCGTGGACGTCGGCGCTCAGGTCGCCGTAGCTGCGCACGCTCAGCTCGCCGTAGCTGTGCGGGGGGTCGACGGTCCAGCTGCCGGTGTAGGAGATGGTGGCCGGGGCCGTCAGGGCGCCGTAGTCCCCGTCGTTGAGCAGGTCGGCGGTGGGCGGCATGAGCGCGCGGTAGCCGGATTCCAGGCCGGCCTGGGCCACGATGTCCTTGGCGCCCTGCGGCCAGGTGCCGTTCGTGACGAGCGTGGTGTTGGTGATCGTGACGTTGGTGCCGTTGTTCAGGTAGTTCGGAGTGTCGGTGTAGTTGTCGTGGATGGTGATGTCGTGGATGGTGTCGATCCACTCCTGGGTCCAGCGGTGGCCTATCTGGCTGACTACGTTGTTGTACGTGTTCCAGTAGGAACTTCCCTCGTCGTGGTAGAGGCCCTGGGCTTCGCCCTGCGAGCCGCTGGAGGTCGACAGGTAGTTGCCGGACACCACCGAGGTGGTGGTTCCGTTGCCGTTGCCCTGGCCGCCGAGGGTGTAGATGGCACCGCCGTCGTTGAGCGTGCGCATGGTGTCGTGGATGGAGTTGCCGAGGATCTGGTTGGCCCCGGAGTAGATCGTGCCGTGCTGGGTGACCCCGGGCGAGGCCCAGCCCCAGCCCCAGCCCAGCGAGATGCCGGAGTACGGGGTGTGCGCGATCTCGTTGTGGGCGAGCGTGACGTTGCGGGAGTTGCCGACGAAGATGCCGACCGCGTCCTCGTACTCGCGGCCGATGTTGAACACCGCGTTGTCCTGGACGGTGTCGCCCGTGGTCATCCGCGCGGTGTCGGTGAGGTAGTAGTCGTCCACCTCGCCGACCGACACCCCGCCGCCGGAGGCGTCGTAGATGCTGTTGCCGCTCACGGTGGAGTCCTGGGTGCCGTCGGCCAGGTCCACGGCGTTGCCTCCGACGTGACTGACCTGCCCGCCGGTGATGGAGATCCGCTGTCCGCGGTGGACGGAGACCGCGCCCGGAGTGCGGACCACCCGTGTCGCGCTGCCCGCCCACAGCACGCCGGCCTGGTTGTCCGCGTACCCGTCCGGCCCGCCGGGCTGGAGCCAGGTCGCGTAGGAGAAGGTGACGCCCCGGAACGCGATGTCGTGCACCGGAGCGATCACGTCCGGGACGACGGTGAAAGCGTCGACGAGCAGGTAGGTGCCGGCGGTCTTGACCAGCTTCACGGTGTGCGTGCCCTTGGCGAGGCCCGTGACCGAGGCGATCACCTGCTGGGCCAGGCGGGTCGAGCTGTTCGCCGAGGACGACGTGCGGACACCGTCGACATAGACGTCGAATGCGCCTTCGTCGGTGTTGGTCTCACTGAGCACGTCCAGGCCGGTGCCGGTGAACGTGTAGGTGACCGAGGCGTCGTTGGCGGTCGTGTAGTGGACGTCGTTGTTCAGGTCGCCGTTTCCGCGGTTGGGGGACACGGCCCACGATCCGGTGTAGGAGGCGCCCGCGTCACTGTCGTTGACCGGCGCCAGATGGCCGGGTGTGCCGGTGGCGCTCACCAGGGTTTCCAGCGTGGGCAGCTCGACATCGGCGGTGGCGAGGTTCTCGCCGCCGCGCGGGATGTAGTAGAGCTCCGGGGTTCCGCTGCCGTCGATGCCGCCGGTCCGGTCCAGATAGAACTGGCCCGGTGCGGACAGGAGCTCGTAGGCATTCTCGAGCCAGCTGATCGAGTTGATCCCGATCGTGCCGTTCCCGTTGAACGGGAAGCCCGGTGTGGGCGATGTCTTGGTGTTGGACCAGCAGGGCTGGGCCACGTTCAGGCTGGAGCCTCCACCCGCCGCGGTGATGCCCGACAGCGGGCAGCGCAGGTGCTTCCAGGCATTTCGGGCGACGATCTGAACGTCGGACGCGTTGCGCCAGCCGGTGTACGAAGGGTCGGCGGTGGTGAACCCGGCGGCGGTCTTGGTGAAGCCGGTGGGGTTGAGGGCTGAGCGGGTACGGTCGGCTCGCTGACCGTTGACGTACAACTGCAGGCCCTGCGCCCCCGCGGGTGCCGGGGCCTTCCAGATGTTCTTGGCCGCGTCGACCTGGGTGAAACCACTGATCTGCTGCGCGCCACTGAAAACGGGGTGCTCGCCTGGGTACGCCTGGTAGACGACGGTGTGGCCACCGGTTCCGGAGTCCTGCGGACCGAGTTGGAAGGGGCTGGAGAGGCGGTAGGTGCCGTCGCGCAGCTGCACCACGATGTCACCCGTCATCGCCGGTGCCAGGGTACGGACGGCGTCACGCGCGCCGGTGAGACTGCAGGGAGCGGTCAGCGTACAGGCGCTGCCCGACCCCGACGGTGACGCGTAGAGCGTCGTCTGGACAGCGGCCGTTGCCGTGGGGGCGGCCAGGGCGCAGGAGGCGGCAGCCACGAGGGTGGCTACTGAAGCCGCGAGCGTCGGTCTGAGCGGTGGAGTCATGGGGGTCACTCCGATTCCTAGCCAATACATCCGATGTACTGGCGGATGGTCGGCCGTTCATGGGGGATTTGAAGCATGATGGTGGATTAAACATCGGATTAATGTCAATAGGTTGGACGTACTTCTCCAGGCCGTCGCTGCTCGGACCTGCGTGCCTACTGAGAGCGTCCCGCAGCGGGCTTCCTGCGCGGCCCGGAGTGTCCGAGGCACCGGCGAGGCCGTCCCCTGACACCCGCCGTCGCCGACCGGGTGGCTCAGACCGTGGTGGCCCGCCATCTGATGAGGAGGGTGAATCCGGTCTTCCACCGGGACTCATGCGGATACCAGCCGCGAACGTCGGCCTTGGAGGTGGTGGAGAGATGCCGGGAACGCTGCTGGAGGAGGAAGGGGGTGGTCGAGCTCGACATCTGAAGGCGCGGATCATGCTGCCTGGTCCCCACGCCCGGATCGGTCTGGATCCGGGCGTGCGGCCACTGGCACGCCCTGGTGGCAGAGATGTGAGCTGCGAACTTCTCGCGGGCCGGGTGCAGTTCGGTCCGGCGCCCACAGTCCATAGTGCCGATCATGGAGGTTCGGCTGTCGTCCGAGTTCAGGCTTCCTTGTCTGCTGTGCTTCCGGCCGGCAGCGCTTCCTGCTGGGACACCCACAGGGCGACTTGGGTGCGGGAGGTGAAGCCGAGCTTGGCGAGGACGTGTTCGACGTGGTTCTCGGTGGTCCGCAGGGAGATCACCAGGGCCGCCGAGATGTTCTTGTTGCTCATTCCTTGCGCGATCAGTTCTGCGACTTGCCGCTCGCGCCGGGTCAGCCGGACGGCGTGCGGATCGCCGGTGACCTGTGCCGGCTCCTCGCGCAGCAGGTCGGCGATGACCTGGTCGGGGGACAGGCGCGCTCCGCGTTCGACGGCGGCCTGGAACACCCGGCCTCCCAGCGCCGCGCGTACCTGCGCCTCGAACGCCTCGTGCGGCCCGACCATGAACGGAGCCGATTCCTGCATGGTGCCGCCCAGTCCGGCCCACAGGCCCTGGAGAATGCCGATCAGGTGGGCGGCCCGTTCGTGGGCTCCGTCCTGGGTGGCGTTCCAGAAGGCGAGTTCGACGCACAATGCCAGGCCCCAGCGGTCGCGGAACGGCTGCTTGAGACGGATCGCCTCTCGTAGCAGGGCGTCGGCGGCGGCCCGATCGCCGGCCATCCACACGGCCAGCGCCTCGGCGGAGATGGCGTAGGAACGCTGGTACGTCTCTCCCCGGGACTCGGTGAGCGCCACGACTTCCCGGCTGAGGGCCAGCGCGCGCTCGGGGTTTCCCGCCAGGCTATCGGTGATCGACAGATTGACCTGGGTGTTGGCGACCGCCCTCAGGTCGTTGCGTGCCCGGTGCAGGGCGAGTGCCTCCTCGAAGGCCGGGACCGCTGCGGGCCCCGGATTCTCGAACCCCGTGGCCATCGCCCGGTGATGCACCGCCCAGGCGATCTGTTCGTCGTCGCCCAGCCGCTCGGCGCGCTCCTGGAGAGCCGCCAGCAGCGGCCACGCCTCGGTCGTTCTGCCCTGCACCACCGCGAGATATACGTCGACGCTCATGGCCTGGGTACGGACCGCGCCGGCGTCCCCGGCCACCGCCAGCAGGCGGCGCAGCCACTGCCTGGCCTCGCTCTGGGCGCTCAGCGCGTTCCAGTAGTCAATCGACTCCACGATCATGGCTAGTCCCACGGCTGCCTCGCCGGGTTCGGCGGTGCTGAACTCCAGAGCGGCGCGGAGGTTGGCATGCTCGGCCCGTATCCGGGTGAACCAGGCCACCTGCTCCGCACCGAACCAGTGGCCCCGCAGCTGTTCCAGCAGGCCTTTGAAGTGGTCCCGGTGGCGACGGCGCAGGCGGGCGCGTTCGGCCGGCGGGGTCAGGTGGTCGTCGCCGTACTCGCGGATCGTCTCCAGGAGCCGGAACCGCACGCCCCCGGCGTTCTCCTGCCGGCTCAGCACGGACTTGTCGACCAGGCCGGCCACCAGCTGCAGGACCGCGGACTTCGGGATGCCGTTGCCGGAGCAGACGGCTTCGGCGGCGGCCAGGTCGAAGCCGCCGGAGAAGACCGACACCCTCGCCCACAGCAGCCGCTCCTGGGGCGAGCAGAGCTCGAAACTCCAGTCCATCATCTCCCGCAGGGTCTGCCGGTCGGGCCGGGCGCCTGCGGCCTCGGTGTCCAGGAGGGTGGAGCGGTCCGTCAGCCGGCTCAGCACGGCATCGAGAGTCAGCACCCGCAGCCAGGACGCGGCCAGCTCGATCGCCAACGGGATGCCGTCGAGCGCGGCGACGAGCCGCGCCACCGTCCCGGCGTTGGCCTCGGTGACCGCGAACCCCGGCAGCACGGCGGCCGCCCGCTGCTCGAACAGCGCCACCGCCTCGAACTGCCGCAGCGCCCGAAGTCCGGGAAACCGCTCCTCCACGGGCGCACGCATCGGCGGGACGACGAACACGTGCTCCCCCGGGACGGCGAGCCGTTGCCTGCTGGTGGCCAGTACCTTCAGGCCGAGCGCGGCCCGCAGCAGGCCCTCCAACAGCCGGGCGCAGGGGACGGCCAGGTGTTCGCAGTTGTCGAGCACCAGCAGGAAACGACGCTCCGCCAGAAAGCGGGCCAGCACCTCCTCCGGCGTCCGACCGGAGTGGTCCTCGACGTCAAGCGCGTCCACCACGCTCTGCGCCACCAGCAGCGGATCCCGCAGCTGCGCCAACTCGACCAGGCACATACCGCCCTCGAACGACCCGCCCACATCGGCGGCCACCCGCAAAGCCAGCCTCGTCTTGCCGACACCACCCGGGCCGATCAGCGTCACCAACCGCGACCGCGACAGCAACCCGACCACCGCGGCCAGCTCACCGCGCCGCCCCACGAAACGGTCCACCTCCGCCGGCAGCCCGAAAGCCCCGGCCGTAAGTACGTCTGCACCCATGATTTCACCTCGGCGCCCACGGGCCCGGACTCTCCGTAGCTGCCCGCCCCGCGTCGACGGGGCTCCCACGGCCCACGAGGCAGGCGTGCTCGGCACGAGACCGCCTCTCACCAGTATGCACACGCAACGTGACACATGCCTCGGTGCCCAACAGTGGCGATCACGCATTGTTACGGTTGAGTCAAAGTGGGCCTGGGGTGCTCCGGCCCGTTTCCGACCGCGACCCGCCCCGACCAGGACAGGCGAGCGATAGCCCACGGTCCGGCGCGGTGAACCGACTTCGGCGCATCGGCCGGGAACTGGTTTGCCGTATCGGGCCGCCCGCTGCCCGCCGTCGGGCTGGCTTTGGGGATCGTTCCCGGGCCGTACGCTGCGGGGGTTCGGAGAGCGGACCTGGCCGCGGCGGAGCCCGTTACGAGACTCAAAGATCAAGGGCCTGCTGGACCAGCTGCGGGACCACTGGTTCGATGCGGAGCAGGTGGCCTGCAGACGGCGCACACGTGTCGGCTCGGCCGGCGGGGTCAGGTGGTCGTCGCCGCACTCGCGGACCGTCTCCAACAGCCGGAACCGCACACCCCCGGGCTCTCCTGCCGGCTCACCACGGACTCGTCGGCCAGGCCACCACCAGTTGCAGGACGGTGTGGCAGATGCCGGTCCAGCAGCTCAGCAAGTTCTGGCGCTGGTCGAGGACCTGATAAGGGGCAGGACAGCGCTTGGGCATTTGTGTCGAGGCGCCGGAGGGTGAGGAAGGCGTGGGCGGCGGTGACGAGGCAAGGTGGTGGTGCCATCCGCGCCTGGCGCGGCCTTCGAAGTGGTCCAGACCCAGGCGGTGCTTCATCTCGCGGTAGTCGTGCTCGATGCGCCAGCGCATTTGGCGAGCCGGACCAGGTGACGCGTCGCGGTGTCGGCGGGCAGGCTAGTCAGCCAGTACTTGGTGGGCACCTTCGGCCCGGTGGCCCACTCGCTGAGCAGGGTGGTCCCGGGCAGGACGCCGGCCCAGGTGGCGCCTCCGCCGGCCTGGGTCATGGTGTGAGTGCGGGCCGCGGCGCCTGCCGGTCGCACGGTGAGGACCCGGAAGCGGGAGCGCATTGTGCCCTTGGAGCCCCGACACCAGGTGGTCTGGCGGAACACCTTGGGCCCGCTGCCGGTGGCCAGGGTCTGCGTGGAGGCGGCCCGCGTTTCGCCAGGGCGTCGCGGAACGCGGTGATCTTGCGGCGGTGCTCGAAGTCGGCGCCGGCCTGGACGATTCCCGGTCCATGCCGCGGCCCGCAGGGATCGTGGGCAGGTGCGGCACCTTGCCCGCACCTCGCCGCGCGCCGGAGGGCGCCTATTCGTTACTGTCGGTAAGGATGCCGCATCACAAGACGCAGAGCGCGTAGTGCCGCCGCGCTACATCGGAGGTCACATGACCGCGCGGATGTCGGCGGCGGACCGCTTGGTTCAGTACCGCACCCGGCGGCGTGATGGGAACGAGCCGCGGGCAGCCCCCCGCTCCCGTGGGGAGTCGGTGCTGGTCGAAGCGTTCGCGACTGTGCCGTGCCGGCCGCCCGTGGGGTCGAACGGCCAGCGGGCCCAGGGCGGGATCGAGCACCACGGTCGGCGAGGTTCCCGCCGGTATCCTCACGAGGGATTGACCCGTCTATGCTGCAAACCTCAGATGTTCGGGAGGGAGGAGGGCCATGCCGGTCACCGACGAGGCTATCGAGAAGA
This sequence comes from Kitasatospora sp. NPDC049258, assembly GCF_040678895.1. NCBI lineage: Bacteria > Bacillati > Actinomycetota > Actinomycetes > Kitasatosporales > Streptomycetaceae > Kitasatospora > Kitasatospora sp. NPDC049258. The sequence goes on from NZ_JBFAQT010000041.1 coordinate 42,505, forward strand.
TCAAAGCAATGATCGTCAGCGGGGAACTGGGGCCGGGCGCTCGTCTCCCCCGGGAGCCGGACCTCGCCGAGCGGCTGGGACTGTCGAGGAGTTCCCTGCGTGAGGCGGTCAAGGCGCTGTCGCTGATCCGGGTGCTGGACGTGCGTCAGGGCGACGGCACGTACGTCACCAGTCTCGAACCCGGACTGCTGATGGAGGCGCTCGGGTTCGTCGTGGATTTTCACCAGGACGACACGGTGCTGGAGTTCCTCGAAGTGCGGCGGATTCTGGAGCCGGCCGCGTCGGCGATGGCCGCCCAGCGGATGTCGGACGAGGACATCGAGGGCCTGCGGGAGGTACTCGACAGGTCGAGCGAGGACCTCACGCTGGAGGAGGTCATCGAGAACGACTTGGAGTTCCATCGGAGGATCGCGCTCGGCGCGGGCAACTCGGTGCTCTGCGCGCTGGTGGAAGGGATGTCGGGGCCGACCGCCAGGGCGAGGATCTGGCGCGGACTGACCGAGGAGGGCTCCCTGCGCCGCACCTTGGAGCAGCATCGGGCGATCTTCGAGGCGATCGCGGGGCGTCGTCCGGACCTGGCAGAGGCCTGGGCCCGGGTCCACGTCGCCGGCGTGGAGCAGTGGCTCCGGGGGACGGTCGGCTCGAAGGGCTTCTTGCTGCCGCCGCGGGCGTGACGGTGGCGTCGCGTGAGCGGACTGCCGCGTGACCGGACCGCCGCGTACAACGATCCGGTCCCGTCGAGCACTCTGTCCCGATGTGGCCGTCGCCTGCTCCCGGGCACCCCGACCTGCGGCGGGCAGCGCCTACGGCAGCCGCAAGTCGTAGACCCGGGTCGCGTTGCGATGGAAGATCATCTCCTTTTCTGTCGGGCTGAGGGATGCTGTGAGCTCCTCGGCGACGAAGAGCGTCCGCCCGTAGTCGGCCTCCAGGGTGCAGACGGGCCAGTCGGACCCGAACAGCAGGCGGTACGGGCCGAAGGCCTCCAGGACGGTGTCGGTGTACGGTCGCAGGTCCTCGATGCTCCAGACTCCGGGGGTGGCCTCAGTGATCAGTCCCGAGAGCTTGCAGACGGTGTTGGGCAGCGCGGCCAGCCGGCGCAGGTCGCGGGCCCACGGCTCCGACCGGCCCTCGGCGACGGGAGGTTTGCCGAGGTGGTCGAGGACGAAGGTCAGACCGGTCAGGCCGGCCGCGGCTGCGACGGCGGCGGCCAGCTGGCCCGGTCGGACGACGAGGTCGAAGGCGAGGCCGGCGGCTGCCACGGCGGCGAGGCCGCGCCGGACGTCCGGGCGCAGCAGCCATCCGGGATCCGGCTCTTCCTGGACCTGGTGGCGGATGCCCACCAGCCGCTCACCGCCCGGCCCTTCGAGCAGTTCGGCGAGCCGGTCGGCGATGTCGGGGGCGGTGAGGTCGGTCCAGCCGACCACTCCGGCCACCAGGTCACCGGCCTGCGCCACGGCGAGCAGCTCGGGTGTCTCCTCGGGGACGCACACGGTCTGGACGACCACGGTCGCGCGGACGCCTGCCGCGCGGGCCTCGGGTTGCAGGTCGGCGACGGAGAAGGAGCGGTCGAGCGGGGCGAGTGCCTCTCCGGTGATCCAGGGCTGCGGGCGGGCCGACAGATCCCAGATGTGGTGGTGCGCGTCGATGATCCGCCGGTCGGTCACAGGTCCCACACCTGCGGCAGACCGGCGGAAGCGCCCTCGGCGGAGTAGTCGTGCACCACTTCGAGGAGGTCGGCCATCCGGGCCTGCCAGGCGATGTTCACCGGCAGGCCTTCCAGCTCGGCGAGCAGCCGGGCGTAGTCCTCGCACTCCAGCAGGTGGAAGAGCTCGCATCCGCTGCGCCAGATGGTCCAGGAGGTGACGCCCGCGGCCCGCATCGCGGCGGTGAGCGCGGCGGGTACCTGCTGGTGGGCAGCCTCGTACTCGCTGATGCGGTCGGCGCGGACACGCGTGTGCAGGGCGATTCTCATGAGGTCTCCACGATGATGACGTCCAGGACGCGGGGGCCGTGCACGCCCTCCACCCGGTGGAGTTCGATGTCGCTGGTGGCGGACGGGCCGGAGATGAAGGTGAGCGGCAGGGCGGGGTCGAGCCGGGCGAGGGCGGCGGGGACGTCCTCGGCGATCTGCCCGGCCTGGATGACGCACAGGTGGTGGTCGGGGACGAGGGTGAGGGCGCGCCGGCCCTGGCCGGGACCGGTGTCCAGGACGATGGTCCCGGTGACGGCGATGCCGACGGCGGCGAGGGTGATCGCGCCGTCGAGGGCGTCCAGGGCAGGGGTATCGAGAGGTTCCGGGTGCCACTGCCAGTCGCCGGCCGGGAGGAGGCCGGGGGGGAAGCCTGTCGGGAGCGCCAGGTGGTGGACCCCACGGGTGCGGAGGGCGGCGGCGATGGCATCCGGCAGACCGGCCTCGGTGGCGCGGGTCACGGTGGCGCGGTAGTCGGCGACCCGTTCGGCGAAGAGGGCGACGATGTCATCGCCGGGCGAGGCGTGGCTGCGGCGGTAGGTCCGGGGTACGGGTACGTCCTGCGGAGTTTCCTGCGCCGGGACGTCGGCGAGTGCGGTACGGATGCGGGCGAGGATGGCTTCGCGGCTGGTCATCGGTCACCTTCGCGGTTCTTGCGCCACCAGCTGCGGAAGGACTCGGCCGGTGGGACGGGGGTGTCGCGGGAGTCGGACCAGCCGTGCAGCGGACCGGGCATCCGGCCGATCCGGCCGTTGCGGGCCAGGGCCCGCCCGCCCAGGGAGGCGGACTTCTGCGCGAGGGAGAGCAGCCGCGGGGAGTCGAGGACGGTGGCGGCGGCCTTCATCGCGAGTGCTTCCGGGGCGAGTGGGTGGCGCTTGGCCTCCACCACCTCGGCGCGGAGGTGGGCCAGCACCTCCGGGATGTTGATCTTCACGGGGCAGGCGTCGTAGCAGGCCCCGCACAGGGTGGAGGCGAAGGGGAGGGAGGAGGCCTGCTCGACGCCGACCAGTTGCGGGGTGAGGACGGCGCCGATCGGTCCGGGGTAGACGGAGCCGTAGGCGTGGCCGCCGGTGCGCTCGAAGACCGGGCAGACGTTCAGGCAGGCGGAGCAGCGGATGCAGGCCAGCACCTGACGGCCGACGGTGTCGGCGAGGGTGTCGGTTCGGCCGTTGTCGAGCAGGACGAGATGGAACTGCTGCGGTCCGTCACCCGGCGTCACCCCGGTCCAGGTCGAGGTGTAGGGGTTCATGCGCTCGCCGGTGGAGGAGCGAGGCAGCAGTTGGAAGAAGACTTCCAGGTCGGACCAGGTGGGCAGGACCTTCTCGATACCCATGACGGTGATCAGGGTCTCGGGCAGGGTCAGGCACATCCGGCCGTTGCCCTCGGACTCCACCACGGTGACGGTGCCGGTGTCGGCGATGGCGAAGTTGGCGCCGGAGACGGCGACCTTGGCGGTGAGGAACTTCGCCCGCAGATGGCGGCGTGCGGCCTCGGCCAGCTCGCGGGGGTCGTCGCCCAGGCCCTCGGAGGCCGGTTCGCCCCAGTCGCCCATGCGTGCGGCGAAGAGGTCGCGGATCTCGGTGCGGTTCTTGTGGATCGCCGGGACGAGAATGTGGGAGGGGCGGTCGTCGCCGAGCTGGACGATGAGTTCGGCGAGGTCGGTCTCGTACGCGGTGATGCCGGCTTCGGCGAGTGCCTCGTTGAGGCCGATCTCCTGGGTGGCCATGGACTTGACCTTGACGACCTCCCGTTCGCCGGTGGCCTTCACGAGGTCGGTGACGATCCGGTTGGCCTCTGCGGCGTCCGCCGCCCAGTGCACGGCCCCGCCGGCCGCGGTCACCGACCTTTCCAGCTCGACGAGGTAGTGGTCGAGATGGCGCGCGGTGCGGTTCTTGATGGCGGCCGCCGCTGCCCGCAGGTCCTCCCAGTCGTCCAGCTCCGAGGCGACCGCGAGACGCTTCTCGCGGATGGTGCCGGTGGCCCGCTTGAGGTTCGCGCGCAGCTGATCGTCCTTCAGCGCGGTGCGGGCGGCGGCGGGGAAGGACGGGGTGTCCAGCCACACCACCCCTCGGCCTGCGGGGCCAGGTGGGGTTGTCATCGCGGGGCTCCTTCGGTGGCGGCGAGGATCTCGGCCAGGTGCATCGTCCGCACCGCGCTGCCGCCCCGCGACAGGCCGCCGCCGATGTGCATCAGGCAGGAGTTGTCGGCGGCGCAGAGGACGTCGGCGCCGGTGGCGAGTACGTCGCCCGCCTTGTCGGCGAGCATGGCGCTTGAGGTGTCGGCGTTCTTGACGGCGAAGGTGCCGCCGAATCCGCAGCAGGAGTCGGCGTCGGGCAGGTCGAGCAGGTCGATTCCGTTCACCGCTCGCAGGAGTTTCATCGGCCGGTCCCCCAGGCGCAGTCCGCGCAGGGAGTGGCAGGTGGGATGGTAGGTGACGCGGTGGGGGAAGGAGGCGCCGACGTCGGTGACCTTCAGGACGTCGGTGAGGAACTCGGTGAACTCGTGGACCCGGGGTACCAGGTCGGCCACCGAGGACCGCAGCACGTCGTGGCCGTACTCCTCGGCGAGCAGCGGGTGGTTCTCCCTGACCATGCCGGCACAGGAGGCGGACGGGGTGACGACGGCGTCGTACTCGGCGAAGGTGCGGGCGAACCTGGCGACCAGGGGGAGGGCGTCGGGGCGGTAGCCGGTGTTGAAGTGCATCTGGCCGCAGCAGGTCTGCTCCTGCGGGAAGTGCACGGTGTGGCCGAGCCGTTCCAGGACGGTGACCACGGCGCGGCCGGTGCCGGGGAACATCGTGTCGTTGAAACAGGTGATGAACAGGGCGATGCGCATCAGTCCACCGCCTGGGGGACGGGGACGTCCGGGCCGAGCAGTCGGCGGTGTTTGAGCTCCGCCCACAGTGCGGCGGGCACCGGGTGGTGGAGCATGGCGGCGGCGTCCTGGATCTCGGCGGCACTGCGGGCTCCGACCAGGACGCTCGCCACCGCCGGGTGTCCGAACGGGAAACGTAGTGCGGCCGCTCGCAGCGGCACCCCGTGTCGCTCGCAGACGGTCTTGAGTTCCAGTGCGCGGGCCAGGAGGGCGTCGGGGGCGGGGGCGTAGTCGAAGGTGGCGCCGGGTCGGGGATCGGCGAGCAGGCCGGAGTTGAAGACGCCGCCGATGACGACACTGACGCCGTGTTCGGCGGCGAGCGGGAGCAGTTCGGTCAGGCCACGCTGGTCGAGCAGGCTGTAGCGGCCTGCCAGCAGGACGGCGTCGATGTCGGTGTCGCGGACGAAGCGGGCCGGTAGCTCGGCCTGGTTCATGCCGATGCCGATCGCGCCCACCACGCCCTCTGCGCGCAGCCTCTCCAGTTCGGGATAGGCCTCGGTGAGGGCCTGGTGGGCGTGGTCGTCGGGGTCGTGCAGGTAGGCGATGTCGATCCGGTCGAGGCCGAGCCGTTCGAGGCTGTCCTCGATGGAGCGGCGAACGCCGTGAGCGCTGAAGTTCCAGCGGCGCCGGTGGGTGGCCGGGACGGCGAATCCGGCGGCCAGGTCGTCGCCTTCGACGGAGGAGGAGGGTTCCAGCAGCCGGCCGACCTTGGTGGAGAGGATGTACTGCTCTCTGGGCAGGCCGCGCAGCGCTGCTGCGAGCCGTCGCTCGGACAGTCCGAGGCCGTAGTGGGGTGCGGTGTCGAAGTACCGCACACCGTGGCGCCAGGCGGCTTCGACGGCCAGTTCGGCGTCCTGGTCGCTGACCGGGGCGAAGAGGTTCCCGATTCCGGCGGCGCCGAAGGCCAGTTCGCTCAGCGGGAGGGTACCGGTGGGGGAGGGGTTCTGTCGGACGGTCACGACTGGCCGCCGGGTCGAAGGCGCAGGCCTGCCATGCCGCCGTCGACGGCGAGAGCGGTGCCGGTGACGGAGCCGGCGCCCGGGCTCGCCAGGTAGGCGATGGCGGCGGCCACCTCGTGGGCGCTCACGAGTCGGCCGATGGGTTGGCGGGCGCTCAGCGCGGCGCGTTCGGCGACCGGGTCGGCGGCGGCGTCCAGCAGCCGACCGACCCAGGGGGTGTCGACCGTCCCGGGGTTGACGCAGTTGAAGCGGATGCCCTCGCGGACGTGGTCGGCGGCCATCGCCCGGGTGAGCGAGAGAACGGCGCCCTTGCTCGCCGAGTACAGGGCCCGCTGCGGAAGGCCGGCGGTGGCGGCGATCGAACAGGTGTTGACCACGGAGGCGAACTCCGAGCGGCGAAGGTACGGCAGAGCTGCTCGGGTGGTGCGCACCAGTCCCAGGACGTTGACGTCCAGGACGCGGTGCCACTGCTCGTCGGGATTGTCCTCCACGGTCCCGGCAGCGCCGATCCCGGCGTTGTTGACCAGGATGTCGATGCCGCCCAGGGCGGCTGCTGCCTCCTGCACGGCGGCGCGCACGGAGGCGTCGTCGGAGAGATCGGCGGCGAAGCGGTGCAGTGGTGGCAGGGCGCCGTCGGGGTCCAGGTCCAGGACGGCCACGTCGGCTCCGTACTCGCTGAGGAGTTGGGCGGTGGCGAGGCCGATGCCGGAGGCTCCCCCGGTAACCAGGGCGGTGAGTCCTTCGAAGGTGGTCATGCGCTGAGCTCCGTCTGCGGGGCGGGCCGCTCCGATGTGCGGTCGGCCGCCCAGAACGCGCCGTCGGGGTAATGGTAGGTGTCGATGGTGGCCTGGTACATGGTGGCCGAGAATCCGGGCGCGGTGGGCGCTTGGTAGCGGCCCGCGTCGATCACGACGGGGTCGAGGAAGTGCTGGTGGAGATGGTCGACGAACTCGATGACGCGGTCCTCGGTGGTGCCGGTCAGCGCCACGTAGTCGAACATCGACAGGTGCTGGACGAGTTCGCACAGGCCCACGCCGCCGGCGTGCGGGCAGACGGGGACACCGAACTTCGCGGCGAGCAGCAGGATGGCGAGGTTCTCGTTGACGCCGCCGACCCGGACGGAGTCCAGCTGGAGGATGTCGATCGCGTCGGCCTGGAGCAGCTGCTTGAAGACGATGCGGTTCTGCACGTGCTCGCCGGTGGCGACCTTGACGGGGCTGACGCCCCGTCGGATCGTGGCGTGGCCGAGCACGTCGTCGGGGCTGGTGGGCTCCTCGATCCAGTACGGGTCGAACTCGGCCAGCGCGTTGGTCCACTCGATGGCCTCGCCGACGTTCCAGCGCTGGTTGGCGTCGATGGCCATCCGGATGTCCGGGCCCACGGCGGCGCGGGCGGCGCGGCAGCGGCGGATGTCGTCGTCGAGGTCGGCGCCGACCTTCAGCTTGATCTGGGTGAAGCCGTCGGCGACGGCCTGCTTGGCGAGGCGGGTGAGCTTCTCGTCGGAGTAGCCGAGCCAGCCCGGGGAGGTGGTGTAGGCGGGGTAACCGGTGCGCAGCAGGTGGGCGGTGCGCTCGGCGCGGCCCTCCTTGCCCTTGGCGAGGAGTTCGAGGGCCTCGTCGGGGGTGAGCGCGTCCGCGATGTAGCGGAAGTCGACCTGGGAGACCAGCCACGCCGGGTCGGCGTCGGCGAGCAGCTGCCACAGCGGCTTGCCCTCGCGCTTGGCCGCCAGGTCCCAGACGGCGTTGACGACGGCGCCGATGGCCATGTGCATCACGCCCTTCTCGGGGCCGAGCCAGCGCAGTTGGCTGTCGCCGATCAGGTCGCGGTAGAGCGAGCCGGGGTCGGCGCACAGCTCGGCGACGGGGCGCCCGAGGACGTGCGCGCTGAGCGCGTCGATGGCGGCGACCTGGACGTCGTTGCCGCGGCCGATGGTGAAGGTGAAGCCGTGGCCCTCGTGGCCGCCTGCGGAGGTTCGCAGGACGAGGTAGGCGGCGGAGTAGTCGGGGTCCGGGTTCATCGCGTCGGACCCGTCCAGCTCCCGCGAGGTGGGGAATCGGATGTCATAGGTGTTGACGGCGGTGATTCGCGCGACGGTGGTGGACAAGTGAGTGCCTTTCACGCGTTCCGGAAGGTCTGACGCTGGGTGCCGAGGCCGTCGATGGACAGCTCGACGGTGTCGCCCTCGCGCAGGTAGGGCGTGCCGGGCAGGCCGAGGGCCACACCTGCCGGGGTGCCGGTGTTGATGACGTCGCCGGGCCGCAGCACCATGTACTGGCTCAGGTACCAGACGATGTGTGCCACGTCGAAGATCATGTTCTTGGTGTTGCCGTCCTGGCGTGACTCTCCGTCAACGGACAGGCGCAGGCCCAGCGCCTGGGGGTCGCCGACCTCGTCGGGAGTCACCAGCCAGGGGCCCAGAGGGTTGAAGGTCTCGCAGGACTTTCCGAGGTCCCACTGGCCCGAGTACTCGAGCTGAAACTCGCGCTCGGAGACGTCGTTGCTGATCGCGTAGCCGGCGATCACCTCGGCCGCGTCGGCGGGGTCGGCGAGGTAGCGGGCCTCGCGGCCTATGACGACGGCGAGTTCGACCTCCCAGTCGGTCTTCGTGGAGCCCCGGGGCATCAGCACGTGGTCGTAGGGGCCGACCACGGTGGACGGGTCCTTCAGGAAGACCACCGGCCTGGCCGGGACGGGGGCGCCGGTCTCCTCGGCGTGGTCCCGGTAGTTGAGCCCGATGCAGACCACCTTTCCGGGGCGGGCGACCGGGGCGCCGATGCGCAGCCCGGCGATGTCCAGGGCGGGCAGGACTCCTCGGGCGAGCGCCGCGCGGACCTTGTCGATCCCGCGTGAGGCGAGGAACGCCCCGTCGATGTCCCCGGTCAGGCCCGAGATGGCGAACGTCCGGCCGTCGCCGTCGCGTACCGCCGGAACCTCCTCGCCCGGTGTGCCGATACGTAGCAGCTTCATGCCTTACCTCCTGTTGACGCGGAGGCCATGTCCTCGACCCCCAACACATCGGATGAATCCGCAGTGGCCTGACCATACGATCGAGCGGGTCGAAAGGCAAGAAGTCCTCCGATGTTTCCGTGCGGTCAACCGAGGAGCCCTGTCAGACCCGCAGGCCAGAGCAGTCACAGCGGGGTTGCGACGGGATCGCGGAGCGTATGGAGGTTACGTTTCAGATTCATCAGAGGTCTTCTCTTGCCATGGTGGTTTCATGCTCGTAATGTCCCGGCTACAGAAGCCATCCGATGACTCACGGCGATGTGATCGTCGCGAGGGGATGGCCCCACGGACACGTGGTCCGGTCCCCAGCCCTGAGCCGGACCACGGCCCACGGGTGCCGGCCGCTCCTGGGAGATGAGGGCCCGCAGGCGCGGCCGGTACCTCCCCACTTCGTCCCGTGGCCGCCGCTCGGTCCTTCCCACCACGCGGACGACCGACGTCTCTCCCCACCCACCCGGCCACCACGCCAAGGAGATTCACATCATGAAGCTTCGCTCCAGCAGAATCGCGGCCTCCGCCGCCGCTGCGGTCGTCCTGGCGGGATTCGCCACGGCCTGCAACCGGGGCAGTGACAACAGCAGCGCGGCCGGTGACAAGCCGGCGATCGGTGTGGACCTGCCACGGGCCGACTCCGACTTCTGGAACTCCTACGCCCAGTACGTGAAGAAGGGCGTGATGGACCAGGGCCTGAACGCCCTGCCGGTCAGCAACTCGCAGGGCGACGTGACCAAGCTGGTCGCCAACGTCCAGGTCTTCCAGAACACGGGCGCCAAGGCGGTGGTGATGGCCCCGCAGGACACCGGGGCGATCGCCTCCACCCTGGAGCAGCTGGCCGCCAAGAAGATCCCCGTGGTCAGCGTCGACACCCGCCCCGACAAGGGCCCGGTCTACATGGTGGTGCGCGCCGACAACAAGGCGTACGGCACCAAGGCCTGCGAGTTCCTCGGCAAGCAGCTCGGTGGCAAGGGCACGGTCGCCGAGTTCCAGGGCGCGCTGGACTCCATCAACGGACGCGACCGCTCCGAGGCCTTCGCCTCCTGCATGAAGACCGGCTTCCCCGGCATCCAGGTGATCGAGCTGGCCACCGACTGGAAGGGCGACGTCGCCTCCGCGAAACTCCAGTCCACCCTGGCCGCCCACCCCGACCTGGGCGGCATCTACATGCAGGCCGGCGGCGTCTTCCTGCAACCGACCCTCGCCCTGCTCCAGCAGAAGGGCCTGCTCAAGCCGGCCGGCGAGGCGGGCCACATCGCCATCGTCTCCAACGACGGCATCCCGCAGGAGTTCGACGCCATCCGCAAGGGCCAGATCGACGCCACCGTCTCCCAGCCCGCCGACCTCTACGCCAAGTACGCGCTGTACTACGCGAACGCCGCCGCCCAGGGCAAGACCTTCAAGGCCGGGCCCACGGACCACGGCTCCACGATCATCGCGCTGCCCAACGGGCTGGAGGACCAGCTGCCCGCCCCGCTGGTGACCAAGGAGAACGTCGACGACAAGTCCCTCTGGGGCAACAGCGTCGGCAAGTGACCCTGCGGGTGGCGGGCCCCGGGCCCGCCCCCCCGCGGACCACTCAGCGGAAAGGAACACCACCATGGCGGACACCAGCCGCCTGACAGTCCCGCTCGTCCAGGCACGCGGCATCAGCAAGCGCTTCGGCGCAACCGTCGCCCTGCACGACGCCCACCTGACGGTCGCCCCCGGCGAGTCGCACGCCCTGGTCGGTCGTAACGGAGCAGGCAAGTCCACCCTCGTCTCCATCCTTACCGGCTTGCAGAACCCCGACACCGGCACCCTCCGCTTCAACGGCGAGGCAGCCCCCGCCCCGGGGGACACCGCGGCCTGGCGCTCCAAGGTGGCCTGCGTCTACCAGCGCTCCACCGTCATCGGCAGCCTCACCGTGGCCGAGAACCTCTTCCTGGACCGGCAGAGCGACGGAGCGCTGCGCCCGATCAGCTGGCGGCGTCTGCGCACCCGCGCGTCGGACCTGCTCGCCGAGTACGGCGTCGACATCGACCCCGCCGCCCGGACCGAACGGCTCACGGTAGAGCAGCGGCAGTTCGTCGAGATCGCCCGGGCGCTGTCGTTCGGCGCCCGGTTCATCATCCTCGACGAGCCAACCGCCAAACTCGACGCCCGCGGCATCGAGCGGCTGTTCGACAAGCTCCGCGCGCTCCAGGCGCAGGGCGTCGCATTCCTGTTCATCTCGCACCACCTCCAGGAGGTCTACGACCTCTGCGAGACCGTCACCGTCTACCGCGACGCCCGGCACATCACCACCGCACCCGTCGTCCGCCTCGGCCACCACGCCCTGGTCGAGGCCATGACCGGCGAGAGTCGCACCGCGGCCGCCGAGGCGCGGCCGACCTCGGGGCCCGCGCCCGACGCGCCGTACCTGCTCGAACTCGACCGCCTGACCCTGCCCGGGGCGTTCGAGGACCTCAGCCTGCGGGCCCGGGCCGGCGAGATACTCGGGCTGGCCGGGGCCGCCGCCAGCGGCAACGTGCAGGTCGGCGAGAGCATCGCCGGCCTGCATCGCCCCAAGGCGGGCCGGATCACCGTCGCCGGCCGGCCGGTCCGCACCGGCAAGGTCCCGGCCGCGCTCTCCGCCGGTATCGGGTTCGTTCCCGAGGACCGCCACATCCAGGGCCTGGTCCCGCACCGCAGCGTGGCGGAGAACGCCACCCTCACCGTCACCGACCAGCTCGGCCCGTTCGGCACCGTCCTTCCGTCCCGGACCAGGGAATTCGCCGAGCGGATGATCGCCGACCTGGACATCAAGACCCCGGGCCCCGGCGCACCGGTGGACGGGCTCTCGGGCGGAAACCAGCAGAAGGTGGTCATCGCCCGGGCCCTGGCCACCCGACCGCACGTCCTGGTCGCGATCCGGCCCACCAACGGAGTGGACATCAAGTCCAAGGAGTCCCTGCTCGGCACCGTCCGGCAGGTGGCCGACGACGGCAGGACCGCCCTGATCGTCTCCGACGAACTCGACGACCTCAGGGTCTGCGACCGGGTGGTGGCGATGTTCCACGGCCGCGTCGTCGCAGAGTTCGAGCACGGCTGGAGCGACGAAGAACTGGTCGCCGCCATGGAGGGCATGGCCGGCACTGAAACGAAGGAAAGCCATGTCCACCAGCACTAAGCTCGCCCCCCTCCCCGCCGCCGACCGAGCAGGACGCCGCTTCGACCTCGCCCGCTACCGGGACCTGTCACTGCTCCCCGTGCTGCTGGTCCTCGGTGTCATCGGCTTCGCCGTCTCGCCGGCCTTCCTTACCTCGGAAAATCTGCTCGGCGTCGGACAGCAGGCCACCGAGCTCAGCCTGCTGGTGCTCGCCGAGGCACTCATCCTGATCGCCGGACGAATGGACCTCTCCCTGGAGTCCACGATCGGCGTCGCCCCCGTGATCGCGGTCTGGCTGGTGCTGCCCGACCACGGCGACCGCTTCAACGGCCTCGGCTTCTTCCCCGGCTGGAGCGCCATCCCGCTCTGCCTGCTCGTCGGGGCCCTCATCGGCGCCGCCAACGGCTTCCTGATCCTCAAACTGCGCCTCAACGGCTTCATCGTCACCCTCGGCGCACTCACTCTGCTGCGTGGCCTGCAGATCGCCATTTCCCAGGGTCAGTCCATCGTCAACCTCCCCACCTCCTTCACCTACCTGGGCGGGGCCTCCTGGTTCGGCGTCCCCGCAGCGCTCTGGATCTGCGCCGTCCTGTTCCTGGCCGGCGGCGCCGCCCTCGCCTGGCTGCGTCACGGTCGCGCGCTCTACGCCATCGGCGGCAACGCCGAAGCCGCACGCGCCGCAGGCATCCGGGTCGACCGGATCACCTGGATCGTGCTGATCCTCGGCGGCACACTCGCCGCCTTCGCCGGCATCCTCTACACCGGCCACTACGGATCCATCTCCGCCGACCAGGGCAACGGCTGGATCTTCCAGGTCTTCGCCGCCACCGTCATCGGAGGCGTCAGCCTCAACGGCGGCCGCGGCACCCTGTTCGGCGCCCTCACCGGCGTGCTCACGCTGCAACTCGTCGTCAACGTCATGACGCTCGCCGGGGTGCCGGCGCTGTGGAACCAGTTCCTCAACGGCGCGATCATCATCCTCGCCCTGATCATCTCCCGCTTCGCCTCCGGCGAGAAGCAGGAGTAGACACCCGCCACCCCCCGCCGACGCCGAAGCGGCGCGACCGGCTGCGCCAGCACCAGCGTCGCGCCGCATCGGCATCCCCGTCCGGCGCCACTTCCGAAGGAGTCACCCCGATGCACCACCGTCCCCTGTCGGCCGACCGGGAGTGGAGTCCGACATGGCAGTGACGGACCAGGCCATTGAGAAGATCAAGGAAATGATCGTGTCGGGCACCCTGCAGCCCGGGGCTCGGCTGCCCAACGAGGGTGACCTCGCCGACCAGCTCGGCCTGTCCCGCAGCTCGCTCCGCGAGGCCGTCCGGGCACTCACCGCGATGCGCATCCTCGTGCCGAAGCAGGGCGACGGCACCTACGTCTCGGGGCTGGAACCACACCTGCTGCTGGAGGCGCTGGCCTTCGCGGCCGACGTCTCCCACGGCCCCACCGCGGCGCAGCTCCTCCAAGTACGACGCCTGCTCGAACCGCAGGCCGCCGCCCTCGCCGCCACCCGGCTCACCGAGGAGCAGCTGGGAACATTGCGGACGATCCTCGACCGGAGCGCGGAGACGACCGGTATCGAGGACTTCGTCGAGTTGGACATCGAGTTCCACCGCGTCATCGCCGACTCCGTCGGCAATCCCGTGCTCTCCACCCTGCTGGGCATCCTCTCCACCCACACCCAGCGCCTGCGCATCGTCAGAGGTGCCCACCACGCTCCGGCCCGGGAACAGGCCCACCGTGAGCACGAGGCCATCTGGCGGGCACTCGCCACCCGCGACGCCGCCCTCGCCGCTGGGGCCTGCGCCGTGCACGTAGCCGCGGTGGAGGAGTGGCTCGCCACCGCACCGGCCACCGCACCGGCCACCGACCCGCCGATCGAGGCACGGCCACCCCTTAGCAGCCCACCGGGGTGACGCCCGTTCGCGACCCGAGCCGCGCCGGGACCGCCCGGGCACCCGGTGGCGCGTGCCGCCGCCCGATCGGTCCGTGGTCGGTCCGTGGTCGGTCGCACCCGTCCGGCCCGGTCGGTCCGACCTTCTCCCGGGAGCCTAGGGCCCCTTGCCGCCCGCGTTCTCGGCCGGCAGCGCTTCCTGTTGGGACACCCACAGGGCGACTTGGGTGCGTGAGGTGAAGCCGAGCTTGGCCAGGACGTGTTCGACGTGGTTCTCGGCGGTCCGCAGGGAGATCACCAGGGACGCCGAGACCTCCTTGTTGCTCTTCCCCTTCGCGATCAGTTCGGCGACCTGCCGCTCGCGCCGGGTCAGCCGGACGGCGTGCGGATCGTCGGCCACCTGTGCCGGCTCCTCGCGCAGCAGGTCGGCGACGACCTGGTCGGGGGACAGGCGCGCTCCGCGCTCGACGGCGGCCTGGAACGCCCGGCCGCCCAGCGCCGCGCGTACCTGCGCCTCGAACGCCTCGTGCGGCTCGACCATGTGCGGGACCGATTCGCGCATGGTGCCGCCCAGCCCCGCCCAGAGGCCGCTGAGGATGCCCAGCAGGTGGGCGGCCCGCTCGTGGGCTCCGTCCCGGGCGGCGCTCCAGAAGGCGATCTCCGCGCAGAATGCCAGCCCCCAGCGGTCACGGAAGGGCTGTTTGAGTCGGATCGCCTCCCGCACCAGGGCGTCCGCGGCAGGACGGTCCCCGGTCATCCACACCGCGAGCGCCTCGATGGAAGTGGCGTAGGACCGCACATAGCTTTCCCCCCAGGACTCGGTGAGCGACACGACGTCCCGGCTGACGGCCAGTGCACGGTCGATGTCTCCCACCAGGCTCGCCATGATCGCCAGTGTGATCTGGGTGTGGGCGACGGCGGCCAGGTCGTCGCGTGCCCGGTGCAGGGCGAGTGCCTCCTCGACGACCGCTATCGCCGCGGGCCCCGGATTCTCGTACCCCATGGCCATCCCCCGGTAGTGCGTTTCCCAGGCGATCTGCTCTTCGTCGTTCAGCCGCTCGGCGCGCTCCCGGAGCGCCGCCAGCAGCGGCCACGCCTCGGTGATGTTGCCCTGGATGAGGGCGAAGAAGGCCTGCACGCCCATCGCTTTGGTGCGGGCCGCGCCGGCGTCGCCGGCGACCGCGAGCAGCCGCTGCAGCCACTGCCTGGCCTCGCTCTGGGCACTGAGCGCGACCCAGTACTGGGACGAGTTCGCGATCATCGCCAACCCCACGGCCGCCTCCTCGGGCTCCGTGGGACTGAACTCCAGAGCGGCGCGGAGGTTGGCGTGCTCGGCCCGCATCCGGGTGAACCAGGCCACCTGCTCCGGGCCGAACCAGGCATCCCACATCCGGTCCAGCAGGCCCTTGAAGTGGTCCCGGTGCAGACGGCGCACGCGTGTCCGCTCGGCCGGCGGGTCCAGCCGGTCGTCGCCGTACTCGCGGACCGTCTCCAGCAGCCGGAACCGCACGCCCCCCGGGCTCTCCTGCCGGCTCACCACGGACTTGTCGACCAGGCCGGCCACCAGCCTCAGCACCGCGGACTTCGGGATGCCGTTCCCGGAGCACACCGCTTCGGCGGCGGCCAGGTCGAAGCCGCCGGAGAAGACCGACACCCTCGCCCACAGCAGCCGCTCCTGGGGCGAGCAGAGCTCGAAACTCCAGTCCATCATCTCCCGCAGGGTCTGCCGGTCGGGCCGGGCGCCTGCGGCCTCGGTGTCCAGGAGGGTGGAGCGGTCCGTCAGCCGGCTCAGCACGGCATCGAGAGTCAGCACCCGCAGCCAGGACGCGGCCAGCTCGATCGCCAACGGGATCCCGTCGAGCGCGGCGACGAGCCGCGCCACCGTCCCGGCGTTGGCCTCGGTGACCGCGAACCCCGGCAGCACGGCGGCCGCCCGCTGCTCGAACAGGCCCACCGCCTCGAACTGCCGCAGCGCCCGAAGTCCGGGCAACCGCTTCTCGACGGGCGTACGCAGCGTCGGGACGACGAACAGGTGCTCCCCGAGGACGGCCAACGCCTGCCGACTGGTGACCAGCACCTTCAGGCCGGGCGCGGCCCGCAGCAGGCCCTCCACCAGCCGGGCACAGGGGGCGGCCAGGTGTTCGCAGTTGTCGAGCACCAGCAGGAGGCGGCGCTCCGCCAGGTAGTTCGCCAGGACCTTCTCCGGCGCGCGGCCGGAGCGGTCCTGGATGTCCAGCGCGTCCACCACACTCTGCGCCACCAGCAGCGGATCCCGCACCTGGGCGAACTCGACCAGGCACACACCGTCGGCCAACGCCCCGCCCACCTCGGCGGCGGCCCGCAGCGCCAGCCGCGTCTTGCCCACACCCCCCGGACCGATCAGCGTCACCAACCGTGACCGTGACAGCAGTCGCGCCACCTCGGCCAGCTCACCACGCCGCCCCACGAAACTGTCCACCTCGGCCGGCAGCCCCACCCCACCGATGGAAGGCATGTCCACCACCGTCACCTCACCTCAGCACCCACGGGCCCGGGCTCTCCGCTGTCGACCGTCTCGGGCAGGCGGGCCACCTCACCCCGCACGGCGGGGTTCCGCACGTGGCCCTCGTCCAAGTATGAGCACGGGACATGAGTAGTTTCCCCGTGTTCGCCCTGGCGTCGGTCACGGAGCGTTGTAGACGAACCGAATGGACAGGAAAGTGAAGGGAGCAAGGCCGTGGACCTCATCGGAACCCTCACCTCGACGGCTCCAGCCCTGGGAAGCGTCGATGATCCCGACACGTACGGTGAGCGCCGTTCGCTCCGCCCCCGGCGGCGCGAGCTCCCGGCCGGCCGGAGTACGGTCACCGCGGTCGCGTGGGGTCTGGGCCGTGGCCCGGCCTCGGCCGGCCTGGCCCGCCGGCTCACCCGCCGGCAACTGGGCGCCTGGCGGATCGACGAGGACTGTTGCGAGACCGCGGCGCTGCTCGTCACCGAACTGGTCACCAACGCGCTCCGGTACGGCGCCGGATCCATCGGGATCAGCTGGACCACGACCGGCTC